>JAYTUV010000012.1:0-2884 GCA_043744395.1 Aestuariivirga sp.
TGCGCCCCGGCACGAATGTGGCGATTGTAAATGCGCTCAGCCATGTGATCCTCACAGAAGGATTAGAAAACAAAGCGTTCATTGCCGAGCGTTGCGACATGGTTGAATTTTCGCGTTGGACTGGCTTTATTCGTGAGGAACGCAATTCACCCGAAGCGCTCGAATCTGAAACTGGTGTAAATGCTGAAGATGTGCGCGGCGCTGCTCGACTTTTTGCAACGGGTGGTAATGGCGCGATCTATTATGGGTTGGGTGTAACTGAACACAGCCAAGGTTCCACCATGGTGATGGGCATGGCGAATTTGGCCATGCTCACCGGAAACATTGGCCGCGAGGGTGTGGGTGTTAATCCGCTGCGCGGTCAAAACAATGTGCAAGGTGCTTGTGACATGGGCTCATTTCCGCATGAGCTGCCGGGTTACCGCCATATCTCTGATAACACTGTGCGCGATTTATTTAACAAAGTCTGGAACACCACGCTTGATTCAGAACCGGGGCTTCGCATTCCAAATATGTTAAGCGCTGCTCATGAAGGCACGTTCAAGGGTATATTCATTCAAGGCGAAGATATTGCGCAATCTGATCCCAACACCAATCATGTGACTGCTGCTCTTGAAGCTATGGAGATGGTAGTGGTGCAAGATTTGTTCCTCAACGAAACCGCAGCCTTCGCCCATGTGTTTTTTCCCGGCACTTCGTTCCTTGAAAAAGATGGCACGTTCACAAATGCTGAACGTCGCATCAACCGCGTGCGCCAAGTGAAAGCGCCGATGCAGGGCAAGCACGAATGGCAAATGGTGGCCGAGCTGGCACAAGCGATGGGCTATGACATGAAATATAATTCTGCTTCTGAAATCATGGATGAGATTGCATTGGTTACGCCGACCTTTGCAAATGTGTCGTTTAAGCGTCTCGACGAATTGGGTTCCATCCAATGGCCATGCAATGAAAAGGCACCAAATGGAACGCCGATGATGCATGTGGATGGCTTTGTGCGGGGCAAGGGCCGCTTCATGATCACTGAATATGTGCCGACGCCTGAACGCGCAAACCGCGACTTCCCATTGATCCTGACGACTGGCCGCATTCTGTCGCAGTATAATGTGGGTGCGCAGACGCGGCGGACTGAGAATTCAAGCTGGCATCCGGAAGATGTTTTGGAAATCCATCCGCATGATGCAGAGCTACGCGGCATTGCTGATGGGGCCATGGTTTCACTCACCAGTCGCATTGGTGGAACAACGCTCCGTGCACTGATTACTGAGCGCATGCCTCAAGGTGTGATTTATACGACGTTCCATCATCCAGTGACGGGTGCGAATGTGATTACTACTGAGTATTCGGATTGGGCTACCAATTGCCCCGAATATAAAGTGACCGCCGTGCAAGTTCGCCCGTCCAACCAACCATCAGAATGGCAGAAGGGTTGGGAAACGCGCGAGGAAGAAAACAAGCGCGTGGCGGCGGAATAGTTTTGAGTGTGGCTCAAAGCTCTAAAATTCCGTCATTCCCGCGAAGGCGGGAACCCAACTTAGGTAAACGGGATGACGAAAGAAAGTTGGGTCCCCGCCTTCGCGGGGATGACGACTTTGTTGGTGATGTTGGATTAAGTAGTATAGCGGCGAACGGAACATTAGATGGAGTTTCAACCATCTGGCAATTGCCAGAAGAAGTTCCGGTTGCGATCATGATCAATTCCACACCACATGCCGTGATGATGGCCACACCTGCTAACTTGGAAGACTTTGTCGTTGGCTTTGCGTTGTCGGAAGGACTGGTTGCGCACTCAAGTTATATCGGCAATGTGTTGGTCATGCCATCGGGTGAAGGCTTTAGTGTTGATCTTTCGATTGCTGAAGGTAAATTGATCCGTGAACGGATTGTTTCGCGTTCGATGGAAGGTCGTGTGGGTTGTGGGCTTTGCGGCATTGAGGAAATGGCAGATGCCATTCGGATGCCTGGCCTTAAACTGCCGCAGCCCGTCATTTCAACAGCCGCTATTGCCAAAGCATTCGAAGCCCTGCCCTCGTTTCAGCCGATGAATGAGTTGAACCGCACAGTTCATGCTGCTGCATGGTGCTCCGTGGACGGAGCAATATTGCTAGCGCGCGAAGATGTGGGGCGGCATAATGCGCTTGATAAGTTGATTGGGGCGATGGCGCGGGCTTGCACAAAACCTGAAAGTGGTTTTGTGCTTATGTCATCGCGGTGCTCATTTGAACTGGTGCAAAAATGCGCCACCGTTGGCATTGGTGCGCTGGCCACGATCTCGGCCCCCACTGCGCTTGCACTCAAATTGGCCAAACAGGCTGGACTGAAGCTCGCTGCGCTTTCCAAGCAAGGCATTATGATTTTTGACGGAGCATAAACATGGAACCCAAAGATATGGTGCGTATGGCAAACCAGATTGCAACTTTCTTTAAAAGTTACGGTAATGAAGAAGGCACGAAGGAAATTGCCACCCACATCAATAATTTTTGGGAACCTCGCATGCGTTCGCAGTTTTTTGATTATGTGGCGAAGGGAGATACTGGCTTTGACTCGATGGTATTGGCAGCCGTGCCAATGATTAGAAAACCGTCCGATCATAACACGCATCAGGGCAATTTGCCAAAGCACGGCGAAGAAAGTTAAACTCCGTCACTTTAAAATTCCGTGCATTGATTTTATTTGATCAGCATCACAAATGGCTCTTCTACAGCACGGGTCAGTAATTTCTTGTAGCGCTCAAACATAGACGAAGACGCATCGATTTTTCCAAATTGAACATCCGCGCCAAAATCTTTCACAGGCGCCAATACTAAGGGCGTCGAAACAGGCGTCAGTTGCGTGCCACGGCCAGATTGCAAAGTCGTGATCAAACCATACATTTCGCCAGAAATCA
>JAYTUV010000013.1:0-2879 GCA_043744395.1 Aestuariivirga sp.
GCCAAAAACGCTGACCTTGTTTGGCTTCTCTCCTTGGCCAATCCATCAATGGCCTCCAGCAAACCCAAATCCAGCGACACGTTGATCCTTGTGGTGGAGCCACGGTCGCGCACCAGTGGTACGGCGGAGATGATGGCGCCTTTTATGTCTTCGGCAAATTCTGGATCAGCGTTGATGGCTTCGATTGTGCGTGGGGTGGGTGTTGCTTCACCATCAGCTTCCATCAGGCGGATGTGGCCGGAGAGAGCATCAACCGCGTTGGTGAGGGCTTCATCCAGCGTGTCTCCTGCGGATGTGCAGCCCGGCACATCAGGGAAGCTGACGCCATAGCAACTATCAGGGTCTTTATGGACGAGGGCGATAAAACGCATTTCTGCTCCTAAAGTTTCAAAAGCTTGGCTTGCCGCAAGATTGATCTTACGGTGCCGATTGGCAGGTCTTTCTTCGGGTGGGGAACCGTAACTTTGCCGGGCTTTACAGGATGTTTGAAATGATGATGCGAACCGGTGGTTCCAACATCAACCCAACCATCGCTTAGCAGCATGGCAATGAGCTTCCGACTATCCCGTTCCAAAACCTTCTCCGTGTAATATAATACACACTTATGAAATCATCAATAGAACAAATTAAGAACATAATTTGCGAACTGTCAACAAAAAAACCCCGGCGTTTCCACCGGGGTTCCGTAACTTTGTATGAGCGCCTAGATTTAGAAATCCATACCGCCCATGCCGCCGCCCATGCCGCCTGGCATGGATGGTGGGCTGTTCTTTGGCTTTTCAGCAATCATCGCTTCTGTCGTGATCAGCAATGAGGCCACTGATGCCGCGTCTTGCAGGGCCACGCGCACAACCTTGGTTGGATCGATGATGCCAGCGGCGATCATATCCACATATTCTTCGGTTTGTGCGTTGAAGCCGTAGTTGCCTGTCTTCTCAAGCAACTTGCCCACAACGATCGAGCCTTCAACACCAGCATTCTCAACGATCTGACGGATTGGAGCTTCCAATGCCTTCGATACGATCTTGATGCCAGCCATTGTGTCGGCGTTATCAGAATGCAGCGCATCCACAGCCTTCTTGGCGCGCAGCAATGCCACACCACCACCAGGAACCACGCCTTCTTCAACAGCCGCACGTGTTGCGTTCAAAGCGTCGTCAACGCGGTCTTTGCGTTCCTTCACTTCGATTTCAGTTGAACCACCAACCTTGATCACAGCAACACCGCCAGCCAATTTGGCCAAACGCTCTTGCAGCTTTTCCTTGTCGTAGTCCGAAGTTGTTTCTTCAATCTGCGCCTTGATCTGTGCGCAACGGCCTTGAATATCGGCCTTCTTGCCAGCACCATCAACAATGGTGGTGTTTTCCTTTTCAATGCGGCAGCGCTTTGCACGGCCAAGCATATCAAGGGTCACATTTTCCAACTTAATGCCAAGGTCTTCCGAAATCACCTGACCACCGGTCAATGTGGCAATGTCTTCCAACATGGCTTTACGACGATCGCCGAAGCCTGGAGCCTTCACGGCGCAGATCTTCAAACCGCCTCGCAGCTTGTTCACAACCAAGGTGGCCAAGGCTTCGCCCTCAATGTCTTCAGCAATGATCAGCAATGGCTTTGATGTTTGCACAACAGCTTCCAAAATTGGCAGCATGGCTTGCAATGAAGAAAGCTTCTTCTCGTGCAACAAGATGTAAACATCTTCAAGTTCAGCAACCATCTTATCAGCATTGGTGATGAAATATGGTGACAGATAACCACGGTCAAACTGCATGCCTTCAACAACTTCAAGCTCAGTCTCGGCAGTCTTGGCTTCCTCAACGGTGATCACGCCTTCGTTGCCAACTTTTTGCATCGCCAAGGCAATCATGTCGCCGATGGACTTTTCGCCATTTGCAGAGATCGTGCCAACTTGGCCGATTTCTTCGGTGGACTTGATTTTCTTCGAACGCTTTTTCAGGTCTTCAATGGCGCAAGCCACAGCCATATCAACGCCGCGCTTCAAATCCATTGGGTTCATGCCAGCAGCAACATTCTTTGCACCTTCGCGAACAATCGCTTGAGTCAAAACAGTTGCAGTGGTTGTGCCGTCGCCAGCGATGTCGTTGGTTTTGGACGCAACTTCGCGCACCATTTGCGCGCCCATGTTTTCGAACTTGTCTTCCAGTTCGATTTCTTTGGCAACGGTCACACCGTCTTTGGTTGTGCGTGGTGCGCCAAATGACTTGTCGATCACAACGTTGCGGCCCTTTGGACCCAGCGTTACTTTCACAGCATTGGCAAGAATGTCGACACCGCGGAGCATCTTCTCACGCGCTTCGGCACCAAATTTTACTTCTTTAGCAGCCATAATTTTATTCCTTTAAATTGTTTGAAACGAATATAGAGAGGGACGCGCGCGCCCAAAAAGTTGAAGACTTTTTGGATCGGCGTTCGCGCCTAAGGAGATTATTTCTCCATCACACCCATCACATCGCTTTCCTTCATGATCAAAAGCTCTTCGCCATCAATCTTCACTTCAGTGCCAGACCATTTGCCAAACAGCACAACATCGCCCTTCTTCAAATCGATCGGGATCAATTTGCCGGCCTCGTCGCGGCCACCAGGGCCCACAGCGATAACTTTGCCTTGCATTGGCTTTTCTTGAGCCGTTTCTGGAATGATGATGCCACCCTTCGTCTTGGTGTCTTCCTCAACCCGCTTCACGACAACACGGTCGTGCAAAGGACGGAATTTCATGGTAATACTCCTGTAAACTATTGTTTTATTTAGGAAATGGTTAGACCAGCCAAAAGCCGACCCCAACCCTGTTAGCGCTCTATCCCATAGAGTGCTAACAGTTGAGTGTCAGATAGGACGGGCAGGGAAGAAGGTCAAGCCCC
>JAYTUV010000014.1:0-11124 GCA_043744395.1 Aestuariivirga sp.
CAAAATTTTTATGTCGCGGCCGCTGCCCGTAGCTCTGATCCAGCTATCAAAAAACTTCTGCTGCAACTGGCCGATGCCGAGAAGGGGCACGAGTCAGTCAAAGAAAAGCTGGGCCTTGCTCATGAATCTGAAAAGATGAAGGCGGCCGAGCAAGAAGCCGAACACAGGGCGTTTTTGCTGCAATATGTTCAGCCTGGTTTGATTGGATTGATGGATGGTTCGGTGTCAACACTGGCCCCCATTTTTGCGGCGGCATTTGCCACACACAACACGTGGAACACCTTTCTCGTGGGGCTTGCGGCATCTGTGGGGGCAGGCATTTCTATGGGTCTGGCTGAAGGCTTGTCGGATGACGGTGTATTGACCGGACGTGGCAGCCCGACGAAGCGCGGTCTGGCATCAGGCCTGATGACTATGGTGGGCGGATTGGGCCACACGTTGCCGTTTCTCATTTCTGATTTCAACACCGCCTTTATTATGGCCGTGATTGTGGTGCTTGTTGAACTTGCAGCAATCAGTTGGATCAGGTGGAAATATATGGATACCCCATTCTTGAAGGCGGCACTGCAAATTGCTGTGGGCGGCTTTCTGGTGTTCCTCACGGGGATATTAATTGGCAGTGCGTGAGTTTCGGCCTTCCATATAAACAATGCCTAAACCACTGGCCAAGATCAGCAACATTCCGGTGGTGGCATAGGTGTTTGGCACATCGCCAAAAATCAAATAGCCCGCCACGACGGCCCAGATCATGAATGAATAATAAAACGGGGCCACGGCTTGGGCAGAAGCATTGCGATACGCCAGAAATGTGAACATGTGGCCAAGCATCATAAACAAGCCCGCGGCGGCCAAGAGCAGGACGTTGGTGGTGCTGGGCCTCACCCATTGCTCGGTGCTGAACCCAACAACAGCGGCACCGCTCATCACCATCACAATTGTAATCAAGGTGGCAACCAGTGCGGGAACATCAGACGACACGCGCCTGCCCGCCAAATCTCGCAATGAAGCAAATAATGCCGTTACAAATGCAAACATCAAATAGGGCGAGGCCGTGCCAAAACCCGGTTGCGCTACGAGCAAAGCACCGGCAAATCCAACAGCCACCAAAACCATGCGCAAAGCATGGGCTGCTTCACGGTGGATAAATATCATGCCAAGGATCACCAATAGAGGGGTGATTTGAAAGATCGCCGTTACATCGCCGATGGGTGCGTGAACAAGCGCCAAGATGTAGGTCAAAATTGCACCTACCTCCAATATGCCGCGCAAAAAGACAAACCGATTGAAGCCTTGGGCTAATTTTTTAAGATCACCCATCATACCAAGAAGAACCAGCGCACAGATGATGCCAGAAATACCGCGCATCACCAAAACCTGATAAGGCGGCAGATCAGCAAGCGCTATTTTCATGAAGCTGTCGTTCAGCACAAATGTGCCAGCACCAGCCAGAAGAAAGCCTATGCCCCGAAGATTTGAAGTGCCGCTCATTTCAAGTTCTAACTGCCATCTCGACTATGATTTTATCTCGCGTCAAACACATGGATCAACCGCATGAGATTGGCCCTGATGTTCAGGATGATTGCGCGGATCAAAAGAATGATACGCGCACGTGTTGAAAAGTCTTTGGAGATTTCTTTTAAATACATACTGAGTTCCCAGTGCGGAAAAAAGTATTCAATGCGCCGCTTTCGCATGCCGCGCATATGGCGAATGCCTTTGCTAATGCCGCCTTTGCCGAGAATCAACTCGCCTTGTTCTAATCTTTGAAAGCGACCGAACTGTGCAGAGTGCATAACCATCGCCCAATCTTGGCCCAGAAATTCGGGGTGATAGAGCAGGGGATGATTGGCCATCACCTCGCGCCGATAGATCGAATAGAAAATGGCTGTGCGGTGCCAGCCTTTGAAATATGTTAAAATCCGTTTCTCGGACGTCTCTTGATTAAGTGGCCTGTCACCCATCCCATTCGGATTAAAGATACTGCCTTCATCGCGGGCCTTAGAAATAGAAGCGCAGTAACTTGGATTATTCTCTAGGAAGGCTACATTGACAGCAATGAAATCTGGAGAACGTTTGTCGTCTCCAGCTGCCCAAAGGAAATATTTTCCCCGCGAATATTCTAGAACAATCTGAAAATTTCTCGTGGCACCCAAATTACCAACCTGTCGAAAATATTTTATCCTTGGGTCTTTAGCTTCGAAACTTTTGCAGATTTCCGCTGTGTTATCAGTCGAACAATTGTCAGAAATAATAATCTCACAGTTCTGATAGGTCTGCGCCAATATGCTTTCAATCGCATGTGCTATGGTTTTTTGCCCATTGTAAACTGGCATACCTATCGAAACCAAAGGATCTTGCGATGGAGCAAATAATTTATTGGTAGAGCCAGAATTCTTCACATCTATCGCCCAGTCACCCAGCTACTGCTTTCAAGATTAAAGCCAAATTTGCGAAAATTGGCAATTTTTGATTGCTTGCAGGGTCATAAAATTTTTTCATACACGAATACGTCACAGCGCCCTGACTGCGTAGGAAAATGCTTTTCCAAAATTCCAACTTTTCTATAACCCAGACTTTCATAAAGTAACATAGCCCGTAAATTATCAGATCTCACATTTAACAAAAGCTTGAATAGCTTCACCTCTTTCTTGGCATAGTCATGCAGCGCAACGATTGCTTTTTTCCCAATTCCAAGCCCCTGTTTACTCTTCAATATCGCTATTCCCGTATGTCCCGACTTATTTCTCCAATGAATATCAGTTATTTGGACATAACCCAAAAACTCACCATTCAAACGATTTACGACTGAGAGAAAGACTGTGTTCCTATCTGTTTTTTTTCGGTTTACCCACTCCAAAACAGATTGGTCGCTTGCATCATCCACAACTGACATCAGCTGATCTTGCAATACGGTGTCACGGCGAATTTCGCAAAACCCTGTAGAATTGCTTTCATCAGATTGGCGCAACAGTATTTCAACTTTTTGCGATGTCATTTCAATCAAGCCAGATAAACTCAAGCGCCCTACCCTGTAATTGGATAACATTGGCGATGATCTGTCGCGCCTTTAATGGATTTAAACCAACAAAAATGATTTCTACCTCGAGTGGCAAATCACTTGGAGAAACTATAGGTAATCCCAAATGTTGTTTGCTTTGTAACTTCTCGTTCATATCAACAAAGGCGACTAGCTGACAGTTGCTCTCAATTTGTCCCTTTATCCAGCTGCCATAGAATCCCGCGCCATAGATGGCGCAAACTTTATTGGATTGGAGCTGAGAGTTTATTTTCAATTTTTCAACTGCATCTTGCCAAAATTTTGAAATTTCTACATTTCTCTCATATGCCTCTTTGGTTAAATCCTCTTTCAAAAAAGAGCCTGAGCCAATCTCAGCCAAAACAAAAAAGGAACTCAGCAACGAATCATTTATAATTTTCAAAGCTTTGATCCCTGCGAGATTCAATGCTGTAATAAGAGATTGCGATGAAAAGTGATTTAGATGATCAGCAACGATCATATCGCCCGGGTTTAAATCTACATCCGGAAGTGAGATTAGAATTTTGCCATCTGGCTTAACACAACTCGCCAACAACTTAAGATATCCGACGGGATCTTCAACGTGTTCCAACACAAAGTAGCTCGTTACAAGATCAAATTTTCCATGCCAATCATCGGGTAGTTGATATGTAGCTTGTTGCTCGGAAGGGAGCCATTTGTCCCAGCTTTTTCGATAGTCTTCGCTCACATCGAATACATGTGGAACAATATCGGGTCGCTGTGATGCAAGCCAAAAGAGACTTCGCGCTTGAGCCGCTCCAAAATCAATGACGTTTGCATTTTCAGGAACCTCACACATCTCCAGACAAATTCTTGCTTGATATTCAGTACGGTACGCAGTAATTTTCAAATCTGTAGAGGTTAGAAGTTGGTCATGATGTTCATTATCCAGTGAAATGCGATATTGGCTATCATAATAATCAGCAACATTTGACAAACTTTCTGTTTGCGCATGACTACAACTGTCACATACACGCACGACCGTTGGCGCTTCGATATTACCAAGGACTGACGATAGCGATGTTGATTTCGATAGTACAAAGCTGACGTTCAGTTTGGCGCTGCAGACCCTGCATAAATCAAGCATTTTTTCTGTCCTACCTAGTCTAACTAACCCACCAGTTCGGGCAAGACTTTTGCAAAATCAACTCCAGCCGCAAAAGAACCAGCCCAGTTTATTCTTCTACCAACGGGTTCCAACAAATTGAAATATCTGTATTGCATGCTCCACCTTGGACGGTCAGATAGGTTTTGTCCGGATTGGTGCAAAAGTTGAAAATCCATAAGAATGAGATCAGTAGGAGACGTTAAAGGTGCTATGATTTCATATTTTTCGAGATGTTTTTCAATTTCACGAATGTGAAGTGCGTAGGCGCCTGTAGCACTAACGCCTTTATCATTATGGTAAACTGGCAGAGGGCCTTCTCTATGAGAGCCGACAGCAATTTGAACTGGCCCCAATTCCTGCACTACTGAAACCAATGGAGACCAGAACACGATTCCGTCCAAACTGCGCAGTTGCGCTGGAAACTCCTGATGCCACTGCGCCCTAAATTTTTCTTCAGAGGGGTTATCAATTCGAATTCCAAAGCCGCCCGCAGCTATCGCAGGTCTATAATTTTCTCGGAGCATTTGACATAGCTTCTGATTGTCTATTTTCGATACAAGCCTCGTGAAACCCGGTATCTGTTTAACTGCGTCATAGATAACACCGCCAAGCGACCTGTCTTTTTCGATAAGTAAGGGATAGCCAATGTTCATTGCGTCAGCGGCCGTATCGATTTTTACGTTTATTCCATTGTCCGCACAAACGATTTTTACAATGTCCATAATGTCATCGTGTATCGGTCTAATATCTTCATCAAAATCATAAAAATTCTTAAGAAGTAAAAATCCCTTTTCGCTGAAATCTTTCTTCAACTCATAGATTTCGCTGGCACTAAACTTCATATCGATCACCTAAACAATTGTTAAAAACTCTAGCCGTAACATGTTGTCAACTTCAATTCGCAATTTACTCAACAAAGCCAGCAACATAACTAGACACTTTTTTGATTTAATTATCTAACAAATAATTTCCACGGCTGGGAACCTGAACCCACAAACTTCACCCCGTCCCGACCACAGTTTGCTACAAGATCAAGCGCTGAAACAAATGGCGTAAATTCACCGTGTAATTGGGGGTAGCGACGCCTTTCATATTGCATGTAGTTAACTTCGATTCCCGCTTTGTCAAACAATTCGTGGTCAAGATAATTAGAGGCACCGTGTCCTGTAATGTAGCGTTTGGCATCAAAATGGCTGCAAATATCGCAAACCCGCTTGCTGCCTGAACCACTAATTCCTAATTTCACAGATTCAAAAAAACGTTTTGTTTTAGAAATGTTGAAATATTCGGCCAAAGCCATTGTGGAATCTGTTGCCAATTCACCCAACGACAAGAATTTTTTTGCAAAAACGCCTTCAACTAAATTCAACATATCACTTTTAAATGGTGCCTCCCGATACGCTTGCCTCAAGACTTCTAAATGCTGTTCTCTCCAGTTACTCCTTTCATCAACTTGAACCTCGCATATTTTCTGGCCGAGACGCACATCTCGGAGAGGCACAGTTAGCCATTTCGTTCCCATTGGCAATTTTATCTGGACACGGTTGAAGAACGAACCCTTTACGAATTGTACATCTGTGTAATGCACAAAAATATCCGCATTGTTGATCTGCTCAAGCATTCCGACCCACGGAAAATACATCGGTTGGGAAATCACAATATTCACTTGCATAGAACTCCGCCCTGACGTTGTTCACTTGCTATTGAAGTTGAAGTCATCGGAACTTATAAACTCTTTCAATTACACCAATAACACGATCCAATTCCTCTTCGCTGATATCATGAAAGCTTGGGAGGTTTATTGCTCTTTCTGGAATATCCCAGGCAACCTTGTTTGTTTTGACGGGTTCAAATGAGGGCAAAGAACTGAGCGGCCAGAAGAAGACACGCGCGTCAATGTTTTCAGATTTGAACGCTGCCATGAGATGCTCTCGAGAAATGTTTAGTTCCTTTGCAAAAACAACTGTGGGCATCCAAGCGCCATTTACAGTTCCGTTTGGCTCAGGGTTTAGACTAATGCCTTGATGGCCAGCCAAATGTTCGCAATAATAGTTTAAGATCTTTCGCTTCTTTGCGACAAGCTCTTCAATACGTTCTAATTGCGCACAACCAATTGCAGCTTGGACGTTCGACATTTTATATTTGTAGCCAACTATATCGGCCCAGAATTGTTTTGATTGGCCCCGCGCCCTGCCATGATTGCTAAGCGTTAAAACGCGCTCATATAGGGCGGCGTCACTTGTCACAAACATGCCACCTTCGCCGGTGGTCAGGGTTTTAGTGCCATGAAATGAAAAGGCGCCAAAAGCACCCATCGAGCCTGCACGTTTTTGCTTCCAAATAGATCCCATCGCTTCTGCCGAATCTTCGACAACAGGAATGCCATGGCGTGCACCGATGGCCAACAATCGGTCCATATCACAAAGATTGCCATAAATATGAGTAGCGATAATGGCCTTGGTTTTGGAAGATATGGCGCACTCGACCTTGTCGGGATCAAGACACCATGTGTCCTTTAATATATCTACAAATACTGGCTTTGCGCCCAAGTGAATGATTGGAGCGACAGTTGCAATCCAATTCGTATCGGCAAGAATAACCTCATCTTCAGGCCCAACACTAAGTGCAGCAAGGCCCATGTGCAATGCACCCGTGCAGCTTGATGTTGCTATTGCAAAGTCAACGCCTAGGTGATTGCGAAAATCTTTTTCAAAACGATTGATATAGTCATAGCATTTCTCGCCCCAACCTGTTGCCACAGCATCGGCAGCATAAGCCTGCTCCAACTGAGTGATTGAAGGTCTTGTGTAAGGAATTCTTGCTTTCATAATATCGTCAATTCCGGGACTGCCACAACATAGCGGGTTTTAGCTGCGACCAGATGCTTTGTGCTTACCATCACTTCACTTGCGATGTTCCACGGCAAGATCAGTACGAAGTCTGCCTCTGCCGTTTTCAATACATCAGGCGCGTGGATTGGAATGTGGCTGCCGGGCATAAGTTTGTTTTGTTTTGATGGGGCTGCATCACACACGAAGGGCAACAAGTCTGGCTTTATGCCTGCGAAATTCAAAAGCGTATTGCCTTTGGCGGCGGCACCATATCCCACAACTTTATGTCCCTTACGCTTGGCTTCAATCAGAAAGCTCAGCAATGCGTCTTTGACCGCATTGGCTTTGGCCTGAAACGCGCCGAATATTTCGAGAGATTCCAAACCAGCTTCCCGCTCCTGCTGAATTATCTTTTCGACAGCGTGGGTTTGCTTGTGCCCGGCACCCACAAGGCAACCATAAATCCGTAAGCTGCCGCCATGTGTTGAAAGTTCTTCAACATCAAATATCCGCAAGCCTGATTTTGCAAAAATCTTTTGCACCACGGCTAGCGAAAGATAAGAAAAATGTTCGTGATAAACCGTGTCGAACTGACAAAGCTTGATGAGATTAAGCAGATGCGGAAACTCTAATGTCACAACACCATCGGCTTTTAGAACAGTGGCAAGCCCGCGCGTGAAATCATTAATGTCGGGCACATGGGCAAACACATTGTTCCCAATTATAAGATCAGCTTTGCGGCCTTCTGATTCCAGTCGGCCCCCAAGCGCTTCCCCAAAAAATTCGCGCAAAGTTGGAACACCTTGAGCCTCTGCAGCGGCAGCGGTGCTGGCCGTTGGTTCAATACCAAGGCAGGGCACACCAGCGGCCACAAAATTTTTGAGCAAATATCCATCATTGGATGCAACTTCGATGACAAAGCTTTTTGGCCCCAGACCAAGGCGCTTTGTGATGTCTGCACAATAGCGCTTTGCATGTTCAAGCCAGCTTGCTGATGTGCTTGAGAAATAGGCGTAAGTTGCATTGAAAAATTCATCGGCATTGGCAAAGTCTTGGGTTTGCACCAGCCAGCACGTCTCGCAAACCATAACGCGGAGCGGATAATAGTGTTCGGGCCGCGACAGATGCTTTTCTTCAAGATATGAATTTGAAGGCGGCGCAAAGCCGAGATCAAGAAATGTCTCATGAAGCTGACTCTTGCAAAAACGACAGCTCAAAACGGCTCTCCCTCAAAATTCGCATTTAGAAGTGTGTGCTTTTGGTCGCGCTCTGACAGATTTGCAACAGGCAATGGCCATGCGATATTCAATTTTATGTCGAGCGGATTCAATCCACGCTCAGCTGACGGCGCATGAGCTTCGCTGTGAAAATAGAGCAGTTTCACATCATCAGACAAGCATTGATAACCATGCGCAAAACCTGCTGGTATCAAAACTCCGTCTCCACGAGCTGCTGAAAGAGTGATCTTCACATGCTGCAAAAGTGTGGGCGAACCACGGCGCACATCAACAACAACATCATGAATTTCGCCGTTCATGCAAAATAACAATTTGTCTTCTGCAAAAGGTGCAACCTGATAATGCAATCCCCGCACCGTTCCACGCAATTTGTTTTCAACCCAATTGACTTGCGCAATCGGTTTATTCCACCCCGCAGCAGCGAGATCTTTAGAGCAAAACAGACGGGTCAATGAACCACGGGCATCGCCTAACGCTGATCGCTTTATGCTTACAACGCCAAACCCAAGTTCTGTGATTTCAAAACGGTTCATATAACCCTGCGTTCATAGGCATCAATATCACTCGCACAGAGAAGTGCCGCTGGCTTTCCAATTTTGGCATTTTTATACCAGTCAATCGTGCGGGAAATTGCAGGCCCTAGTGGCCAGAGCGGAACGAAACTCAATGCTGCACGAGCGCGGGAATTGTTGAGCCGAAGGATTTCGGATTCCTTTGGCCCTTTCATTTCAGTGCCAAAATTCACAAGCGCCTCGCCGCTGCCCCATTTGGACTGAGCGAGTGTAACCGCCTCACGAACGGGTGCTGAGCCATCTGCATCGGGCCCAAAATTATAACTTGTCGCCAGTGTCGGGGCTTCCACAAGTTTCTGCGCCAGCACGAGGTAACCAGCCAGCGGATCAAGTACGTGCTGCCAAGGCCGCACGGCATCCGGCATCCGGATTTCAACTGTTTGGCCAGCACTCCAAGCTCTTATGCAATCTGGTATCAAGCGATCAGGCGACCAATCCCCGCCACCGATGACATTGCCTGCCCGCGCTGTTGCAATTGCCAAATTTTGGCTGCGAAAATAACTTTCGCGGTAGGACTCGACCAATAGTTCTGCTGCGGCTTTGCTGGCGCTATAGGGGTCGCGCCCACCCAGTTCGTCCGTCTCTACAAATGGTGCCTGCCTTTCAAGATTTTTATAAACCTTGTCAGTCGTCACAATAACAGCGGCGCGCACCGTTTCATTGCATCGCAGTGCTTCTAGCAAATTGGCCGTGCCGCCAAAATTTGTATCAAATGTTGAGAGTGGATTTTTATATCCCTCGCGCACCAATGCCTGCGCTGCAAGATGGAACACGATTTCCGCCCCGCTCTCCCTGACTGCATCGGCCAGTTGAGATTGGTTGCGAATGTCCAAAAATTTACTTGGAATTATTTTTTCAAGTCCCAGCAACTTAAACAGGTTTGGTTCCGTGTTTGAGGCCAGTGCGACACCAGTTACTTTTGCGCCCATCGCTTGCAGCCAGAAGCACAGCCACGCACCCTTAAACCCCGTGTGGCCCGTCACAAAAACTTTTTTGCCGGCCCAAAAATTTCGGTCTGGTTTCATCGCCAAATTTTCCAAGGCGCGGAATTGTTCTCCCAGTGTTTTTCAAGCAGAAGTTTTTCGCGTAGCGTATCCATCGGCTGCCAAAAGCCGTCATGTTTAAAGGCCATAAGTTCGCCCGAAGTGGCAAGGCGCTCCATCGGTGGGCCTTCCCATGATGTAGGATCGCCATCGATCAGATCAATAACTTTGGGCGACAACACAAAAAACCCACCGTTCACATAGCCACCTTCGCCGCGAGGTTTTTCCAAAAACCCTCGAACCTCATGACCATCCATATCCAAAGCGCCATAACGCGCAGGCGGTTGAACCGCCGTTACAGTTGCAAGCTTGCCGTGACTGGCGTGAAATTGCAGTTGCGCCTTCACATCAATATTGGCGAGGCCATCACCATACGTGAAACAAAATTGCTTCTCATCGCGAAGATAGTTTGCAACGCGCTTTAACCTTCCTCCGGTCATCGTGTTTTCGCCTGTGTCGATCAAAGTCACACGCCAAGGTTCCGCGTTTTGTTGGTGCACCTCCATCGCGTTTGATTTCATGTCGAAGGTGACATCCGAGGAATGTAAAAAATAGTTTGCGAAATATTCTTTGATCACATAGCCCTTGTAACCGCAGCAAACGATGAAATCATTCACGCCGTGGTGTGAATAGATTTTCATGATATGCCAAATCAAAGGCATCCCGCCGATTTCAATCATCGGCTTAGGCTTGAGATGGGTTTCTTCAGACAAACGCGTGCCAAACCCGCCAGCGAGGATAACAGCTTTCATTTGATCACTCTGAACTTATTGATCTGCATTCGAAAAGCTTTCCTCAAACTTCAATCCGTAACTCCGCTTCTACGCAAGATGAACCAGAATTTGCAACCCATAACTTGCCGGAGCATTTTTCCAAGTTGATATGCGCCTGACTGTTTTGCTCAGATGCTGTGCACAAATTCTATACCAAGATTTCTATGCGCTGCTCAAAAATCGAGCAAGAACGTGTCGCGCAAAATAGTACCAAATTATTTCTTCTGGAGTATCAATCTGGAATCATTACTTTTAATGCGTAAATCGAGGCCGCGCTGTGGCATGGCACGGGCCTTGCTGTTTTGACTACGGTGCAAACACAATAATAAACAGGAGAGAACCAACATGCATAAACTCAACCGTCGCTCGGTATTGGCGGGATTTTCTGCGGCCGCAGTCGGCGCTGCGATGATGAGGCCAGCATTGGCCGCTGATGACACGATTAAAATTGGCATTCTGCATTCTCTATCGGGCACAATGGCGATTTCGGAAACGACACTC
>JAYTUV010000015.1:0-2825 GCA_043744395.1 Aestuariivirga sp.
TTAATGATGCCAGCATCAAAAGCGCCGAGACCAAATTCATAATGCCCCGGCGCGAAAAACGCGCCGGAGCCAGAATTGTAATTGAAGCACTCATGCCAACACCTTTTGGCGACGCGCAAAGAATTGCAGTATAAGGGCTAGCATCGCCAGAACCGCGCCAATCATCGCCATCAATTCACCATCGGTTGCACCAACTGGAAGATTGACTTGCGTGGCTGGAGTTGCAGGTTTTGGGGCTTCATACTTTGCCAGCTGTGTAAGATCAGCTTCCGTTTTTTGATCCGTATGCGGAACATTCTGTGCGGGCACATCTGTTCCGAACACTTTCTCAAACACCCAACCTGATGGCAGGTTCAGCGGCACATCGGCACGAGTCAGCTGGTAACCAGCAGGGCGCTTTGGAGAATGATCAACTGCAACCAAACTTGTCAAGCTGGAAACCAACTGATGATCCAAAGCTGTTTTGAGAACTGCCTTATCAGCATCAGCTTGCGGAATTTGACCGAGTGTCGAAGCCACTTCCAACTCCGCAATCTTGCGACGTGCCCACAGTTTAGAAATGCCCTTGCCTGTTGCAGCATCAACCAATGGCATTTTCACTTCCCAAGGTTGATTGCCAATCATGCCGGTGATTTTGAGAACACCTGACAATGAACCGGAGTCAGCCATCAACATCACAGGTTCACCCTGATAGAGATCCGGCAATTCTGCAGGCGTAATTTTGGCCGTACTGCCAAAAATCTGCGCATGAATATCAGTGATCACCGGATTGCCGATTTTGCCGAACAGTTCTTTCATCCGCTCAATAACTTGGGTTCCTTCGCCAATCTGTGTGAACGTGCCACGGCCCAGTTCAGCGGCGCGTGTCATGAGGTAAGAATTTGGTGCAGAACCAATCCCCACCATGAACAAGCGCGTGCGTCCACGGCCTTTGGCAATTGTATCAAACAACTCTTGCTCATTGCCAATGGAACCATCGGTAATGAACACGATTTGGCGGAGATAAGTTTTATCGCTTGGATTTGCGTCAACCAAAGCAGCCTTTAAGGGGGGCACCATTTCCGTGCCGCCATTGGCACTGAGCGCTGAAACGAACCCTTTGGCTTGGGCAATATGTTGGGCATCGGCTGGAACTGTCGCACCAAATAAATTATCCATCGTGTCGTCAAAACGGATCACATTAAATCGATCAGTCGGGGCGAGTTGTGCCAATCCATAAAGCAAGCTGTCTTTGGCTTGCGGCATTGAAGCACCTTCCATCGAGCCTGAATTATCAATCACAAATGTGATCTCGCGCGGATGAGCTTGAGCACTTGGCGCAACGATTGGCGGAGTTACAAACCCCAACATATAGTCATGGCCGTTCACTGTTTCTTTGAACAAGCCAGCTTGGGGCGCTGTGCCCTTTGCTGTCCAAGTTAAATCAAAATCCTTATCTGCCGGAACAACGCCAGACAACGTTACAGTGCGCATGTTTGCACCTTTTTCGACCATATCGACTTTATGATAGGCGCTCTTTACATCGCCCAAAGCAAAGCCCGCATCCAAATTCACAGTGATTGAAACAGGGTTTGTGGGTGCAGATTCTGCTGGATCGAGAACAGGCGGCTGAGGCGCAACATTTTGCGTTGTGGCCAATCCTGTTCCGGTTTTGCCGAAATCAACATTTTGAACAATCGGTGCGGGATTATAGCGTGATGCCACAACCAGCGGCAGGCGCAAATCATAGGTGCCACCGCTTTGGGCGATTGTTTGTTGATATTCAATTTGCACCAAGACTTTTTCATGTGGGCCGATATTGGCCACCGAGTTGGTAAACATGTTGGGTCGGTCTTGTTCAAGTAGAGCCGCAGCCTCGCCCTTATTCTTGGCATCTTCATAAATTTCTTTGGCTTCTTGTTTTTCTTTCACTTCGCCAACAATGACGCGTGTTCCAGAAACAATCTTCAAAGTATCAACCGCTGAATTTTCCGGAAGTGGAAAAACATAAACACCCTCAACCCACGATTCAGATGGATTGTAGAATTGCTGGGTCACCACCGTTCGGCCAGTGGGGCCTGAAATGGTGACGGTGTAATCTGATGCGACGGCGGGCGCGGCAATGTATTTTCCTTGCTCATTGGATTTCAAAAGCAAGCTGCCAGAGCTCATGTCGTTGGGGGTCACCAATCTGGCCGATGCAAAAACGGCCTGCGCCGTCATGCAAGTGGCGATCATGGCCATCACAAGTTGATGAAGAGTCTTTTTATATTTTAGGCTGCGGTGCAGCGATATGGCGTTCACGTTATTCCTCCATGTGGGTTGTTGTTGCCCCAACACCACGGAGATTAAGCTGCGGTAACATTGCGCCGCCAATGTGAAGAACTGTAATGTTTGTCAGGCTTTTGCCGCAGTCTTATTGCTTGTGACGGATTCTTGTGGAATTGTGCAATTTTGTACGGGTTTCGGCAACATGAACGACGACGATCTATCGCCAGAAGAAAACCGCGCCATCAGCGGCGTGATCCGCGAAGAACTTGCGCGGCGCAGGCTGACGCGCCAGCACCTGGCCGACAAAGCCAAAATCAGCTTATCGACAATTGAAAAAGCACTTTCGGGTCAACGGCCATTCACATTGGCAACAGTTGTGCGCATCGAGGAGGCGCTGCAGTATCAACTGCGCAAAACCAAATCCGTCAACAATGAATCGGCCTTAGCCCCGCAATCTTTGGGCTCCTATTCGCGGCCGGCAGTTTCTTGGCTTGAAGGCGACTATTTGACAATCCGTACCTCTTTCAGTGACCCAAATTCAATCTATTCTTATCTGACTGAAATCCGCTGGGATT
>JAYTUV010000016.1:0-37191 GCA_043744395.1 Aestuariivirga sp.
TGTCGCAACGCTCGGCAATGAACGCTTTGTTTTCTAATCCTTCTGTGAGGATCACATGGCTGAGCGCATTTACAATCGCCACATTCGTGCCGGGGCGCAAAGGCAAGTGAAAGCTCGCTTCGATGTGCGGCGAACGCACCGAGTCGGTTTTGCGTGGATCGGCCACGATCAGTTTTGCACCAGCACGAATCCGCTTCTTCATACGCGATGCGAAAACCGGATGGCCGTCGGTTGGGTTCGCACCAATGATCAAAATCACGTCAGCCTTCTCAACTGATTTGAAATCTTGCGTGCCTGCTGATGTGCCGAATGTTTTGGACAGGCCGTAGCCTGTGGGTGAATGGCAAACACGGGCGCATGTATCAACGTTGTTGTTCTGAAATGCCGAGCGGATCATTTTCTGAACAACGAAAACTTCTTCATTGGTGCAGCGCGATGATGTGATACCGCCGATGGAACCACGGCCATATTTTTTCTGAATGGATTTAAAGCTGCTTGCCGCATGAGCAATGGCTTCTTCCCAGCTCACCTCTTTCCACGGGTCGGTGATCCGTGTACGGATCATTGGCTTGGTTACGCGGTCTTTATGTGTCGCGTAGCCCCAAGCAAAACGTCCCTTCACACAGGAGTGACCTTCATTTGCACCGCCATCTTTATATGGCACCATGCGCACAACATCATCGCCCTTCATTTCAGCTTTGAAGGAACAGCCAACACCACAATAGGCGCATGTGGTGACGACGGAATGTTCGGGTTGGCCTTTTTTGATCACTGATTTTTCAGTGAGTGTGGCCGTGGGACAAGCTTGAACACATGCGCCGCATGATACGCATTCCGATGCCATGAAGCTCTCATCCATGCCTGCTGAAACATGCGATGCAAAACCACGTCCATCAATAGTCAGCGCGAATGTGCCTTGCACTTCTTCGCACGCCCTGACGCAACGCGAGCACACAATGCACTTGGCAGGGTCGAATGTGAAATAGGGATTGCTTTCGTCTTTTTCCTTAAATCGAAAATTCTCGCCAACACCTTCGCGCTTCGCTGAAACGTGGTTGTCGCCTTCATAACCATAGCGCACATCGCGCAGACCCACAGCGCCCGCCATATCCTGCAATTCGCAATCACCATTGGCAGCACAGGTCAGGCAATCTAGTGGATGGTCTGAAATATAAAGTTCCATCACGCCTTTGCGTAATTGGCCCAAGCGGTCAGATTGGGTTTTCACTTTGATGCCAGCGGCAACGGGCGTGGTACACGATGCTGGCGTTCCCTTGCGGCCTTCGATTTCAACAAGGCATAGACGACATGAGCCAAATGAGTTGAGCGAATCTGTTGCGCAAAGCTTCGGGATCTTGGTGCCCAGCTCCATCGCAGCCCGCATGATCGACGTGCCTTCTGGCACCGTGATGGAATGCCCATCAATCTCCAGTGTAATCATCTGGGTTGCATCAGATTTTGGGGTGCCGAAATCGGTTTCTTTGATGAGCATGGTACTACCTCTGCTTCTGAATGTGTAAATTAGAAAATTCGTCATCCCCGCGAAGGCGGGGACCCAACTTTGGTTGATTGGCAAGTTGGGTTCCCGCCTTCGCGGGAATGACGGACTTGAGGATGTAGTTCATTCTGCTGCCTGCAGCGTTGCGATTTTATCGAAATCTTCAGGGAAATGTTTTATTGCACTCATAACCGGCATCGGCGTTAAGCCGCCCATGGCGCAGAGTGAACCATCAGTCATGGTTTGGCAAAGGTCTTCGAGTAGCAAAAGATTGGCATCGCGGTTTTCACCAGCCACAATCTTATCAATGGTCTCAGCGCCGCGCGTAGAACCGATGCGGCACGGCGTGCATTTGCCGCATGATTCAATGGCGCAAAATTCCATAGCAAAACGCGCCTGCGCTGCCATATCAACTGAATCGTCAAATACCACAAGGCCGCCATGACCGACCATTGCGGCGTTTGCAGCTAAGGTTTCATAATCCATCGGAAGATCGAGTTGAGACTCAGGCAGATATGAACCAAGCGGCCCACCCACTTGAACGGCACGTAATTTGCGACCCGTGAAAGTGCCACCACCGAAATCATTAATCAGTGTACGGAGGGTTATGCCAAAAGCTTTTTCAACAAGGCCGCCGTGTTTAATGTTGCCCGCAAGCTGGAAGGCACAAGTTCCGCGCGAACGGCCCATGCCATAATTTTTGTAAGCGATGCCACCCTTAGCCAAAATATATGGAACAGCGGCAAAACTCAAAACATTGTTAATAATGGTTGGTTTGCCGAAAAGGCCTTGCAACGCAGGAATTGGAGGCTTTGGGCGAACCATGCCGCGCTTGCCTTCTAGTGATTCTAACATCGCTGTTTCTTCGCCGCAAATATAAGCCCCAGCACCACGGCGCACTTCAAGATCAAAAGAATGATCCGTAGACTGAATATTTTGGCCAAGCCATTTTGCGGCGGCGGCAATGTCGATCGCTTCCTTCATCGTCGCAATCGAGTCAGGATATTCCGAACGAGTATAGATGAAGCCTTTGGTCGCTCCCGCAGCCAATCCGGCTATCGTCATGCCTTCGATCAACATGAAGGGATCTCCCTCCATCACCATGCGGTCAGCGAATGTTCCAGAGTCGCCTTCGTCGGCATTACAGCACACATATTTTTGGTCGGCATTGGTATCGTGGACGGTTTTCCATTTGATTCCCGTTGGGAAAGCTGCTCCGCCACGACCACGCAGGCCAGACTCTGTAACCTCGGCAACAATTGCTGCACCCTTCATTGTGAGTGCTTTCTTCAAACCCTCAAAACCGCCATGAGATATGTAATCGGGTAGTGAAACCGGATCAGTAATTCCAGCACGCACAAATGTAAGGCGCTCTTGGTTTTTGAGATAGGGCAATTCCTCAACCAGCCCATGCCCCAGTTGATGTTTGCCACCTTCATAAAACTTGGCCGCAAACAGTCGTTTCACATCGCCAACATCAATTGGCCCATAACCCATGCGACCTTTTAGTGTTTCCACTTCTACAAAAGTCTCAAGCCACGCCATGCCGCGCGTTGAGTTGCGAATGATCTGTACACTGATCTTTTGGGTAGCAGCTTCCGCAGCAATGGCCAATGCCACTTCATCAGCTCCAACGGCTTTGGCGGAACTATCACGCGGCACATAAATTTTGATCATGTGCGAAGTCCTTCAACAATTGATTTCATCTTTTCCGCGTTCAT
Organism: Aestuariivirga sp.; assembly: GCA_043744395.1. Lineage (GTDB taxonomy): Bacteria > Pseudomonadota > Alphaproteobacteria > Rhizobiales > Aestuariivirgaceae > Aestuariivirga. The sequence goes on from JAYTUV010000016.1 coordinate 3,220, forward strand.
GCGGGCAACTGGCTTATTGTCAATCATAATGGCGGGAGCAGAAGCGCAAAGGCCAAGACAATAAGTGGCTTCCAGAGTGAACAAACCATCGGCCGTGGTTCCACCCATTTTCACTTTCAGGTATTTTTCAACCGCTGCAATAAGCTGGCGCCCACCCATGGACTGGCAGGCCTCAGCACTACAGAGTTTCAAGTGGTGCTTGCCCATCGGCTTCAAATGAAAGTCGTGATAGAAGGTTGCCACACCATAAACTTCAGCGCGCGATAGGTTCAGCGCATGAGCAATGGCGGGTAGTGATTTTTCGGGTACATGGCCCAACTCATGCTGCACGTCATGCAAAATTTCGAGCAACGCATCAGGTCTATTTCCGTGCTTCGCGCAGATCGGCGTGGCCGGATCGGACTTGCCGAACTGTAGATCAATTAATGTGGTTTTCTTTGCCATAGATAACAGTAGTCTTTCGCCGAATTGAACGCCAATCGACTGAGCCTATGAAGCTATCGACAGAATCAATGAACTTTAAAGTTCTTTGCGGCTGTAAAGAGTGCTGCAATAGCTGGCGAAACCGGGTCGCGGTTCACAGCTACCAATCCAACCGCGTGGCTAACCGTTGGCTCACTTAAGGGAATCGCAACCACGCCCTCCAAAGCACCCATCGCATTTTTGAAATAGTCGGGCATGATCGAACACAGGTTCATGCTGCGCACCGATGAAATGAGATTCATGATCGAATTGGTTTCAAGGCGGGGCGAGGGGTGAACTTTGGCGACGGCAAAGGCGCGGTCAATGATACGGCGGTTTTGCATATTAGGCGTGAGCAAGGCCAGCGGCTGTTGCGCAGCCTCAAACCAAGTGACTCGCTCGCGCTTAGCAAATTCATGCGCCTCGGAAATAAACAGACAATAATTTTCGCGGAAAAGTTCAACCGACATCAAGCCTTCGACGGGTTCGTTGTCGAGATAGGTGATGCCAGCTTCAATCGAAAAATCACTCAGTGCACGGATGATTTCTTCGGAGCTGTGTGAAAGAATTGTGAAATCTACAGCGGGATGCATGGCGTTCATGGCTTTGGTGAGAAACGAGGCCATAGGGAGGGCAGAGGGGATGACGCCCAAAATCATGCGGCCCACCAGTTCGCCCGACTTTCCTTTGATCTGAACCAGCTCTTGCTGCAGGTTTTGCCAATTGTCCAAAATCAAATGCGCCCATTTCAGAACGCGGTCACCTTCAGGGGTTAAACCAATATATCGCTGGCCGCGCTCTACGATGGGCACACCAAGCTCTTGTTCCAACTGGCGAATCCGGCCCGATAAAGTCGGTTGTGTGACGTTGCAGGCCGCCGCCGCCCGGGTAAAATGCTTTTCCCGCGCCAGAGCTGCCAAATATTGTAACTGCCGAATGTCCATTCCGTTACAATAACTTAAGTCTCGTTTTGAAGCCCGCATAAAAAAATAATGACTATTGCAGGAAAATAGTTCTTGACACCGTACGGTCAGCCTGCTAATTCTCGTCACACTCCACAAATGGGTCAAGAAGTTTGATCCGGTTGGTAACCCCTAAATTTGAGATTTGAAATGAACCAAGACGCTAAGCTTGCGCCGGATGCGGCGGCTTGGGCGCATATTCGTATGCGCTATGAGCAAACGATGGAAACAGTGACTCAGATTGCCGAAAGCATCGGTATTTCTGGAATTACTCTGAGCAAAAAAGCTAAACTCGAAGGTTGGCTGATGCGCGGTGTTGCACAGAAAAAAGCCAAGGCAGAAAGCACCCGCGACACAATCAAGCGTTTGAAAGAGGTCTTGCAGAAACGCCTTTCACAATTGGAACGCGAAATTGGCGACATTGGCGAAGATATTTCTGCGCTTTCAAATGAACGCGACATTCGGGCCACCAACACTTTGGTGCGAACACTGGAAAAGGTTTTACAACTTGAACAAAAAGATCGCAGACAGCGCGGCGGAACTGCCACCCGAAAACTCAATGACGCCGAGCGTGATGAACTTGCGAGGCGCATTGCGAATTTACCGGAGGAAAGCGAAGTCGTTCACGAAGTCACTGAAGCCACGTCAAGTCAGCGACCTGCTGGGGGAATGGCGCTATTGGGCGAGGCGGGATCAACTTCCGCCTGAGGGCCAAGAATGGCGACGCTGGCTGATACTAGGTGGTCGCGGTTCCGGCAAAACCAGAGCAGGGGCCGAATGGGTGCGGGCCATCGCGCTGGGTGAATGGGGAACCAAAGCCTCGCGCATTGCAATTTTAGCACCGACTTTTGCTGAGGCAAGACTGGTGATGATTGAAGGGCAGTCTGGAATTTTGTCTGTACACGGAACAAACGAGCAACCTTTGTTTGAGCCTTCAAAGCGAATGTTGAGTTGGCCTAATGGTGCTGTGGCGCATGTGTTTAGTGCCGAAGAGCCAGAGGGATTGCGCGGGCCGCAATTTGATGCGGCGTGGTGTGATGAATTGGCGAAATGGAAACAAGTGGAAAGTGTGTGGGACATGTTACAATTTGGATTGAGACTGGGCGAAAATCCTGTGGCTGTTATCACCACCACGCCGAGGCCTATTCCGCTTTTGAAAAAGCTGATCGCTGAAGCGGGCACGGTGACCAGCCATTCGACGACTTTTGATAATGCAAAGAATTTGGCCAGCGGATTCCTGAAAGATGTGAAGGCGCGTTATGCCGGAACGAGGTTGGGACGGCAGGAATTAGACGGCGAGCTGATTGAGGATGATCCCGATGCATTGTTCAACCGAGACATGTTTGAACGCTACCGGATTTTGGAAGCACCTCCGCTCAAACGTATTGTGGTTGCAGTTGATCCACCAGCAAGTGCGGGCAAGCAAAGCAATGCATGCGGAATTATGTGTGTGGGCATAGGGCTGGACGATCGCTTTTATGTTTTAGCGGATCGTTCCATCCAAGGCTTAAGGCCTGCACAATGGGCCAAGCGTGTGGTGGCGCTTTATCATGAACGCAAGGCTGCGCGTGTTGTGGCCGAAGTGAATCAAGGCGGTGCCATGGTTGAACAGGTTTTGCGCGAGGTGGATAAAAATATTTCGTTCCGCGCGGTGCATGCCAGCAAGGGCAAGGCCGCGCGGGCAGAACCGATTGCTGCTTTATATGAGCAAGGTCGCGTGAGCCATGTTGGCGTGTTTACGGAATTGGAAGATGAGATGTGTGCGGCAATTGGAGTGGGCGCAAAGAGCCCGGATCGATTGGACGCGCTGGTGTGGGCCATCCATGATTTGATGCAGAAGCCCAATGCTGCGCCGAGGGTTCGGATGATATGAATGTAAGGAACAAAATTAAATGCTGTCAAAACTAAAATCGTTTTTTGTCCCCGAACAGAAAAAGTTCGGTGCGCAACCCTTGGTCTCATTCTATCAAGCAGGAAAGCCGCAATGGACGCCACGCAATTATGCGGCGATGGCGCGCGAGGGATTTTCGACGAATGCCATTGGCTATCGCTGTGTGCGGATGATTGCGGAAGCGGCAAGTTCAGTTCCGTTGCTTCTCTATAAAGGCACAAGTGAAATTGAAACCCATGCGTTACTGGATGTATTGAAGCGTCCAAACCCGACGCAAACAGGGCGCGAACTGATTGAAAATATCGTTTCTTATCTGTTGCTTGCTGGCAATTCCTATATAGAAGTTTCAAGTCTAGATGGCACTCCCCGCGAGCTCATGGCGCTGCGTCCTGACCGCATGAAAGTGGTGCCCGGAACTGATGGTTGGCCAGACCATTATGAATACTCCGTGTACGGAGAAAATGCCAAACTGCCAGCCGAGCGCGTGTTTCATATTCGCATGTTTAATCCGGTTGATGACTATTATGGGCAATCGCCGCTAGAGGCTGCACAGCGCAGCATTGACACGCATAATGCGGCCTGTGCTTGGAACAAATCAATGCTGGATAATGCAGCAAGGCCTTCAGGTGCACTGGTGTTTGCAGCGTCGGATGATCATCTGACCACGGAGCAATTTGACCGCCTGAAGAGCGAATTGGAGTCGAGCTATCAGGGAGCTGCAAATGCAGGCAGACCCATGGTGCTCGAAGGTGGACTCGATTGGAAAGAGATGGGCTTTAGCCCCAAGGACATGGATTTCATTGCAGCAAAAAATTCAGCTGCGCGTGAAATTGCTCTGGCCTTTGGCGTGCCACCGATGTTGTTGGGGATTCCCGGCGACAACACCTATTCAAATTATACCGAAGCAAACCGAACATTCTGGCGCCAAACCGTGATCCCGATTTTAGGGAAGGTGACTGATGCAATAGGTAACTTTGTGAGCCCACAGTTTGAAGCTGACTTGAGATTGAGTTTTGATCTGGATCAAGTGGAGGCACTGTCTCATGACCGTGATGCACTGTGGAAGCGGGTGAGTGATGCCACGTTTCTCAGCAATGATGAGAAGCGTGCTGCTGTTGGATATGGGATGTGAACTAAGCGCTAATTTAACTTTTGAACTCCGTCACCCCGGCGAAGGCCGGGGCGGGGCTAACAGCTGGCGGCGCTCTTAGAAAGCCCAGTCCCGGCCTTCGCCGGGATGACGGCATTTAAATTGTATCAACAAGGAATCTGATAATGACCCTTCGTCTGCAACGACGCGGGCTGGAGCTGCCTTTATCGGCAGGGCCTGGCACCGCCGTGTTTTCTGGCTATGCCAGTCTGTTTAACAAGCGTGATGGCGCTGGCGATATTGTGATGCCGGGGGCCTTTGCGGAAAGCTTGAAGAAGCGGGGCGTTGAAAATATCCGCATGCTGTTTCAGCATGATCCGGCAGAGCCTGTGGGCACTTGGGTGGATATTCTTGAAGATCAACGCGGGCTTTTTGTGCGCGGTCGCCTCGACCGAAATGTGCAACGCGGACGCGAATTGTTTTCGCTTTTGGAATCAGGCGGGCTTGACGGTCTGTCGATTGGTTTCAAAACAGTTTTTGCCAAACAAGATCGCGGAATCAAAACCCGCAGAATCCACACAATTGATTTGTGGGAAATTTCGCTCGTCACTTTTCCAATGTTGGAAGGTGCGCGGGTGAGCACAGTGAAGTCTCGCAACTGGGCGAAAGCGGACTCATTTTTTGCCAAACCGGAAGCCCTGAACTTAATAAGGAATAATGCAATACATGGATAATCTCGAAACCAAAGTGGCAAGCGCCGCTGCTGACCATTATGACGTGATGGGCGCGTTTGAAGCGTTCAAAGAAGCCAACGACGAGCGCCTCGACCAAATTGAAAAGCGCATGAGCGCTGATGTGGTGACCTCTGAAAAAGTTGACCGCATCAACAAGGCCATGGACGAACTGATTTTGAAATCGCGCCGGCCTGCTCTGGGTGGTGAATTGAAATCAGAACCGAGCGAACACAAAAAAGCTTTTGAGCAATATGTGCGTAAAGGTGAAACCCAAGGTCTTTTTAATCTTGAAGCCAAGGCCATGTCTGTGGGCTCTGGGCAAGATGGAGGCTATCTCGTTCCACCTGAAGTGGAAGCGGAAATTGGCCGCTTGCTTTCGAAAGCATCACCCATGCGCCAGATTGCCGATGTGCGCCAAATTTCTGCAACGCTCTATAAAAAGCCTTTCAACACCAATGGTGCTTCGACAGGTTGGGTGGGTGAAACGGCGGCGCGCGCGCAGACAGCAAGCCCGATTTTGGCCGAACTGCAATTTCCGACCATGGAGCTTTATGCCATGCCTGCTGCCACGCAAGCATTGCTTGATGATTCAATTGTGAATCTCGATCAATGGGTGGCGCAGGAAGTGGAGACGGTTTTTGCTGAACAGGAAACTGATGCGTTCTTGAACGGTGATGGCGTGACACGGCCTAAGGGCATTTTGGCTTATACCAAAGTTGCCCAAGGATCTTGGACGTGGGGCAATACAGGCTACATCGCAACCGGTGTGGCCGCTGGCTTTGCCGCAACCAACCCGACTGATAAGTTGGTCGATCTGATCTATGCAACCAAATCGGCTTACCGCCAGAACGCGCGCTTCATGATCAGCCGCGCCACGCAAGCCGCTATTCGCAAATTCAAAGATGCGCAGGGTAACTATCTCTGGCAGCCCGCAGCGACAGCCGACGGAAACGCCATGTTGCTCAACTTCCCAGTGGTTGAAAGCGAATATATGCCCGACATTGGCACCGACACATTCTCGGTTGCTTACGGCGATTTCAAGCGCGGTTATCTGATTGTTGACCGCGTCGGCACACGCATTCTGCGCGATCCATTCACCGCCAAACCATATGTGTTGTTCTACACCACAAAACGCGTGGGTGGCGGCATGCAGGATTTTGATGCGATCAAATTGTTGAAGTTCGGCGTGTCGTAAGAACTATCCCTCCCAACCATCATATCAACCGTCATTCCGGCGAAAGCCGGAACCCAGACTTTTAGCATTCGAACTGTTGGAAGTCTGGTTCCCGACTTTCGTCGGGATGACGGGTTTTAAAATTGGATTCAAAATGCCCCTCATTCTCACCACCCCGCCTTCCGCGGAACCCATAAGCTTGGCCGAGGCCAAGGCACAATTACGCATTTACCATTCTGACGATGACACATTCGTCAGTACACTGATTACTGCCGCAAGACGACTAATCGAACAGCGCTATGATTTGTGCTTGTTGCAACAGAACTGGTCATTGTTTCTGGATGACTGGCCGGACGGTGGGATATTTGAACTCGGCCTGCAACCGCTCATCAGCGCCACCGACATTAAAGTTTACGGCGATGATGACGTTGCCGCAACAATTGACCCTGCACATTATTTTGCTGATGTGTCTTCAAACCCGCCGCGTGTCATTTTGCGGCGAGGCCGGATGTTTCAACCGCCAGGCCGCAGGGCCAAGGGCATTGAAGTAAAGTTGGTAACGGGTTTTGGTTCGACAGCATCTCTGGTGCCTGCTGAAATCAAGCAAGCCTTGTTGATGGCGATTTCTGATTGGTATGCCAATCGTGGCGATCAAAACAGCGGCAGACTGCCACTTGGCGCAATTGAACTTCTGCGGCCTTACCGCCTGTTGAGGTTGAAATGAGCCCCGCACTTTCGCTGCAACAAGCAGCACGCAGCGCACTTCTGGCAAGGTCATCTTTGACGTTATTGCTGGGCGGTGCACATATTTTTGATGAGGCGCCGCGCGGTGCTAATCCGCCCTATGTGGTGTTCACGGGGATTGAAACGCGCGATTGGAGTGTTGTCGATCAAAAAGCGCATGAACATTTCATCACCATTGAAGTGATGACCAATGCACGAAGCCGGGCACTGGCGCAAAACATTACCGCCGAGATTGAACTGGCACTTGACGACGCCCTGCTGACGCTGACCGATCACAAACTGGTCAACCTGCGGCACATATTTTCAAACGTCACAAGGTCAATCTCGACATCAAATTATGGTGCACTACTTCGCTTTCGCGCCGCAACCGAACCCCTTTGACAGGAGCCAAACATGACAGCCCAAAAAGGCCGTGACCTATTACTAAAACTCGACAGCACGGGTGCAGGTGTCTTTGTGACCGTGGCCGGACTGCGCAGCCATACACTTTCATTCAACGCTGAAACAGTGGATGCGACATCACAGGAATCCGCAGGCGCATGGCGTGAATTGCTGGCGGGTGCGGGATTAAAATCATCCAGCTTGCGCGGCAAAGGCATTTTCAAAGATGCAGCGACTGACCTGACGATGCGCTCGTATTTCTTCAATAGCACAATTGTGGATTGGCAAATCATCATTCCGAGTTTTGGAATTGTGCAAGGGCCATTCCAAATTACAGCGCTTGATTTTGGGGCCAAGCACGATGGCGAGGTGACGTTTGATTTGGCACTCGCTTCTGCTGGTCTTCTAACCTTCACAGCGATTTGAGGTGCACCATGGCAAACCGACATCGTGGTGAAATTGACGCTGAATTGGGCGGGCAGAATTATACTCTTGTTCTGACGCTTGGCGCGCTTGCTGAAATTGAAAACGCTTATGGTGGTGAAGATATGATCGCCATTGCTGAGCGCTTCGAGGGTGGGCGCATAAAAGCCAGTGATGCGATCAAAGTAATCGGTGCTGGACTTCGCGGTGCTGGATTTACCTTCAATGATGATGAAGTTGCCAAGCTCTCAGTGGCAGGCGGGGCTGCGGGATATTTACGCATTGTTGCTGATTTATTGAAGGCCACTTTTGTGGGTGGCGCATGAGCGATGCAAGACCCACATTTCCCTGGACACGATTAATGCAATTGGGACTGGGTGTTTTGAAACTCAGCCCTTCCGAATTCTGGCGCAGCACGCCGCGCGAAATTGCAGCGGCATTTGGTGCCCCTCCCCAGCCAATGCTGCGCCAGAACCTTGATGAGATGATGGAAAGGTTTCCAGACGAATGACCGATCAGACCCAACAAAATTTGGATGCGTTGTCTTTGCGCACTGCTGAGCTGCGACAAGAAATGCAGAGCTTATCTAACTTGGCGGATAGCTTTGGCAACAAGCTTGTGACTTCGTTTGCAGGTGCTGTGATCCACGGCAAGAGTTTGAGCGATGTGGTGAAGTCGATGGTTTTATCGCTCAGTCAGACAGCATTGACTTCGGCTTTAAAGCCGTTGGGCAATTTGGTCGGAAATCTCTTCAGTGGGCTTTTTGCCAATGCCAATGGCAACGCATTTAGCAATGGCCGGGTTTTGCCTTTTGCTGATGGTGGCGTGGTGAACAGTCCGGTTTTATTTCCGATGCGTGGCGGCACGGGCTTGATGGGTGAGGCCGGGCCGGAAGCGATTATGCCTTTGGCGCGGGGGAGCGATGGAAAGCTGGGCGTGCGTGGTGGCGGCAACGCCACAAACATTACCGTGAATATTTCAACGCCCGATGTTCAAAGCTTTGCACAATCACAAGGTCAGATTGCCGCGATGATGCAACAAGCGATTTCGCGCGGATCAAGGAATCTTTGATATGGCATTTGATAATGTAAGATTTCCGACTTCGATCTCTCGTGGTTCGACGGGTACTGCTGAACGCCGTACCGATGTGGTGACGACGGCCTCTGGCCGAGAAGAACGCAATGCACGTTGGGCTAACTCCAAGCGCAAATATAATGCGGGTTTTGGGGTGAAGTCGCTTGATGATATTCAGGCTGTAGTGGCGTTCTTTGAAGAACGACGCGGAAAACTATATGCGTTTCGGTGGAAAGATTTTGCTGATTTTAAGTCTTGCGCGGCTTCGGCAACTGTTGCGGCGACCGATCAAGTGACAGGAACTGGCGATGGTGTGACGGCAGCATTTCAATTGGTGAAGAAATATGGAGCAGGCACGCGAAACTATTCGCGGGTGATTAATGCGCCAGTTCTAGGAACTGTGCGTGTTGCGGTGAATGGCGCCGTGACAACGCAGTTTGTAGTGAATATTCAGACTGGAATCGTGACATTTAATGCGGGGTCAATTCCGATAACAGGTGCAGTGGTGACCGCCGGTTTTGAATTTGATGTTCCGGTTCGGTTTGATTCGGATGCAATCACTATCAACCTCGCACATTTCGCGGGTGGCGATATTCCGAATATTCCTTTGGTAGAGGTGCGGCCATGAGGACACTACCGATTGGGCTGCAAGCGCATCTGGATTCAGGCACGACGACACTTTGTTATTGTTGGAGACTGACGCTGCGATCGGGGCAGGTTCTGGGTTTTACCGATCATGATGAAACGGTGATTTTTGATGGTGTGATCTTTGAAGCACAGGCTGGATTTTCATCATCAGAGATTCATTCTTCACTTGGGTTTTCAGTTGATAATTTGGAAGCCTCGGGTGCTCTGCAATCAGGGCAGCTTGATGAGACACGGTTGAATGCGGGTGATTATGACCATGCGGCAATCGAAATTTGGCGGGTGAACTGGCAAGACGTGACGCAACGCATTCTGCAACGCAAAGGCCATCTTGGTGAAGTGAGCTATGGGCAGGGGCACTTTAAAGCTGAGGTGCGCGGGTTGGCCCATTTGCTCAATCAACCGAAGGGTCGTCTGTTTCAATTTGGCTGCGATGCAGCACTGGGAGATGCGCGGTGTAGTGTGAATGTGAATGCCGCGGCTTATCGTGGTGTTGGCACTGTTTTGGCGGTGCGCGAAAATAGTTTTGATGTTTCGGGAATTGGCAGTTTTACTGATGATTGGTTTACGCGCGGTGTCTTGAGTTGGAATGCCGGGCCGAATGCGGGACGATCATTAGCTGTGAAGCGCCACCGAAACTTTGCAACATCGGCGCGGATTGATGTGTGGCAAGCACCGAAATTTGCAATTGCTGTCGGTGAAGCCGTGATTCTGAATGCAGGTTGCGACAAGCAATTTGCAACTTGTAAGGCAAAGTTTGGCAACCAAACTAACTTTCGCGGATTTCCGCATATGCCAGGCAGCGACTTTGTGATGGCCGTGGCCAGCGCAACGGGCGCGAATAATGGCGGCAGCAGGACAAATTAAATGAACGAACAGAATGAAATTGCAACCCTGACCAAGGGCTGGCTTGGCACGCCTTATGCCCATCAAGCGAGCTTGAAAGGCGTGGGCTGTGATTGCCTTGGGCTGGTGCGCGGCGTGTGGCGCGAGCGCTTTGGTGAAGAGCCGGAATTGCCACCTGCCTATGCGCCGGATTGGGCCGAAGCGGGACTGGAGGAAACTCTAGCCAATGCTGGACGTCGGCATTTGATAGAAGTGCCGCCATTGGTTTTTGAAGAAGGTGATGTTTTGTTATTTCGGTGGAAGCCGCATTTGCCAGCCAAACATGCAGGGATCGCAATAGACCGTACACGGATGATCCATGCGCAGGAAGGCGCTTGTGTGAGCGAGGCGGCGCTGAATTCTTGGTGGTTGCGAAGATTGGCATTTGCCTTTCGCTTTCCTGAGGGTGTGAACTGATGGCGACTGTTGTTTTGCAATATGCAGGGGCTGCATTGGGCAGCGTGTTTGGCCCTGTTGGCAGCATCATTGGCCGGGCCGTGGGCGGCATTGTTGGCAGTGTGATTGACCAAGAATTATTTGGTTCCTCCACGCATCACGAGGGGCCAAGAATAGGTTCGCTTCGCGTGATGTCATCCGAAGAAGGATCCCCCATCCCGGTTGTTTATGGGCGTATGCGCATTGCAGGCCAGGTGATATGGGCCAGCAACCTGATTGAAACGGCAGCTACAACAACGCAATCGGCTGCGGGGAAAGGTGGCGCTGGTGGTGGCGGTAATTCGAGCACGGACTATTCATACTTCGCCAATTTTGCTGTTGGGCTTTGCGAAGGTGAAATTAGCTCCATTGGGCGGTGTTGGGCCGACGGCAAAGAAATTGATGTGCAAGTTTTTGCACCGCGTCTTTATCTCGGAACCGAGACGCAAAACTCTGACAGTCTGATCAGCGCGATTGAAGGAGCGAACAGTGCGCCGGCTTACCGCGGTCTTGCATATATTGTTTTTGAACGATTGCCGCTTGCGCGCTTTGGCAACCGTCTGCCTCAGTTTTCATTTGAAGTGATCCGCAAGGGGAACAACGCAGCAGATGGTGTGAAGGCAGTTAGTATTATTCCGGGATCGACGGAGTTTGGATATGACACAACGTCTGTGACGCGCAATGTGAGCGTTGGCGTGACGGCCAGCGAGAATGCGCATGTTTCGGTCGCGAGCAGCGATTGGTCTGTCTCAATGGATCAGCTGCAAGCGAGCTGCAAAAATATTGATATGACATCGCTTGTGGTTGCTTGGTTTGGCGATGATTTGCGCTGTGGTTCTTGTCAGATCAAACCGGGTGTTGACAGCGCCAACAAAGTAACCAGTCCATATGATTGGCAAGTGTCGGGAGTGGGGCGTGCAAACGCCAAACTCGTCAGCCAAGTGAACGGGCAATCGGCCTTTGGTGGAACGCCGTCTGATGCCAGTGTAATCCGCGCTATTCAAGACACGCATGCGCGTGGATTGAAGGTGATGTTTTATCCATTTGTTTTGATGGATATTCCGGCAGCAAACATTTTGCCTGATCCTTACGGTGGTGGGAGCCAGGCCACTTATCCTTGGCGCGGACGAATGACCGCCAGTATTGCGCCGGGGCGAAGCGGCACGCCAGACAAGACGGCAGCGGCGGCAACGCAAATTGCAAGTTTTGTTGGAACGGCAATGCCTGCGCAATTCTTAGCGTCCGGAAATACGGTTAATTATTCTGGCCCGAACGAATGGAGCTTTCGCCGCATGATTTTGCATTATGCAAAGCTGTGCGCGGCGGCGGGCGGGGTGGATGCGTTTTTGTTGGGAAGTGAGTTGGTGGGGCTGACGACGCTTAGGTCATCGGCGAACACCTATCCAATTGTGGCTGCACTTCAAACTTTGGCTGCTGAAGTGAAAGCGATTTTACCAGGAGCCAAGATTTCTTATGGTGCCGACTGGTCGGAATATTTTGGTCATCAACCCAGCGATGGGTCGGGCGATGTGAATTTTCATCTCGATCCGCTTTGGGCTTCACCTTCAATTGATTTCATTGGTGTCGATAACTATCTGCCGATTTCGGATTGGCGCGATGGCACAGCACATCTTGATTATATTGCGGGAACACGCAGCATCTATGACCTAAATTATTTGAAAGGTCGGATTGCGAGTGGTGAAAGCTATGACTGGTATTATGCCAATGCTGCAGCCCGCGATGCACAAATGCGCACTGCAATTACTGATGGCGCATATAGCAAACCTTGGGTTTACCGACCCAAAGACTTTAAAAATTGGTGGAGCAATCAACACTTCAACAGACCCGCTGGCGTGCAGGCGGGAACGCCGACAGTGTGGGTGCCGCAATCAAAACCGATTTGGTTTACCGAGGCTGGCTGCCCCGCAATCGACAAGGGCACAAACACGCCCAATGCGTTTTACGATGCGAAGTCTGCTGAAAGCATGGTGCCCGCTTATTCTGGCGGCCAGCAAGATGCACAAATTCAGAATGCTTATCTGCGGGCATTTCAAGATTATTGGAGGACGGTTGGGACAGACAATCCTGTTTCGACAATTTATGCCGCACCCATGGTTGATGCCTCACGCATTTTCTATTGGGCGTGGGATGCCAGGCCATTTCCAGCATTTCCAACACGCAGCGATGTGTGGAGCGATGGCGCTAATTATGCCAAGGGCCACTGGTTGAATGGCAGGTTGGGGGCAGTTGCCATTGGGGACTTGATTGCTTCAATTGCCGCGCGGTTTGGCTTTTATGATGTCGATGTTTCAAATGTTGAAGGTTTGGTTGACGGCTTCGTTCTAGACCGCCCGATGTCGGCACGCGATGCCTTGGAACGATTGCTGCAAAGTTTTGCAATTGATACTGTTGAGTCCGATGGCAAACTGAAATTTCGTTCGCGCCGCACACTTGATCAATTGGTGATCGCGGATAGTGACTTGGTGGAAATTGGCGTTGACCAACCCATTTTCAATCACACCCGTGCGCAAGAAACCGAGATGGCTGCTGCGGTTCGGTTGACCTATTCCGAGTCTGGTCTTGACTACCGCACCGCAACGGTTTCACGCACGAAGAATAATTCTGGCAGTGCGCGCGAGCTGACGATCAATCTTCCAACTGCAATTGGCCAAGCCCAAGCGCAAGCGCGCGTGGATGTGGCGCTTGAGGAAGCATGGGCGGCGCGGGAGACGGCACAGTTTATTTTATCACCGCGCTTTGAAATGATTGAAGCCGGTGATGTGTTGCGCGTTGGTAATGGTTTGTGGCGCGTGAAATCGATCGCGGCAGGGACAGCCCGAAAGATCGAAGCAGTGGGCCATGACCCATCTGTTTATGAAGCACCACCCGCCAATGAACGCCTGAGCGCCAATGTTGCTCCAAATATTTACGGCAAGCCAGATGCTCAGATGTTCGATTTGGCGATGCTTAGTGCTTCAGGTTCCGCAGCGCCTTGGATTGCGGCGCAGGAAACACCCTGGCCCGGAACATTGGCACTGGTTAAAAAAACCGGGGTTTCAAGTTTTGGGTTTAACCGGGTGCTTCCACAGCAAGCCACAATGGGCACGACTTTAACCAGTTGGCCAGCGGGCAACCCGCACCGAACCGACTATACGAACACTCTTGATGTGCAATTGCGTTACGGAGCTTTGGCTTCTGTCAGCACTGATGAATTTTTAAGCGGTGCCAATAGTGCGGTCATTGGTGATGCGGCAACGGGCTATGAAATTGTTCAGTTTAAGAACGCCATATTGGTTGCGCCTAACAAATTTAGATTATTGGGCTTCTTGCGTGGGCAGGCGGGTTCGGAACCGGAAATGCTTGCTTTACGCGGCGTTGGCCAAAATTTTATTCTGCTCAATGGCGCAGTGGTTCAACCCGAATTGTCACCTGTTGAAGCCGGACTGGAAGCGACATGGCGACTGGGGCCAGCGCAGTTTGATTACGGTCATCCAGCATTTTTAGAATTCACTTTTGCTGGACACCTCAAATCTTTCAGGCCGTTGCGGCCTGCTCAAATGAAAATGGGGGCAGGTGTTGGCGGGTATAATATTTCATGGATCAGGCGCACCCGGATTGATGGTGATGCGTGGGAACTTATCGAGGTTCCGCTGGGTGAAACAACCGAGCAATACCGACTTCAAATTTATTCGGGCCTGACTTTAAAACGCAACTTGGCTGTGAACACGGCCAATTATTTTTACAGCAATGCAGATTTTGCAACAGACTTTGGCGCAACGCCCGCTGCTGTAACTCTGCGGGTGGCACAATTGAGCGCGACAACTGGCGCTGGTGATATTCTCGAAAGGACATTCAATGCCTAATTCCCCTCTGCTTGGCTTGCCCTATTTGGCATCGGCGCAAGCGCAAAAACATGTGACTCATAACGAAGCTGTGTCGCTGCTAGACGGGTTGCTGCAGCTCTCAGTCATTTCACGTACTTTATCGATACCGCCACCTTCTCCTGTTGATGGTGATCGCTATCTTGTTGCCCTTAGCCCGACGGGAGACTGGCTTGGCCAGACTGGGCAGTTGGCATTGCGTATGGAAGGGGCATGGCGGTTTATAGCGCCTCGCAAGGGTTGGCGCGTTTGGATTGAGGCAGAAAATCTGCTTTTGATTTTCAATGGTACAAGCTGGACCCCGCCACCTGCACCAAGTCAATTTCAAAGCTTAACTTTGCTTGGTGTCAACGCAACAGCTGATGCAACCAATAAGTTGGCGGTGAGTTCTGCTTCTGTGTTGTTTAACAATGCAGGCGCTGGTGTTCAGTTTAAAGTGAACAAGAACGCTGCGGCTGATACGGCGAGCTTGCTCTTTCAAAATAATTTTTCTGGTCGCGCCGAGTTAGGACTGACGGGGGATGATAATTTACATTTTAAAGTGAGTGCTGATGGAACGACTTTTTCTGAATCACTCGTGGTTTCAGGAAGCAATGGTTTGGTGACCGCCAAAAACAATCTTGCATTTGATCCTCAATCAGCAGATCCAACAACGCCCACCAACGGTCAAGTTTGGTATAATTCAACGAGTGGCAAATTTAGAGGCCGTCAGAACGGCGCGAGTTTAGATCTCATCGGAGCGGGCGGCGCCATTGGCGATGGCGACAAGGGTGATGTCGTCGTTTCGGGTTCTGGAACCGTGTGGTCGCTCGATGTTTCGCAAGCACGCGGCACTTTAAGTATTAACAACATTGATAATACTTCTGACTTGGGCAAACCAATTTCGACAGCTCAGACGAGTGCGCTCGCTACCAAAGAGCCGACCATTGCAGCAGGAACAACATCGCAATTTTGGCGCGGTGATAAAAGTTTTGTGACGCTGGACAAGGCGGCGGTTGGCTTAGCAAATGTCGATAATACGTCTGACGCAAACAAACCTGTTTCAACGGCGCAAAGCACTGCGCTGGGACTTAAAGCGTCGTTGGTATCACCCGTTTTTACGGGAACACCCGTTTCCACAACGCCTTCGGCCCTTTCCAACAACACAACACTTGCAACGACTGCTTATGCCGATGCGGCTGATTTGGTGATCAGTGCCTCGGTTCAGGCGCAGTTGCAAGCCCGCTTCCTCGCATTCAACTAAGGACATCTAAACATGCCAGCAAACACATCTCCAATTTTTTCTGCCAAAGGTGCAATCCAATGGAGCCCCACCATTCTCAATGCGGCTAATACCGCAAAAGACGGCACTGGCACGGTTGCCACTGTTTTTACAGGCAACAGTGCAGGCAATAGCGCCGGCAATTTTGTTCAGAAAGTTGTTGCAAGGTCTTTAGGTTCAAACATCGCAACTGTTTTGCGTTTGTTTATCAACAATGGCCTTACCAATTCCACTGCGGCGAACAACAGTTTGATTGCTGAAATCACATTGCCAACAACAACACTCTCGGAAGTGTCAGCCCAGCCCGATTATGTTTTACCTCTTAATTTTGCTGTGCCCGCCGGATTTAAATTGAACGCGACTTTAGGGACGACCGTTTCGGCTGGTTATCAAGTGACCATTATCGGCGGTGAATACTGATGCTTGATCTCTCACATCTCATTAACACAAGGAACGGCGGAGATGTTCAGCTGTTCAATGCACTGGGTCCCAATGATATGCAAAGTTGGGTTAGACCGCGGGGAAAATCCCACGTCACAATTATTGCATTGAATGGCGGCGGCGGTGGAGGCGGTGGTTTTTCGGCTGCGGCTGCAACGGCGCGGGGCGGTGGTGGTGGTGGTGGCAGTGGCAGGTAGTGGGTCAGTTTGAAAAGCTTAAATCAAATCCCCGTACGCTTCACAATTTCTTTAGCCAAATCAGCAAAATTGTCTCTTGCATCATTAATTTGAGAGGTATGCCCCGCATTAACCTTTCCACCAAGCTTTCCAATAGCCACACCAAACTGTTGCGCAGACGCGGCTAAAGATTGGTAGTGCTTGATTCCTCCCAATTTATTGCCCCCAACAGGCAACAGCTTAGGGTCAACTTTTTTCAAATCTTCGACGATTCTGTCTCTCACTCTTGGCGCAATTTTCTTTTCCCAATCGGCATGTGGGTTTGCGGCGCTCTGCCCTGTGTTCACCTTGTATGCCGATGTAATATACCCGAGATAGTGTGGCCTACCTTTTGGCAGAGCAGCCTTATCCGCAGGAGAAGCCAGATCACGGATTGTCTCCCATTCAGTAATCCATTTTGCAATTGAACGTCCAACGGTTGTAAGCGCCCTTAACGAAAAAAGATCAGCGGCGACAGGTGTAATGAAGTGATCACAATCAAGTAATATTGCCCGATTTAATGCCCCAACGTTAGGCCCAACATCATAAAGACACACATCTGCTTTTATCTCCTTTGCAGTTCTATCAACAATCTTTGATATAGCTGTCGTCACATCATAGCCACGCGTTCTTCGAGCAAAACATTCCGTCCAAGCCGAAGGTAGTTCTTCTTCGTAGTCTGAGAGGAGTACATCCCCCGGAAGTAGAAAAACTCTATTGATACCAGTAGTCCAATACTCCAATGGTGCGATACCGCCGCGCCCTTCCACTACAGGTTTTACAGCAGACCAAAGAGTTGCTTCGGAGCCTTTTTCATCAGATTCCCCAAGTAGCTTTTCAAGATTTGTTTCGTTAATGAAAAACGATGTGACATTGCATTGAGGGTCGGCGTCTACAATTAGAACTGTTTTACCAAGATCGGCTAGAGCATCTGCAATGTTGATAGTCAAAGTCGTTTTACCAACTCCGCCCTTATGATTGAAAAGCGCGATTTTTTTCATTTCTTATTCCTATTGCAAAGTGGTTAGTTTCGTCCACAATACCAACGATTTGATTGCATACAATGTTATTTGGTGTTTTTCTTGTATGGCCCGCGTGTACGATCTGCCAATGCTTCATCGGCTTCAACCAAAGCAACAATATCGCCAATCTCCCAAAGTTTATTTGAAACACCAGCGGCCATTGCGGGCGATGTGCGCAACTTGGAATGAAGCTTCACGAAATTATAGTACATCATGTGGAGGGCAACAGCATAGGCATGGTTTTCAACCTTTTTTGAAAAGCCATTTGTCAGGCGTGTGAACCTACGCATGTGCATCCGCATTGTAAGGTTGCTACGTTCAACATAGGACGTGCTGACATGCTTGATGTCAGGGTCACCCTCAATACGCTTCTTTTCGGTTCCAATGCACTCAGCAGGACTGTATTTGCCTTTGGCGCTTTCAGGTGAATTGCCATAGACCTTGTGCAAGATTGCGTAATCAATGTCGCCACCGAATGCACCTTCAATAGCTTGAAGATAAGCCTTATGGCCATCACTGGTTAGTTGAACGCGGTTAGCAAGACGGGTGCGCAGATCATCAATGAACCACATGGCGCATTCGCCATCACGGCTACCAATGAAATAAGAAACGATCATCTTGCTATCGGCATCAATCGCCGTCCAAGTCCATGTATCGCCAGCACCATCGGGCGCGGCCTTTGCACCCGCAACGTTCTTTTGCTTGGCATAAGTAAACGACCAGATTTCATCAACCTGAATGCGCTTGGAGTTCAAGCCCTTCACATTTGCATCGTGATAGGCAGCACAAGCTTTGCCAGCATCAATTAGCAGTTTGATCACCGTGTTTTTGCTTGCACCCGTCAACCGCGTTACTGAGCGGATTGAATTTCCTTCACAGAGGAGGTGAAGGATTTGGGAGCGGGCTTTGTGATCAAGTATTTTCATACTGACCTTTATACAAGAGCGCTCTTGACAGTCAAGCAATAATTACACTAAGTGTTAAAGTGTTATTGAATATTGATTCTTTTGTTGCTATATGAGGGCGTAGGTATGGAGGTCGAATTTACCGATGCTGATTTGGACAGGCTTGAAATTGACGCGAAATTTACTGCTGGATACGGCACAGAGATTATTCGCGGCTTTCGAAAGGCAATGCAATCGATTCGTGCGGCTGACGACGAGCGCGATCTTTTTGTTTTGCGTGGGCTGGGCTTTGAAAAACTTAAAGGCGCAAGGAGTCATCAATGTTCTGTCCGAATTAACAAACAATGGAGACTGATATTGGAACTTAGTGGGCCACCAAAAAAAGTGTGCATCATCAAGATTGAAGATTACCATTAAAGAAGGGAGGACAAAAAATGAATGAACGTATTCCAGCAGAAATATTTCCTCCGGGAGAGTTTTTGAACGATGAACTCGAAGCTCGTGGATGGACACAATCTGAGTTTGCCGAAATAATTCGTAGGCCTGTAAAGGCCGTGAATGAAATTGTGATGGGCAAAAAGGGCGTAACAATCGAAACTGCGCGCGAACTATCGGCAGCACTCGGAACATCACCTCAATATTGGCTTAATCTTCAAACAGCATATGATTTGTGGAAAACTGCACCCACACAAGCTGCAGAAACCATTACAAGAGATGCTCAACTTAGGGAACGCTTTCCAGTTCGTGAGTTGATCAAGCGCGGATGGGTTCACCAATCGGAAAGCTTTGAGGTTTTGGAGCAACGCGTATTTGGTTACTATGGAATAGAAAATTTAAATGAACAACCTCAGTTGGCCTATGCTGCTCGCCGTGATTACAAGCATCCTTACTCTGATCTCCAAGAGGCGTGGCTATTCCGTGTGAAACACGTTGCGAAAGCTCTCCATGTTGAAAACTATTCTGAAAAAAAATTGAGGGGCGCAATTCTTCAACTTGAATTGTTGATGACCGAACCAGAAGAAATTAGGAAACTTCCTGCAATTATGGCGGAATGCGGCGTACGATTTGTGATAGTTGAGCCGATGGCAAGCTCAAAAATTGATGGTGCATGTTTTTGGTTGGGCGAAAACTCTCCTGTGATCGGTTTAACATTGAAGGGCGATTTCATTGACCGCGTATGGTTTAATGTGCGTCATGAGTTGGAGCATGTTCTTCGTGGCGATGGCAAGAAAGAAGCTGTCATCGACGATTTTGATGCTTTAACTGGTTCTGATATTAATGAAGCTGAAAAAGCTGCAAATGAGGCAGCCGCCGAATTTTGCGTCCCTCAAGCACGCTTGAATGACTTTATTTTGCGTCACGATCCAATTTATTCAACCCCAAGTATTTTGGGATTTTCACGCCTTATCAAACGTCACCCAGGAATTGTGGCTGGGCAGTTGCAGCATAAAATAAAGAGGCCGGAACTGTTTAAGAAGCTTCAATCTCGTGTGCGCGAATTTTTGACTGCTACTGCACTGACCGATGGATATGGCAAAGAATTGCCTTCGCAAATTTAGGAGTTAATTATGAACTATACCAAGCAAATGCAGAAAATTATAACAGACTACCGCGATTCAAAAGAGCACTGGCCAGCCACTAAACGTGAGATGGCAGCTTGGGCAATAAAGAGCGGTCGTTGGCAAATGCCAGCTTCAACAGTAATTGATAGATGCGCGAGCGACCTTGGTGATGCGCTTGCCGAAATGTATATTACTGACAAGAATGGCCGTAGGGTACGGCAAATGCACTCTGCACCAATTAAGCGGCAAGGGGTTCTGTTTACAGAATGGGACGACATTAGAACAGCGACTAGAGAACACATGCACTTATCATCACAACAAAAAAGAAGGTCTATTGTTGGTGAATGTCGTCAAATGAAAACAGACCTCGATAGTTATAATGAAGGCCATCCAGAACAAGCCCCAATTCAAATATCATTTGATTTCACTATGGATATTGCAGAATACGAAGCAGCTTTGGCTGCGTAATTATTTTTTTCGCCACCGCGCTTGTGCTGCTAGCATTGCCGCTTCCGAACGTTGTTCTGGAGTTAGGTTGGCCCACCTAGCAACCCCACCCTTTAACCCGCCCTTTCTTCCCAAAGAAACGGCCGCTGCATCTTTATTGGTAATTTCTGGTATTACTTCGCCGCTGCCAATATCAACCATCAACTTAGCAAGCTGGCTTACGTCACGCGGGCGCTTTGGTTTCTGTTCAATCATAAGCAGATTATGCCATGAGAATTGAACCACTGCAAATTAAGTCAAGGCCGATGAATTTCAGACTGACCCACTACCCAGTGGCAGCATTACGAAATTGATGGGCGCGCCGATCGAGTTTTTGCCAGAAACCCTTTTTATCAATGTTGGTCTTGGAGGTGCGGGTGGGGCAGCGAATTCAGTGGGCCTTACAGGTGGTTATTCAACCGTCTTGGTTCGACCAGACACGAGCTTACCAATTCCTAATCGTGTATTGATCGGTGGTGCAGCTCCAGCCGGAGGTGGCGGGGCCGGGACAGCATCAATTGTTGGTGCCGCCGGGACCGCTGGCACAGCTGTTGTTATATTACCGCTCGGATTGCTCGGTGCATTCATTTCGAATGCGGGTGTTGCAGGCACGACAGGCGGCGCTGTTGCGGGCGGAGTTGGCACGGCGTTGGTTTGGGGCAATAACGTTATCGGAATTTGTGGCGGAACTGGCGGCGGCGGAACCACATCAGCGGATTTTTCCGGCGGCGCAATAACAGGCGGCGGTTGGTTTCCAACCATACCCGGCGGCGTTGCGGGTTCTAACCGCGGCAATGACGGCTATTTTAGTCAGACACCATTTGCCGGAAGCGGCGGGTCTGGCGGCGGATCAAGCAATTTAAGTATTGGTGGCAATGGTGGAATTGGAGCGATTGCATGCGGAGGCGGTGGCGGGGGCGGGGGCACTACTGGCGGATCCGGCGGCAACGGCGGCCCCGGACTTGTGATCATTTCGTGCTGGTGAGTAAATTATGATGACAAATATTGAACGCGAACTGGGTAATCTGGAAGCGCGGATGCAAACCGTTGAGTCGGAGCTGCATGCCATTCGCTCTGATGTGCGCGAAATCCGCGACGCTCTTGTCGGCCTTAAAGGCGGCTGGCGTACGCTGACTCTGGTGATCGGCTTGGCTGCAACGATGGGTGCGGTGCTGGGTAAATACGTGCCGCTGCTCGTTGGCATTCGCACCTAATTTTTTCAAAGGAAATTCTAATGACGATTTGGCCCAAACAAAGCGAGGTCGACGCCTTCTATGGCAATCCTCGACGATATGGCGCGGCAAATGTTGCCCAATACTGGTATCGCGAAAATATTGTGATGATCTCTGCTCCGTTTTTCATGCGCATGATTAAGCCCGTTTCGAAGTTTCCGATGCACCGAAGATGTGCAGAGGCCACAAAGGCTTGGCTTGAGGACGTTTGGAAAAATTCTGGGCGCGATCAACGTGTGATTGACGATTGGGGATTAAGTGTTTTTTCAGGCTCTTATTGTTTCCGCACGATGCGCGGAATGCAGCATCTTTCGATGCATGCTTATGGCTGCGCCGTGGACTTTGATGCACCACGCAATGGACTTCATGACCAGAAGCCACATTTTGCTTCGCTGCGCCAAGAAGTTATCGAGCCATTTTTAAGACTTGGTGGCGTGTGGGGCGGGGACTGGAACGGCGACGGCTCATCGGCCGATGAACGCCGCGCCGACGGCATGCACTTTCAATTTGCCCGCATGGGCTGAATTCCGCCGCCGTGGCGGAACCACGGCTTACAAAGGAGATTTCAAAATGTTGAACGGATACAAAACTTATATTCTTGCCGGTGTTACGGTGATTGGCGCTTTGGCCTCTTATCTCGTCGGCGACATGAACATTCAGCAGGCTTTGGCAATTGCAATTCCTGCATTGTCATCCGCCTTTGTGCGTCACGGCATTGCAACAACCTCTGCCAAATGAGTTGGCTATCGATTGCGGTGGGTTTGGTGAAATTATCCAGTGCGCTTATCGCCTACCTTCACGATAACAAAATGATTGAAGCGGGGGCAGCAAGCGAGGCCCTCTCTTCATTGGAGAAAGCCAATGCCGCTATTGAAAAAGGCCGCAAGGCACGCCAAATCTCTAACGCTGATGTTGAGCTTCATCCTGAGCGGGTGCACGACGACGACGGGTTTAAAAGGCCAGACTGACCAAGCGCCGTTTTGCAGCGTGGCCGAACCGATTTATTGGAGCGGCAAGGACAGCAGCCAGACAATTAAAGAGGTAAAAGCCCATAATGCAGTTGGTAAAAGTCTTTGTTTGTGGGGGGAAGTGAGAAAATGAACTTAGACCCTTGTTTGGCCAAGCGTAGTTCTGATGTGCAAATTCGAATTGTAGCGGGAGTGGATCAGATAGATAGTTGGCAAGGTCGATTGCATTAACCAATAATTAACTCTAGAGTCGATCCGTCGCATTGTATTGCCACAATTGAGTTACGAAATGTCTAACGATAAGAAAACTGAACACCAGAAAGTTGATGAATTATTTAAGACAATTCGCACGCTTATCAGGACAGGAGGTTGGGTATTTGCCGCCTACTACGGATGGCAAGCAGTAGGAAGTTTGGCAGGACAAAACACAAATGTTGTTCTCTCTCTGCTAGCTGACTTAAAGTTTACTATTACATTTGTGCTTGCAGGTTCAGCGGCGGCTTGGGCAGCAGTAGAAAGGATTTTAAGGCAACGTAAAGTAGTTGAAATGCAAGGTAGAATTATTAAATTAGAAAAGTTAGTTGACTCCAAAAGATCAACATCGGGTCTTTCGAGGCGAGGTCGAACTAATTTAAAGGATATCGAACACTGAGATGGAGGGTGCAATGGATTCAATTTTTGGGCTGATCTCGATGTCACTTCTGTTAGTAGTGCTCTACGGGCCGTGGCAGCACGTCTGTACGGACTTTGCTAGACAGATCATTTTTGAAAAGCGAGACGCTATTTTTGACCTCGCTGCTGCTGACAAATTGGATTTTAATTCAGAAAGCTACAGAAATGTTAGGCTCTCACTTGAACGTCTAATTCGGTTTGCTCATATGCTTACAATTCCAAGACTGTTTTACCTCAAGAAGTTTTCGCCTTTGGTTTCAATTCCAAAGTCACGTCGCATTGATCTTGCCATTTCTGCAATTGACGACGTTGAAACAAGGCAACTTGTGACTAAATATAAGTTAGAATGCGACCGCACTATTCTACTCATGATCCTGCTGAAGTCACCAATGACTTTGGTCCTTTTGGCGTTTGCATTGCCATTTTATCTAATTCTCTCGCTTGTATGGAGAGACAGCGCCAGAGTTATTTTGGATAAAGCATCTGAAAGCACGGCGAGGAATATTGAAAAAGAAGCCAACAGTTATGACAAAGAATTTGCACTTATGGCTGCTTAATAACCTTTCTTTGCTGCAAAGCCTCTAAGTGGCTACAATTACCTCGCATTGCAATTAACCCCGTTCATCTTGTATTCAGCTTGCCCAGGCTATTGATTGAGACTGAATTCTATCGGGGGTAGTTTAGTGATGAAGATGATATTTGTTTTGGGTGTTCTATTAAGCGGCATGGTGAGCTGTGGTGTGGTTCCAGCTCAAGCCCGAAAAATGCCAGCGCCACTTATTCAAATGGTTGATAATTCGAGTCAATTTCCTGTGGCACCATCCGAGGCAGCAATGATTGCCAAGGACAGCATGCCGGGATCCAAGGTTTTGAATGTGAAGCTCTTGCCCTCTGGCGTTTATGCTGTCACTCTTAAGGTGGGGAGCAGTGTGACACGAGTCATGGTTGACGCAACATCCGGTGCTGTCGGCTAATTCTGGTTCACGCTGCCGCAAAGCAGAAGGACTGGTTCTATGCGCATTCTTGTTGTTGAAGATGATGTTGACCTCAATCGCCAACTTGTGACAGCTTTGACCGATGCGGGATATGTGGCGGACAAAGCTTTCGATGGCGAAGAGGGTCATTTCCTCGGCGACACAGAACCTTATGATGCAATTGTTCTCGATCTAGGTTTGCCTGTTATCGACGGTGTGAGCGTTCTGGAAAAATGGCGCAGGGCTGGCAAGAAAACACCCGTATTAATTTTAACTGCGCGCGACCGCTGGAGCGACAAGGTGGCGGGCTTTGATGCTGGTGCTGATGACTATGTAACCAAGCCTTTTCATATGGAAGAAGTT
Source organism: Aestuariivirga sp. (assembly GCA_043744395.1). GTDB lineage: Bacteria > Pseudomonadota > Alphaproteobacteria > Rhizobiales > Aestuariivirgaceae > Aestuariivirga. The sequence goes on from JAYTUV010000016.1 coordinate 28,102, forward strand.
TTGGCGCGGGTTAGGGCTTTGCTGCGCCGAAGTGCTGGCCACGCCACAAGTGAGTTAACATGCGGGCCTGTTGTTTTAGATACGACCAACGCAAAAGTGACGGTGAATGGCACGGCGATAAAACTCACCTCGCTTGAGTTTCGGTTGTTGTCATATCTGATGCATCACAATGGCAAGGTGGTTTCGCGCACCGAATTGGTGGAGCATCTTTATGATCAAGATTTTGATCGCGATTCAAACACGGTGGAAGTGTTTGTTGGCCGTTTACGCAAAAAGCTGGGTGTGGATGTTTTACAAACCATTCGCGGCATGGGCTATTGCATGAGCGAGCAAGGGAATGCGGGTTAATTCACTTTCGTTCAGATTGCTTGCATCATCGTCATTAATTTCTGTTGTATTGCTGGCGCTGGCCGCGTTTTTGTTGAACGCGTTGTTTCAACAAGCCTTGGAACGCAATTTTGACCAGCGCTTGAAGGCAGCGCTTGACGGCATATTGGCAAATGTAGAGCTGAGTGCTGATGGCACCCCAAAACTACAGGGGCCGATTGCTGACACACGGTTTTCACTGCCGTTATCGGGTTGGTATTGGCAGGTGACAGTTCCTGGCAAGCCAGCAATTCTTTTGGCTTCTGAATCATTGTTAGAGCAACACATTGCCGTGCCAGAATTGGCCATGAAGCAGAGAGACTCGGATAGAATTGCTAGTTTTTCGGCCGTTGACAGCGAGGGCACACAGCTGCGCGTGATTGAGCAGCGCCTAAAGTTGTTTGGCAGCCAACAGGATTTTTCGTTTTTGGTTGCAGGTAATTTTGATGAATTAAAAAGTGAAGTTACGTCATTCCGGCAAACACTCTTTACCATTTTAGGATTGCTCGGTGCAGGTTTGCTTTTGGCTTTGTTGGCGCAAGTGCGATTTGGTTTGCGGCCACTTGCTGAAATGCAACATGCGCTGAATGAAATTCGCGGCGGTAAGATTGAAATGCTGCATGATGATTTTCCGGGAGAAATTCAGCCTGTGGCTGATGAGCTTAATCTTTTGATGCAAGCAAATTTCGAAATCATTGAACGCGCGCGCATGCAAGTGGGCAACCTTGCCCATGCCTTGAAAACGCCGATTAGTGTTTTGACCAATGAGGCGCGTGACAATAAAGGGCCGCTTGCTGAAAAGGTGAAAGAACAAATTGATGTGATGCGAGACCAGGTGAATTTGTATCTTGACCGCGCCCGCCGCGCGGCGCGTGCGCAGACCATTGGCTCGGCCACTGATGTTGAGCCGGTCTTACAATCTTTGGCGCGAACTTTAATTCGGATCAACCGTGACCGAGATTTGAAAATTACAGTTGAAGCACCGCCCAGTCTTCGGTTTCGAGGCGAACGCCAAGACCTTGAAGAAATGGTGGGCAATGTCATGGACAACGGTTGCAAATGGGCAAAGTCTCGGATCCATGTGAAGGCCCAGCAATTGCCAACCGGCACCGATGACGGCAGGTCTTGGATGATGGTGACTGTAGATGATGACGGGCCGGGCATTCCGACAAGTCAAAGAGCTGATGCATTAAAGCGGGGCCAGCGACTCGACGAAAGCAAACCCGGTTCTGGTTTGGGCATGTCTATTATTGCCGAGACGGCTTCAATGTATGGTGGAAACATTGAACTTTCTGACTCCGAGTGGAGCGGACTAAGATTCAATCTTAAATTGCCATCAATAGTATGAAAATTGAAATTTATAGTGACATAAATAGAAATTTTTAAAATTACAGTTTCTTGTTGTATCGTTTCAGATTCACATTAACTGAAATTTGTTCATATATTTTGACTATGCCAGCAGCAATGCTTGACCGTGTATGATCGGTTGTGCTTTGTTAGATAATACAACGTGCAACCTTTAAGTGCACTACAAATCGGTTAGTCCGTCTTGTTTACTGCCCCCAGTCGCAAGGTGGGCTGACCGGGGGAGCGAGTCGTAGAGACTTGCTCCCCGATTTTTATGCAGCCTCTTGAACGGGAACACCGCGTTCGCGGTAAGGCGTGCGACCATAATAAGACCTATAACACTTTGAAAAATGCGACGGCGACGAAAATCCGCAAGCCAGCGCAACATTGATCACTGACAAATCTGTTTGCAGCAATAGCGAGCGCGCTTTTTTTAACCGCAACTCTAGGTAATAACGTTTCGGCGAACGATCCAAATATCGACGGAAAAGGCGCTCCAACTGGCGCGTTGAAAGCCCCGCTTGTTTGGCCAGCAAGCTTGGTGAGAGCGGATCTTCCAAATTCTCTTCCATCTTTTCAATAATGGAAACCAATTTTGGATGACGCGCCCCAATGCGCGCAGGCAGTGACATCCGTTGGTTTTCGCTGTGGTGGCGAATGGGTGAGTGTAAAATCGCTTCAGCCACGGATGCCGCTAGGTCTGGCCCATGTTGACTTGCAATCATCGTCAGCATCATATCGATGGCGGTGGTGCCACCGGCGCTGGTAAAACGATCGCCATCAATTTCAAATAGGCCGCCTGTTGAATTGATTTCGGGGAAGGCTTCGGAAAAACCTGGTAGGTTTTCCCAATGAATGGTGCAGCGATACCCATCCAACAACCCTGCTTCGGCAAGAATATGTGCACCTGTGCAAACCGCACCAATCACTGCGCCACGTCTGGCTGTTTTACGCAACCAGCTGAGCATGCGCTTATCCGTGTGGCGCTGTACGTTGAGGCCAGCACAAATGACTATTGTTGCATCGGGATGGATGGTTTCAAGATCACCATTGGCCATGGTGAGAATTTGGCTGGATGCCGAAACGGGCTGCCCATCAAGAGAATGAAGAGTCCACTTATACAGGGTCTTTTCCGACAGGCGGTTGGCAATGCGCAATGGTTCAATAACTGATGTGACTGGCATCATTGTGAATTCAGGAACGAGAACCAGTGCCACAGTTTGCGGCAGTTCTTTTGCTTTATCGCCAAACATTTCAAAGTCTCCGTTGGAAGTATGTTGCGCCAACTTAGGGCTGTTGTCCACTAGCGCCATTCACTAATCTAAAAACGACTTTAATTGAGGTGAATAGTCGGTTTCGAACATGGTTTGTCGCTAATGTTTTAGCGCAATTTTTGCGAATGGGCAGATTGGTCATCTGTCACTGGAGCTTTAATTTATGAACGCACCTCATCTGCACAGCCGCGCAAAATCAGCGATGATGGATAATCCCAGCGCAGCTTTTTTGACCAAGCTTTCGATTGAAATTACGCCCAAGCAAATTGAGAAGATGCCGGTGTTGAGCAAAAATCTGGCCAAGGGCACGAATGTGTTTATTGCCCTGATTGATCCGGCTGAAGTTGATGCGCAGATTAATGCTTGCGTTGCTTTGCGGGAGGCTGGATTTGAACCGATCCCGCATGTGCCAGCACGTTTTGTGCGCGACGAAGAAGATTTGAAATCACGGATTGGTGCGTTTGCCGATAAGGCCAAAGTAACTAACATTTTATGTCTGGGCGGGGGGGCGCCGCAGCCCATCGGCAAATTTAATTCTTCAATTCAACTGATGGAAACAGGTGTGTTTGAGGCTAATGGTTTAAAACGGATCGGCGTTGCCGGTCACCCCGAGGGCAATCCAGACATTACTAAGATTTACGGCGAGGCGGCATTGTTGGCGGCTTTGAAAACCAAGCAAGCTTGGCTGAAAGAAAAAAATATTTCAGGTTTTATCGCAACGCAATTTTTATTTGACGCTGGGCCTTTAGCACTTTGGGCTGGCCAATTGCGCGAAAATGGCATCGATCTGCCGCTGCATGTGGGTGTGCCGGGGCCTGCAACGATTAAAACTTTGGTGCGTTATGCGGCGATGTGCGGGGTTGGTAATTCCGCGCGGTTTATCCGCAAGCAGGCTTTAAACATTACGAAATTGCTTTCGGTTTCAGAGCCGACTGAGTTTGTTGATCAATTGGCTTTGCTGCATTTTGATAAGCCTGAACTGAGCATTGCTGGCCCGCATCTCTATCCATTTGGTGGGTTTGATAAGCTGTTTGACTGGTTGCGAACGCGGAAGGCTTGAAAATTACTGCCGTTTGCGCTACCTAGGTAGCAGGTAGCATTTTAGGTAGCAGGTAGCAAAATGGCTCTGAGTATTAAAAATCGGGAATTAGAAGAAATTTCCCGCGAATTGGCCCGCGTTACTGGCAAGCCGATTACAGAGGCATTGCTCGAAGGGGCTAAGCGCGAACTGCAGCGTCAAAAACAGATACATTCAATTCTTGAACGCTCCAATCGGTTTGCTAGGGCTTGGGAAATAGCGCAACGAGTTTCCGACATGCCCGACGTTGGCACAATGACGGATGACGAGATATTGGGCTATGATGAGTTCGGTGTTCCCACCAAATGATCATCGACACATCCGCTTTGGTTGCTATCCTCAGAAATGAAGGAGACGCGAACATCTACAAAGCAGCCTTACAAAATGCTGGACCAAAATATATGGCCGGACCAACTTATTTAGAGTTTTGCATGGTCATGATTGGCCAAAAAGGCAAAGAAGTTAAATCAGAACTCGATCAATTTTTGAATGAATTACAGATCAATTTGCGGAATTTTGACGAAAATGCCGCACAAGTAGCTGTCGACGCTTTCTTAAGATACGGCAAAGGCCGTGGTCACAAAGCCCAACTCAATTTTGGTGATTGCATTTCTTATGCGATGAGCAAAACCGAACTCATGCCGCTGCTTTTCAAGGGCGATGATTTCAGATTGACTGATGTCGATTGCGCAATTTAGCGAGAGTTCGGAAACAGCTTCACTTCGCTGCCCTTGCGCGCCGCCTTCATCAAGAATTCCCACGCATAATCAGCATATGAACGGAACACATAAATATCGATCATGTTCTGCTCAACGACGTGCAGCAATGCCGCGATTTCGGCAAAGCGCATGCGGCGCACTGTTCCGGGTTTATAATCATCGCTGATCAGATCCAGTGATGAACCCTTCATCAGTGTTTCGCGGACACCTTCGCCCTCGAGGCGAATGATCGCACGCATGTCTGAAACGTCAACTGCAAGTGAGTGGATGGTGCCGAGAGCTTTGCGCAGATCAGCGAGCAATGTGTTGACGCGGGCGCGGCCCGTGAGAACCAGCCATTGATCGCTGGAAAGCCAGAGGACTTGCACATCGCCAAAAGTGGACGAAGTGCGCGGGGCTTTGGGAAGTTCAACGCCGAGTGCTAATTTTACGGCAGACATAAATTTCTTGTCGGTCATTGATCCGCGCAAATCAATCATACCGCGCTCAGAAATTTCGCGGATCGATATGCTGGTGTTATCTGGCGCGATGCGATGAGCGAGCGCACTCTCAAAATGAAGATCAGCCATTTATGCGCGCTCCTTCTTTGTCGTAAAACACAGTGCCTGTGATGGTGGCTTTCATCACGTTGCCGCCTTCGAGCGGGAAGGACAAAACTTCGCCCATCCGGTCGCGGCCATTTTCAATCAGCGCCATGGCGATGGAGCGGCCCAAGGTTGGCGACATATAAGTGGAGGTCACTTGGCCAATCATTTCCATGGGCGGTTTGTCTTTCAACACGCGCACCGCATAAGCGCCATCTGGCAACACGTCATTGGGCTCTTCGGTGAGAAGTCCAACAAGTTGCTTTCGGTTTGGACCTTTGAGGAAAGATTGTTCGAGCGAGCGCTTGCCGATGAAATCAGCTTTCTTTTTTGAAACCATGCCGTCCATGCCCACATCGATTGGCGTTGTGGTACCGTCGGTCTCATCGCCGACGACAATGTAACCTTTCTCAGCGCGAAGCACATGCAATGCTTCAGTGCCATATGCCGTGAGGCCAAATTCTTCGCCAGCTTCCATGATCGCCTTCCATAAGCCTTGGCCGAAATTGGCTGGTGTAGCGACTTCATATGAAAGCTCACCAGAAAAGCTGATGCGGTAAATGCGGATGGGATAGCCTGCGATATGGCCTTCTTTAAAGGACATATGGGGTAGGGCTTGATTTGACAAATCAAAATCAGCATCCAGTTTGGCCAACACATCGCGAGCCTTAGGTCCTGCCACCGCAAACTGCGCCCACTGCTCTGTTACGGGTGTGACAAATACTTTATAATGCGTCCATTCCGTTTGCAGCCATTCTTCAAGCCACGCGGCAATGCGGTCTGCACCGCCTGATGTGGTGTGCATCAAGAAATGATCGTCGGCGAGGCGAACGGTAACACCGTCATCCGTTAGGAAGCCCAACTCATTCATCATCAGCCCGTAGCGGCAGCGGCCCACTTTGAGGGTGGAGAATGTGTTGGTGTACATGCGGTCAAGAAATTCCGCAGCATCAGGGCCTTTGATTTCAATCTTGCCAAGGGTTGAAGCATCAAGCATGCCCACTTTATTCCGTACACAGAGGATTTCTCTGTTGATTGAAGCGGTTTTATCTTCGCCAACTTGTGAATATGTATAGGCACGCCGCCATTGGCCAACAGGTTCAAATGTTGCGCCATGGGTCTTATGCCAGTTGAAAATTGGTGTCTGACGGATAGGCAGAAAGAGTGCGCCAGTATGAGCACCGGCGATCGAACCAAATGAATAAGGCGTATAGGGCGGGCGGAATGTTGTCGTTCCAATTTCCGGAATGGTTTTGCCTGTTGCCTCAGACAACACGCCCAATCCATTGATATTAGAAGTTTTGCCTTGGTCAGTCGCCATGCCAAATGTTGTATAACGCTTTGTGTGTTCAACGCTTTCATAACCTTCGCGTTGGGCGAGTTCTAAATCAGCCGCTGTCACATCATTCTGGAAATCGATAAAATGCTTATTGCCTTCATTGTAGAGGCCAGTCGCAGGCGCGAACCACATGGATTCCAACGCACCGCGAATTGGTTCTTCGACTTTTAACCTCGTCGCTTTTACTGCTTTAGCTTTTTTAAGAATTGATTTTGCCGCAGCCTCTCCAGCTTGCATGGCTTCAACTAGGGTATCATTTACATTCATCGTGCCATTGGCTGCACCGACAGCCGAGATAGAATCAGTATGGGAAAGCGGACGGAAGCTTTGCAAGCCGTCGTCAAATTGAATCTTGCCCCCATTGTGACACCAGAGATGAAGCGCTGGGTTCCAGCCGCCAGACATGGCGATGAAATCACAGTCCACGCGCTTTTCCGTAATCACGCGGCCTTGGCCTTTGCGATATGCGGCAATCTTGACCGCTTTCACTTCGAGCGTGCCTTCAACAGCGGAGATGACGGAGCCTAGCGACACATCAATGCCGTCCGCAATAGCGCGTTTGACAAGATACCCATCGGAGCGCGAACGCGAGTCAACAACGCGCACATTGATGCCCGCTTTCTTGAGCGCGAAAGCTGTGAGATAAGCATCATCATTATTGGTGAACACAATGCCTGTGTTTCCCGGTGTCACGCCGTAGCGACCAATCATGCCGCGTAACGCTGAGGCCAGCATGATGTTGGGGCGATCATTGTTTGCAAATGCAATCGGACGCTCAAGAGCTCCGGTGGCGACGATCACATGATGCGCTCGGATTTTCCACAAGCGATGCCTTGGTGCACCAGACGCGAGAATTGTGGGATCATGATCACCCACACGCTCAAAGGCCATAAGGTAGTTGTGATGAAAATGGCCGACGACTGTGGTGCGGGGCAGCACATGCACATTGGGCATTACACTCAAACGTGCGGCAACAGTCTTCGCATAATCTTCAACACATGCGCCATCAATCATGCCTGCCGTCAGATCAGCAATGCCACCGAGGACGGGGTTCTCATCGCATAGCAGAACTTTCGCACCTGCAAGTGCCGCTGCTTCTGCTGCTGCCAAGCCTGCGATGCCTGCACCGATAACAATAACATCTGTATGGATGTGCATATGCTCATAGGTATCTGTGTCGCGGCCCTCCGGCGCTTTGCCGAGGCCAGCTGCTTTGCGGATGAACGGTTCGTAAACATGCTTCCAGAATGAGCGCGGCCACATGAATGTTTTATAATAGAAGCCACCGGGCAAGAAGCGCGAGAATTTTGAATTGATTGCGCCAATATCATATTTGAGTGATGGCCAGCGGTTTTGACTTGTCGCAGTCAGGCCTTCAAAAATCTCAATCTGCGTGGCGCGCAAATTGGGTTCGTGTTTGTTGCCTTGACCAACACCGATCAGCGCATTCATTTCTTCTGAGCCGAGGCCCACCAAACCGCGCGGGCGGTGATATTTGAATGACCGACCGAAAACTTTTTGACCAGATGCCAAAACAGCAGATGCCAATGTGTCACCTGCAAATCCAGCAACATCTTTACCGTCAAAGCTGAAAACAACCTTGCGCGAACGATCTATGCGGCTGCCGCCTTGCGCCAAGCGATAAGGTTTATTGGCCATTATGTCTTCGCCTTCATGCGTTCTTTAAAATAATCCGCCCATGGGCCTTTGGCTTGCGCCATGATCTCAGCAGGAGGAAGTTCGGTGATGCCGTAATAGGCTTTGAAATCGAGCGACACAGTATCACGCGCTGCATGGAACCATTTTCCACAACCACGGTCACAGCGCCAACGCTCGAAATGCAAACCCTTTGGATTGTGGCGGATAAACAAATAATCACGTTGTTCTTCGTCGGTAATGTTGGCCGCATCAGTTGTGGCCGGGCGCTTTACATGCGCTTGCCCGCCATAGTGAAAATCAGTCTCATCACCTTCAGCGCCGCAGACAGGGCAGTTTACAATGATCATTGAAGAACTCCGAAAATGTCCTCTACCGCGTGCGGGAGAGGAAGGGGAACCGTTGCGCAGCAATGGGGGAGGTGAGGGGACGTGTGTGAAGCTGAAGACAGCCCCTCACCTATCCCATCGCAAGCGATGGGCCCCTTTCCTCTCCCGCATGCGGTAGAGGACGAGTTAATGCGCAACCGCAGCAGCAACAGATTCATCAATCAGTCGTCCTTCCCTGAAACGGTTCAAACTAAAGGGTGCAGCAATCGGGTGCGGCCTGTCATTCGCCATCGTATCAGCAAACACCAACCCCGAACCCGGAATGGCCTTAAAGCCACCCGTGCCCCAACCGCAATTCACATACAGCCCTTCGACATCTGTCTTCGACAAGATCGGCG
>JAYTUV010000017.1:0-10957 GCA_043744395.1 Aestuariivirga sp.
TGGTGCGTGGATAGAATTATTTTTATCTAAACAGGAATAAAGCTTGACACCATAATAGACTGATTTGGCTATGTTAGCCTTTCACCCGTCCTTCCGGAAAAGGGCGTATTTTGCGAAGCAAAATGTTAGCCCTTTATCCGGAATCCGGTTTTGCCGACCGCAAGTGCTGAACCAAAGCGGGATTCCGTGTCGCGGGCAAACCTTTCGCGAAGAACCGCGAAAGGCAAGGCCCTTGCACGGAATGACGGTGTTGGGGTGATGTTTGGCGTGCGGGTAGAGCGGAGAGCGGGAGCTAAAACAGCTCCTTCACCTTCGTCGTAAATCCGGCGGTCACACTGCCGTCTTCATATTCAATCAATGGGCGGCGGATGAGGGACGTGTTTGCCATGGCCAGTTTGACGGCTGCTGCTTCGGTGAGGCCTTCGGTTTCCGATGCTGGCAATCCGCGCCATGTATAGCCGGCGCGGTTGATCATCTTCTCCCATCCGCCAAGTGACTTTGACCAGCGGGTGACTTGTTCTTTGGTGGGTTTATCGACTGAATAATCTGAGAATTCGACGCCAGCTTTTTTCTCGGCAAGAAATTCCAGCGCCTTCTGGCAGGTGGAACACTTCTTCAATCCGTATGCTTTTATTTTCATTTTATCACCTGTTTAATGACAACGTTTTATCCGTGAATGCATCAGCGCCGCCGCTGATTTGATCGGTGAAGGCTTTGAACAGGCCTTCGATTTCGGCCTTTTCAATATCCTTCACGATAAACACCAAGCGCGTCTCTTCAACACCATCCGGCCATACAGGCATCCGAACGGGAGGATGAAACACATGCTGCACGCCGTGCACGGCCAGAGGACGCGATGGATCATCAGAGGTTTTAATGAGGCCCTTCATGCGCAGCAAATTGGCCCCATGATAAGACGTGAGCAGCTCTAAAAACAGCTCCAAGCCTTGCGGAGAAATGGCGCGGGATTCTTTAAAAGCAAAAGAACGAATATGCGCATCGTGGCGCGATTTATCATGATGGTGATGATGTTCGGCGCGAAGCACAGCTTCATCATTGAGCCAGGCTTGCACATTGGGTGTTTTGGTTTTGGGATCATAGAAGCCCATGGTGAAGAGGCGCTCCGCATTGGCTTCACCCCGGTGGGTGGTGAGCAGACGCGCACTTGGATTTAGTTTACGCAAGCGACCGATGATGGCGAACATTTTTTCTTCGCCCTCTAGACCATTCAGCAAATCCAATTTCGTGAGCACAATCCGGTCAGCCACCGCCACTTGTTTCACAGCTTCGGGATGGGCATCGAGCGTGGCCCAACCATTGACACCGTCAACCACCGTAATCACACCTTCAAGACGCAAACGCTGCAACAAAAGATCATCGCGCATCAATGCGTGCAACACTGGGGCAGGATCAGCCAAACCTGTGGTTTCAATCAAAATCCGGTCAAAGGCTTTGATCTCGCCAGCGTCGCGTTTGGCCAATAAATTACCGATCGTATCAATCAGATCACCGCGAATTGTGCAGCACAAACAGCCGGAGGCAAGTTCAACAATATTGTCATCTGATTTTTCGACAAGCAAATGATCAATGCCAATTTCACCGAATTCATTGATGATGACGCAGGCATTCACCATCATCGGATCTTTGAGCAGCGTATTGAGTAAAGAAGTTTTACCTGCGCCTAAGAACCCGGTCAGGATGGCGGTGGGGATGGGAGGCCGCTCAATCATTTAGATTTTTTGGATTTCAGTTTTTTTGGAGGTGCCCGAAAACCCAACTTATCATCATCGGAACCTTCATCAGAGATGGGTTGTTCAACACTCAAATCAGGTGCTGCGGCATCGGCCATTTGCTGAATCATGGTTTCTGGCATTACATCGCAAGAGGCACCATCGAGCTTATACTGATTGCACAGTGAAAGACTGCTGGCCATTTCAAGATCCCATAACATCGCCGCATAGCCAGCTTTGTTTGGCATTTTGATAACGCCGCCTGTGCCGCCTGCTTCAATCCCCGCTGGGCTGATCAACCGACCGCGCAGCGCCATATCAGCTTTAATTGCATCTGCATAAGTGCCAAATGAAACAGCCCAACCTGACATATTATGCGCGTTCACTGGCGTTACAGGTGCTTTTGATTTGCAGACAGTCTTGGTCATATCTGCTGGAACAATGGCGCCATAAGCTTGATCGACAATTTCAGCTACTTTGCCGCGCGTAGGGTCGTTCGGGCGTTCAAAACCGGATTGTAACAGGAACTGAGAAAGTTGCGCGCGTTGGCCGCCATTGCGCGCGCCCAAAACAACCGAGATCAATTGACGACCATCTTTGATCGCCGACCCCACGAGATTATATCCTGAATTGCAAACAAAGCCGGTCTTCATGCCCACGGCATCTGGCATAAGGCGAATGAGACTATTGTGATTGGCCATGCGGCGTTTACCGACCATCACAGCTTCTTGGGCGAAGTAATGTGAGTGTTCAGGAAACTGATTGATAATGAGTGCCGCGATGATGCCAATGTCGCGCGCACTAGTGATCTGGCGGGGATCAAAAAGGCCATTTGGGTTTTCAAAATGCGTGGCTGCAAGACCCATGTCCCTGGCCACATCATTCATTTCCTTTGCGAAATTTTTTGACGTGCCGCTGGCTGCTTCGGCCAAGACATAAGACATGTCATTCGCTGAAAAAACCAACATGGATTGCAGGGCGAAATCCACCGTGACCATTGTGCCCGTTGGAAGACCTGTGTGGCTTGCGGGTTGGGAATGAGCCAATGCTGAAACTGGAATCTTTTGGTCAACCTTGAGCACGCCTGACCGAATTTTGCGAAAAACGACATAACCCGTCATCAATTTTGTAAGGGATGCTGGATACCAAGGTTCGCCAGCGCGTTCTTGGCTGATCACTTCTCCGGTGAAAGCATCAAACAAAAGCGAAGGGCCGGTGTTGCTTGCGGTTTTGTCTTCTGCCCACGAAGAAACAACAGCAAAAAAGCCAATCAAGCACGCCAAACATATTCGCAATATGAAACTCAAACCACTGCCACTCCACGCCCACCAGCGATCACATGCACTAATCCAAACGGGAGTGGCAATCAACAGCGAATGCGCCGCAGATTGTTGCCATGATCCGACCACAATTAAGAGATTGGTGCCCTTGGAGGGACTTGAACCCCCACTCCTCTCGGAAACGGATTTTGAGTCCGTCGCGTCTACCATTCCACCACAAGGGCCAAAACTGCATTTTGCTGTTTTGTTGGCTATCCTCTAAACGGGGAAGGCTTGCGCCGTCAACCCCAAGGCGCTTTAAAGTGAAAATGATCCGAATTACCGATTCTTTTTATATCGACGAGCGCGACATTCAGGAAAGCTTTATGCGGGCTTCGGGGCCTGGCGGGCAGAACGTTAACAAAGTCTCGACCGCCGTTGAGCTGCGCTATGATATTTCGGTTTCGGGCTTGCCTGAAGATGCTTTGGCGAGGCTCAAGATTTTGGCTGGACGGCTTTTAACCCAAGACAATATTTTGGTGATTCAATCTCAGGAATTCAGGTCACAAGACCGCAACCGCGCAGCAGCGCAAGATAAGTTGGTTTTGATGTTGCAAAAATCATTGGTGCGACCAAAAATCAGACACAAAACCAAACCCAGCTATTCATCAACGCTCAAACGCATTGAATCCAAAGTCAAACGCGGGCAAACGAAAGTTTTACGCCGTAACAAGCCTGATTTGGATTGATGAGTTGATGTTGAAAAAACTTTATGATTGGACGCTGAGTTTGGCCGCGCGCAAAAGCGCCGAGGTTTGGTTGGCGGTCATTGCCTTTGTCGAAAGCTCAGTATTTTTGATACCGGCTGATATTTTGTTTTTGCCGATGGCATTGGCCCAACCAAAGAAGGCCTATCGCTTTGCTTTTGTCGCCACGCTGTTTTCTGTTCTCGGAGGCATAGCGGGTTATTTTTTGGGCTATTTTGCTTATGAAACGGTTGCAAAGCCCGTGCTTCATTTTTATGGAAAGTTAGATGAGTTTGAACACTTCAAATCTTGCGCAACCAGCCAAACACTTCTGGTTTTATTGACCACTTCGGGCTTGGCCCATATTCCACCAATTAAAATCGTCACCATTTTGGCTGGTGCCATGCAAATCAGTTTTGTATTTTTTGTGCTGTCCTGCATCATTGCGCGTGGTGCCAGGTTTTTTGCATTGGCATGGGCACTGCGCACATATGGTGAGACAATCAAACATTTTATTGAACATCGCTTAGGGCAGATAGCGGGCGTTGCTGCGGCAGTCATAATTGCCCTGTATTTAGGGTTCAAATATTTGGGTGGACACGGAGCACTGACATGTTAAGCGCAATTTCGCAGAAGCAAGCCTTTCAAATTATTTTCGTTGTGGCACTTGCAACGATCATCGGGGCTTGGATTTTTGAATATGCAGGCTTCCCGCCTTGCGAGCTTTGTTTGAAACAGCGCTTAGCTTACTACTTGGCAATCCCCATAAGCTTATTGATGGTTTTGCTGTATGGGCGAAGTGCATCTTTGCAGAAGAACGGCATGATCGTTTTAGGTTTGATCATGTTGGCCAGCTGCATCTTTGGTATCTATCATTCTGGCGTTGAATGGAAATTCTGGGAAGGGCCAACAGAATGCACAGGCGATTTTACAGGTGGGCTTCCTGATCTAACAAAGAAGGCGGTGATGTGTGATCAAGCTGCAATACGGATTTTAGGAGTATCGCTAGCGGGTTATAACGCCATCATTTCCGCTGCGCTTTCATTTTTTGCATTCAACAAAATTTACGGATCAAGCTCGGCATCCCAGTAAAGATAGTCCATCCAACTTTCATGTAAATAATTGGGCGGAAATAAGCGCCCATTACTGTGCAACTGGTTGACAGTAGGAACAACGGGCCATTGGCGCGGGAACATGCCAGCTTTTTTTGGCATATCACCGCCCTTGGTGAGGTTGCATGGCGAACAGGCCGCGACCACATTATCCCATGTCGTATGACCACCGCGCGAGCGCGGGATAACATGGTCGAATGTCAGATCATCGGGCGAGTCGCAATATTGGCACATGAATTTATCGCGCAAGAAAACATTGAACCGTGTGAAGGCAGGCGTACGCGAAGGCTGCACATAATTTTTGAGCGCGATTACACTTGGAAGTTTGAATTCAGCAGATGAGCTATGAACCACCCTGTCATATTCAGACACAATATTAACCCGGTCCAAGAACACAGCCTTGATTGCATCCTGCCAAGACCACAAGGATAAGGGATAGTAACTCAAAGGCCGATAATCAGCATTGAGTACTAAAGCCGGGCAAGCCTCTGGCGCGATGGGCGCTTGATACAAGGGGAACCTCTTTCAAACCAATCAATGACTTGTACTATAAGGACTATATCAGTTCTGTGAAGGGGGCAGTTGTCACGCCTGTTTAAGGCCTTTGAGGCCACGGTAATGACTCCATAAAAACCTTGCTGCCACGGCTCTTTGGGGACGCCAAGCTTCGGCTAGGAGTGCCATATCTTTTATTTCTGGCCGCCGATTCAATTTCAAAAAATCTTGAACGGCAATTCGCAAAGCCAAGTCCCCCGCTGGCCAAGCATCAGTAGCACCCATCACCGAAAGCAGATAAATATCTGCAGTCCAAGGGCCAACGCCGGGTAGATCACATAATTGTTTTGCAACATTTTTTTCGTCCTGATTTTCCAATGCAATGAAATCCAATGCTCCATTCAAAACCTGCCGTGCTGTTTCATGAAAGGTTTTGGCCTTGGCGCGAGAAAGCCCCAAGCTCAACAATTCTTCTGGCAAAAGACTTAAAATTTTTTCGGCATCAAAAGGCTCGATTTTATTACGCACCCTTGCCCAAATTGCAGCAGCTGCTTGGAGCGATAAAAACTGTTCTGTCACGATCATCAACAAGCCTTCGAGGCCCTGCGGGCTGGCGCGCAACGAAGGCAACCCATGTTGATTGAGAATGGTTTGAAAACGTGGTTCGGTTTTACAAAGTTGCATCGCGGATTTTTTGAGATCGGAAATTTGGAGAAAGCGCTTCATTTCAAAAATCCGAAGTGATACCTTTTTTTTCCCAATCGCCAAAACGAGTTGGCTCTGGCCCTTTGGGGCCGCCTTGCTCAGGTGGCAGATTTTGCGCGGCGGCAGCGGCACGGCGTGTTTCAGCCTCAGACAAAGCACGTTTGGCAGCATCGGAAAGCCGGCGTTTCTTCACTTCATTTGAAATTGTCATAGCACCCACGAAAATTAGCACTTCATTAACCATAGCTTGGCCAGACTTCAACTTTCCCACTTTAGTAGCTCATTTAGCAAGGCAAAAGTCGAGGCATGACTGATCGAGGCACAGTGACCTTTGGCGCGTCTAAAGACAAGCTCGCATGGCGTTCAAACCTGCTTGCGTGTTTTCGGCCAATTGTCCGTTTACGTCACCACGTGCCAAATAGGTTTGCTCAAGTCGTCACACCTTTGTTCACCAGTGATGAAGGCCAGGCCTCTGAAATGTATGCCGGGCGCTTTGCGTTTGCCGGCCAGATTATAACTGCATCTCCAAGTGATGTATTTGGATCAAATAATGCAAAGCCTGAATGGCGCGACGCCATGCTGGGTCTTGATTGGCTTGCCCATTTCAATGCAAGCAATCGCAGCCTGCACGACCAATTTGCCATGCGGCTTTTGCACTATTGGAGCACTTCAAAACAAACTGAGAAAAGTATTACATCACAAGCAAAAATTCTAATTTCGCTTGCTACACACGGTCAAATGATTGCGCTGCGTTGTGAAACTTCTGTCCAGAGCCACTATTTTGAAATCGTCGCCCAAGAATTGAACGCACTGCTGAAATTTAAAGTACGTGATCCAGAACAAAGTTTAAGTAAAGCAATTGCACTGCTTTATTGCTTGAATAGTTTTCAAGGCTTGGGGCATTTACGGGAATTGGCCTATGAGTTGATTGAACAAAATTTAGACCACGAAGTTTTACCTGATGGCGGGCACGTATCACATAATAGTCAGAAACTGATTACGTTTTTAGAATTGGTCATTCCTTTGCAGTTGACCAAAACACCAATCATGCCGCCCTTGCTTTCACGTGCTGTAGAAAAAGGATTGTCACTGTTAAAATTATTACAATGCCCCGATGGCAATTCGTCTGGTTTTTTACAAAACGACCTTGATGTTATTCGCCAGCGCCGTCTACTTGAAGTACAGCATATTAAAATTCCAAAATTAGACTTTGCGTCACATTCCGGTTTTGCGCGTATTGACCATAACAAAGCGGCACTGATTGCAGACACGTCAACAAAGCTTGGCCTTGATTTTTTCGACGGCAAACAAAAGCTGATGCAAACACAAATCTTGGAAACCGGACATATGAGACCTTCCTTCATGCAAACCGCACCACAAGGCACAGTCCTGACGATGCA
The DNA here is from genome assembly GCA_043744395.1 of Aestuariivirga sp. Classification (GTDB taxonomy): domain Bacteria; phylum Pseudomonadota; class Alphaproteobacteria; order Rhizobiales; family Aestuariivirgaceae; genus Aestuariivirga. The sequence continues at coordinate 7,448 of JAYTUV010000017.1, forward strand.
AAGTGCCAAACAAAAGCGAACCAGTTTTCTGTCTGCAGACGGTCATGATCTTCGCATTGAGGACGAGTTTGGCGTCGACGTAGAAGGTGAGATTATTATCCAAATTGCACCCGGCATCAAACTTTCGTCATTGATGGAAGGTCGGGCGGTAATGTTTGTGATGCCTGATCAATCTGTGTGGCATCTTAAACAGCGGGGTGGAACAATCCACATTCGCCAATCCAATATGCAATCCGAAATTTTGATCCATCGCAATGAATATGCAAAAGAAAACCGAATGAATTGGTCGCTTAAAAAGCAAGCAAAAGCCATAAAAAATAGCCGCAAGAAAGTGAGTTTTGAGACCGACCTGTTGATTTAAAAAACAGGGTTTAAACGGCGGTTGCCTTAGGCTATGGCATCGTCATGACCGAAAAACCAATTCAACGCGCACTCCTGTCTGTATCAGATAAAACTGGATTATTGCCATTTGCAAAATCACTATTGGAACTTGGTATTCAATTGATCTCGACCGGAGGAACCGCCGCTGCTTTGCGCGGCGCCGGACTTGAGGTTAAAGACGTATCTGAAGTTACAGGATTTCCAGAAATAATGGATGGTCGCGTGAAAACGCTTCATCCGAAAATTCATGGCGGACTTTTGAACATTCGCGCCGATGCCGAACATCAAAGTGCAAAATCAATCAATGGCATTGAAAATATAGATTTACTGGTGGTCAATCTTTATCCCTTTGAAGCAACAATCGCCAAGGGCGCGGCGTGGGACGACGCCATTGAAAATATCGATGTGGGCGGCCCGGCCATGATCCGCGCGGCGGCCAAAAATCATGCCGATGTGACGGTGCTGGTTGATCCGGCTGATTATGCTTTGGTCATCGCCGAGCTTGGCTCCAAAGACACAGCAACAACATTGGCAACCCGGAAAAAATTAGCATCCAAAGCTTTTGCCAAAACGGCGGCCTATGACAGCGCTATTGCCACGTGGTTCAACAAACAATTGGGCGAAGCAACACCTGATTATTTCACCATTGGTGGTAAGCTGCAGCAGACTCTGCGGTATGGTGAAAACCCACACCAGACAGCCGCTGTTTATAGAACCAATGATGGTCGCACAGGTATTGTGGACGCCGAGCAAGTGCAAGGCAAAGAGCTGTCATATAACAATATCAATGATGCTGACGCGGCCTTAGAAATGATCCGCGAATTTGCTAGCGATGACGTTGCCGCCTGCGTGATTGTGAAACATGCTAACCCTTGCGGTGTGGCTTTTGGCGCAACATCTGTTGAAGCCTATCTGAAAGCGCTTAGCTGTGATGCGACCAGTGCATTTGGCGGCATACTGGCCTTTAACAGAAGTTTAGACAGGGCAACGGCAGAAGAAATTTCTAAACTTTTTACGGAAGTCATCATTGCACCAGATGCAGATGAAGATGCGCGCCGTATTCTAGGCGCAAAGAAAAACTTACGACTTCTGTTGCTTTCCGATATTAGCAAGCTAGCCCCAAACGCAACGCTCGTTAAATCAATCTCGGGCGGCCTGTTGGTTCAAAGTGCTGACGGCATTTCGGCCATGGATTTCAAAGTGGTGAGCAAACGCCAACCCACGGCTCAAGAAATGAGTGACCTGCGCTTTGCTTTCAAAGTGGCAAAGCATGTCAAATCCAACGCCATTGTTTTTGCACAGAACGGCACAACAGTTGGCATTGGTGCTGGTCAAATGTCACGCATTGACTCCACGCGCATCGCTGTCCGCAAGAGTATGGACGCAGCCACTGCTTTAGGTTTGAAAACACCTTTGGTCAACGGCGCCGTGCTGGCATCAGACGCGTTTTTTCCCTTTGCAGATGGCATTGAGGCCGCGGCAGAGGCAGGCGCTACAGCCATCATTCAACCAGGCGGCGCCATGCGCGATGATGAGGTGATTAAAGCTGCTGATGCTGCTGGCATGGCGATGGTCTTCACTGGGGTGCGCCACTTCCGCCACTAACGAAAACACATATTGAAAATCAACGACCAATCATTTGAAAATTGGAGCGGGCGAAGGGATTCGAACCCTCGACCCCGACCTTGGCAAAATTCGTCTGACCCTTCCACATGATTCTTTAGCATTCACGGAATTTCACTAAAACATTGAAATACAATTATTTTTACCGTGTGATGTCACAGTGTTTTTCTCTTTTTGGCCCGCGAATTCCATTCATTTTGCTTCCCCCCTGCTTCCCCCTATCTGATGCACACATCTTTTGAGTCTTGAGGATTGCGTGTTTTACTGATTCAATCTGGAGAGATTGAATCGGGAGGCCATCATGAGTTTGTCCTGCGTGAATGTTGATCGTTTTTCGGTGGGCGGGTTTGGTGATTTGCGCCTGCAAAAAAGGGGGCCTGGCGCCATCGGGCACTTGTTGTGCATCCTGGCTCGTGCATTCTGGAACTTGCTGGCGGGCTGCGACGTGGAGAGATCGGGTTCGGCCGGTTCCTGCGCAACCCGGCAGTGACTGTTCAGGCGTTGAGCGAAGCTGCAGGCGACAGAACCGGAGAGCGGGTTCAAGGCCGTGACATTCTGGCCATTCAGGATACCAGCGAGATTGTTCTAGGTGGCCCGAAGATGCGGCAAGCTGGCTTTGGACCAGTTGGCCGGGGTGGCTTTCTGGGCGGGGTTCTGGTGCACCCTGTGCTGGCCGTTGATGCGGTAAGCGGGGAGCTTGTTGGCCTTGCGGACGTTGCCGTGTGGAACCGCGACAAGGTGCTCACGACGCATCATTCAAAGCGGCCTTTGGCGGAGAAGGAATCGCACAAATGGCTGAAAGGTGCACAGCGGGCGGGTGAAGTTTTGGCGAAAGCCTCACGCATCACAGTTGTGTCTGACCGGGAAAGCGATCTCTATGAAGACTTTGCGTGCAGGCCTCAAAATGTTCATGTGCTGATCAGGGCCAGTGCCAACCGCAACCTTGCGAACGGCACAAAGCTGTTTGACCATGCCGAGACACTGGCTGAGGCAGGTCGCATCACGGTGACGATTGCTGCAAGCCCCGGAAGGCCTGCCAGAGAAGCCGCACTGGCATTGCGCTTTGGACCGGCCAGCATCAAACGCCCGGAGCGGGGCATGCCGATGGCTGACCTCAGGTTGTTGCCCGAGGCAGTTGATCTTCATCTGGTTGATGTCCGCGAAGTTGATGCGCCGAAAGGCATTGAGCCGATCCATTGGCTTCTGCTGACCAGCCATGTGATCGAAGCGTTTGGCCAGGCGCGCCTGATGCTGGATTTTTACCGCAAGCGCTGGATCATCGAGGAGTTCTTCCGAACGCTGAAGTCGGCAGGCTTTAGGATCGAAGATGCCAGAATGAGTGACCCCGCCGCCTTCATGAACTTTGCCGCTCTTAGCGCCATTGCCGCCGTCACCGTCACGCAGATGGTGCGCGCTCGCGATAATCCTTCAGGCCAGTTGCTTGCCGATGCCTTTGACCCGGATGACAAGCCTTTGTTGATGGCTATCTGCAAAGACTATGAAGGC
>JAYTUV010000018.1:0-10846 GCA_043744395.1 Aestuariivirga sp.
TTATTCCAAAAATGTTTTGACTCTTCAACCTCTGTAATGGGCACATCCGGATGAGCTGGCATCACCACAAGCAATAGACCTTCTTGCCATGTGATGAGGTCATCAAGCGTTAAATAACAATCACCCTTTGGCGCGTGACGTTTACCGTCACTCAGCAAACGGCAAAGATTTGCATAGGCTTTACGGTCGCGTGGGTAGGCTAGAATATCTGGCGTGCCATCACTAAAAACCAAGCGTGTGCCAACCAAAAGTTTTGGTTTTTCACCCTTTATTTCTTGGTGGGCCGCATAAGCTCTCACCACGCCAGACAATGTGTTCCGGTCTGCAATGCCAATAGCGCTGTGGCCCAAAGCCGCCGCCGCGTTGATATATTCGGACGGATGCGATGCACCGCGCAAGAATGAATAATTCGTCGTGACCGCAATTTCGGCATAGGCTGTCATGCAAATAATCCATGCAAAAACCACTGCTCACCCGCCGTGTTGCAATAAAGCCAATAGCGCCTGCCATCTGCATCCTCCATGCGGATATAATCACGGGGACTTTGAGGTTCGTCATGCCGCCACCATTCCATAGCAATGCGTTCTGAGCCTTCTTTCTGAATGATGGTACGATTGGCGCGGCGCCAATTAATTTGCGTGTCGGTGACTGTGATGACCCGCTCTGGCGTTGCAAACATGCGCAAAGGCCTACGCGGGATAACGCTTGTCGCTCTGATTTTTCTCCACGGCATTTTTGATGAAACTGCGCTTTGCGCAGATATAGCTTGAAAAGATTTTTCAGGGATATGGGTATCATTTGGTTGAAACTTTAAAATACGACGGGTTCCAAAGCGTGTGGCAAGGCGGTCAATCAGAAAGCCCAATTCTTTTCTCGCAATCAGATCAGAATCAAGATCTGCAGCTTCAACCGTAAATCGCTCAACCTCAGTGGCAGACAGGCGGATGAGATCAAACCCAAAACCCGGATCAAGTGGGTCATTCAGCACGTCTAATTTTTCGCGGAACAGGCGCAGGATAATATTTGAATCACGCGTGGCCATGCCCAAGGATATGCTGATGTTTCGAAGCGCCCCATCAGCGCGAAAGAATAACGCTTCCAAACGCCTCGCGCCCAAGCCATTTTTTTGCATCTTCTCAGACAGGCCTTCACTTAATGATCGAAGCGTGGCGTTGATTAAATGATCATTGGCGATGGGTTCGGGGAAAGCCTGTTCGTGGGTATATTCAGCGCGGGGTAAACGCGGGCTGATGGGTCTTGCGTCTTGTCCTAAAATTTCATCAATGATGGATTGCGTGGCAGCGCCAAAGCGAGCGGTCAATTCAGATCGTTTGCGGTCAGCCACTTGGGCAATGGTTTTTAGTCCCGCACGGCGAAATGCTTTGGTGATGGTGGGGTCAAGCCCCAAGGCTTCAACAGGTAAAGCTCTTATGGTTTTTTTTTCTTCTCCTGGTGCAATCACCACGCCACTTTTATAGCGACAAAGCGCGCGGGCTGCAGCAGCGGTTCCGGCCATTATGCCACGCACCGCAAAGCCTTGAATTTCAAGTTTGCGGCAAATCTGATCCAGTATCATCTGCTCCCCGCCAAAAAGATGGGTTGCACCTGTCACATCAAGAAGAAGCCTGTGCGGGCCATCCAGCGCCACATAAGGCGTGAAGCGGCCACACCAATCAGCAATGTGGTTCAGTAATTTTGCATCAGCTGCCGCATCTGCTTGAACCACTTTAAGTTCGGCTAACATAGCGCGGGCATTGGCGAGTGGCTGGCCAAAGCTTAAGCCCAGTGTGGTGGCACGGCGGTCAACAGCTTGCAAAGCCATGGCGTTTTTAACTTTGGCCACAATCACCAAAGGTGCTGCTGCAGGGTTCGCCGTCTCGCGGCGTTGCAAGCGGTCAGTTGGTAGGCGTGGAAACCAAAGAGCGATGATCCGCCGTGATTGTTTTACGCTTTGCATCTGGGGCTTTGAAGATACGCTCATTGCCATTCCACTCCATCATCCACTCACCTGTCTGCCCATGCCGATTGCGGATGAGCTGCACACCAAAAACTGGCTGCCCCCAATTTTCATCTTGCTCACATGAAGGTGCACCTCGCACCAGCCAGCGGGTTTCGGCGGTGCTGATGCTGGGCTGGGCACAGAAACGTAATAAAAAAACTGTGACGGATTTTTGAGCTGCGGCCAAAGTCAGGCGTCTGCTTGTGGTTAAATCAAACGCTTTGGGGCGGCCCGACATTTCAATGACCACAGCCCCTAAAGCTTGACAGGTGAGGGCATCACCCGCCGCGCGCAAGCCGTCGTCAGCATTGGCCACGCACAACATAAGCAGACGGTCTGGATCAAAACCCAGTTCAAGAAGACCCGTGGCAGAAAGGGCACCAAATTCTGTGGCTGCAAAATCTTGTGCAATCCACAGCAGGTGCTTATTTTCCATCACACGCATGGCAAGGCCTGCGGCAAAGCCAGTTGCAGCGGCCTCATGGCCCATGACACTATAAACTTCGTGCAACACACCGCGTTCAAGCCCGCCACTCAGATAAGCATCAGCACCCTCATGGCCGAGCGGAACGCGCACAATGGTGTGTTCAAGTTCAGGCTTGGTCAGGAAAGCCCGAAGCTCTGATAGTTTTTCTGCATGCATTTCAGCAATTCAGAACAAAACATGAACAATGTCAAGCAGGATTCAGTTCGTCGGTAATTTCAATATCTTAGCTCTGGTTTCCGACACGGCATTGGCATGGCCATCAAAGCCTTCATAAGTGGCTAGTGCATGGGCGTGTTTGGCGAGTTCGGGGTATCCCTTGCTCGTTACATAAGCGATTGAATTTCGTTTCAGAAAATCAAATACCGAAACCGCAGAGGCCGTGCGCGCCCAGCCGCCGGTGGGCAAGACATGATTTGGGCCAATCACATAATTACCAAGGGTTGACGGTGTGTGTTCGCCCAATAAAATTTCGCCCGCGTTTTCAAGACGGCCTAAATAAGCAAAAGGTTCTTTGGATAAAACCTCCAGATGTTCTGGCGCATATTCATTGCAAAATGCAATTGCGTCTTCTTCATCCCGCGCCAAAACCACGCCGCCAATTGGCCCGCCCAAAACCGCAGAGGAATATGCCACGCGTTGCTCGCTCATCTGCTTCCAATAATCTGGAATGGCGGCGACCGCCTGTTCGGCCACCCGCCTACTCCACGTCACCAGATAAGCCGAGCTATCTGGCCCATGTTCAGCCTCAACCAAAAGATCAAGACCAGCAAGCGCCCCGTTCACACTATCATCCGCAAAAACAATCACTTCGCTTGGGCCTGCAGGAGAACCCGTATCCAACACATGCGACACCAAGCGCTTGGCCGCAGCCACCCATGGGCTTCCCGGGCCAATCACTTTCGCCATTTTAGGAACGGTCTCAGTTCCATAAGCCACAGCGGCAATGCCTTGCGCGCCACCGGCTTTAAACACTTTGCTCACACCCGCCATACGTGCAGCCACCAATGTGGCATCATCAATTTTGCCATCGGGGCCCGGCGGTGTGATGATACAAACATCCTTCACACCAGCCACCTTTGCTGGAATAGCCGTCATCAATGCAACAGACGGAAATGATCCCTTGCCGCGCGGCACGTAACAGGCAACCGAGGGGATAGGACGCGAACGATCCCCCGCAAATGCACCGGGCCTAATTTCATGCAACCACATTTCTTCCGGCATTTGGTCGAGGTGAAATTTGCGAATAGACCCTGCCGCAAATTCCATGGCTTCGCGCACTTTAGGATCAAGGGTTTTTTCAGCCGCATCAAAATCGGCTTCTGTCGCTGCAATTTCCAAGGCTTGCACAGGTGCCTTATCAAAATCGCGGGCAAACCGTGCCAGTGCAGCATCGCCTTCAGCGCGCACCGCATCAATAATCGGGCGAACCTTAGTTTCAAAACCCGAAAGATCAGTCTCCACACGTTGATGCAATTTGGCGCGTTCAGTAGAAGAAAGCTTGGCCAATTCGTAGAAGTTGATTTTATAGGTCATGTACGTTCCAAATTACAAAGCGTTTACTGCGATAGCCAAAACCTGATTTTATTGTATTAAGTTATATCATAATAGATCAATATCAACTTCGTCTAAAATGCATGGGAGATTTGGTTGAAGATCGCAACTTATAAAGTTGGTGGCGAACGACTTATTGGCCAAACAGTTCTTATCGTCGGCACCTATGATACAAAGGCCGCCGAACTTCACTTCATGCGTGACCGCCTAGAAGCCTTAGGCATCCATACCAAAACGATTGATCTTTCCACATCTGGCAAACCTTCAACTGCAGACGTCAAACCAAACCAAATAGCCTCAACGCATCAGGGCGGTGCATCTGCTGTATTCACCGATGATCGCGGAAAGTCCGTGACGGCTATGGCAGATGCTTTTGCAATGTGGATTGAAAATGAGCGCAATATTGGCGGCATCATTTCTGCTGGTGGTTCTGGCGGAACGTCTTTGGCCACAGCCGGAATGCGCAAGCTTGCCGTTGGTATTCCAAAAATTATGGTATCGACCGTCGCATCGGGCGATGTTGGACACTATGTTGGGCCCGCAGACATCATGATGATGTATTCCGTTGCTGATATTCAAGGTTTGAACCCGATCAGCGAACAGGTTTTAGGTAATGCCGCTCACGCAATGGCTGGCATGATCTCTGGCTTGCCGAGTGTTGAGGCACGAGAAGCAAACCGCAAAAATGCCAGACCCGCAATTGGCATGACAATGTTTGGCGTCACAACACCTTGTGTTCACGCCATTCAAAAACACTTTGAAGCTGACTATGATTGCATTGTGTTTCACGCCACCGGAACCGGTGGCCGTTCCATGGAAAAATTGGCAGACTCCGGCCTCCTTCAATCCCTCATCGATCTCACAACAACTGAAGTCGCAGATATGATTGTGGGCGGCATTATGCCTTCAGATCAAGATCGCTTTGGCGCTGCCATTCGCAGACAAATTCCATTTGTTGGCTCCGTTGGGGCGCTCGACATGGTAAATTTTGGGCCACGCAGCACAGTGCCAGAAAAATTCAACGCGCGTCATTTTGTGGTTCACAATGCGCAAGTCACTTTGATGCGCACCACGCGCGACGAAAACCGTGAAATCGGCCGGTGGATTGTTGAGCGCCTGAACTTGATGGAAGGGCCTGTGCGCTTTCTTCTTCCTGAACATGGGGTCTCCATGCTGGATGCGCCGGGCAAAGCTTTTCATGACCCTGAGGCCGATCATGCCTTGTTTGAAGCCATTGAAAAAACCGTGCGCGAAACCAGCAACCGAAAAGTAGAACGCATAAAAGCGAATATCAACGATCCGATATTTGTAGAAGCCGCCATATCAGCTTTTAAAAATATCACACCGCGCCTTGAAAGGAGAGTTTAAGTGCCAATGTTTGAACGCCACAAATTGATGGAAAAATTCCAAGATATGAAGCGCCGCCGCATTCCTATTATTGGCGGTGGTGCTGGCACTGGCCTATCTGCAAAATGCGAAGAAGAAGGCGGCATTGACCTCATCGTGATTTATAATTCGGGCCGTTACCGCATGGCGGGACGAGGATCGCTTTCGGGTTTATTGGCTTATGGAAATGCCAACGAGATCGTGTTGGAAATGGCGCGTGAAGTTTTGCCTGTCACAAAACATACCCCCGTCCTAGCAGGCGTAAACGGCACAGACCCATTTTGCATTTTTGATAAATTTCTTGATGATCTCAAAGCAATTGGGTTTTCTGGCATTCAGAATTTTCCGACGGTCGGTCTGATTGATGGAACGTTCCGCGTCAATCTTGAGGAGACCGGCATGTCTTATTCTCAAGAAATTGATCTCATCGCGCTGGCCCACGCCAAAAACATGCTGACAACGCCCTATGTCTTCAATGCAGCAGAATCAGCCGCCATGACCACGGCGGGTGGTGATATCATCGTGTGCCATCTGGGCCTCACAACGGGTGGTTCTATTGGTTCCAAGTCCGCGCTGAAACTGAAAGACTGTCCGGCCATTGTTGATGAGTGGTCAGAGGCCGCACTTAAAATAAACAAAGATGTAATTGTGCTGGTTCACGGCGGCCCCGTTTCATCGCCGGAAGACGCCAGTTTCATTTTGAAGAACACTCAAAATTGCCACGGCTTTTATGGTGCATCTTCGATGGAACGGCTACCAACTGAAATTGCCCTGACCGAACAAACACGGGAATTCAAAGCCATAAGTTTTGTGTGAAGTTGGTTGCTGTTGCCACTTAGGCACCAATTGCTAACGCATTAAATGATTTGGTGGTGGACGCAGTCAGTGACGAAACGGTCTCAGGCCAAATTCCCTAAAAACAGGGAAAATAACAGGGAATTCCGAGAAAATTAGCGCAATTTGGCTTTTTCAACATGGAATTCCACCGGAATTGCCGGCATTTCTCGATAAATTCCCTGCGTGCCGGAACAGGGAATTCTATCCGTCGGCATGCGAAGAGCAGAGAATTTTGCTAGTGGTTGCAGAAAATTATTTGACCTCACTCGGTCGAACCGTTTGGCTGGTCTCCTCGTGAACAGAGAGAGGCATACCACCATGGCTACAGTTAGCGAGGGAATTCAAACGTGAAGCGGTTCCCGAAAATCAACTCACGCGCTGATGGTGTTTAAGTCACGAATTGCCTTTTCAAACCAGTTGCGCCATCCCCGATCGGCAATCCTCAACTATAAGCGGCTATTCTGGCTCTACCGCGAGGAATAGCTATTTGTACGTAAACGCGGAGGGCGTAAAAGAGCCATTGCCGTTCCAATTATTCTCAATCTTCTAGTTCCAAACATTTTAGCGCGTCCGTCAAATACTTTTGGAGCTCAATCACTCTTGCTCCCGAAAGCGAGCCCCGGCGACCAGCTCGCACCAAAAGGACTTTCAGAACCTCATCGGAATTTGCCATCAATTGCACAAGGTGATCTCCACTCGGCCCGTGCGTACCGGCAAACCAATGCTTTACAGTTCGCTCACTTGCACCCGTCCAGCGGATGACAGCCTTTGTGGCCTGATGAGTCGAGCCAAGCTCAGCTCTCAACGCGGTAGCAATGGTCAAATTGAAACTTACCACGGTTCCGTTTGAGAGTCCGTCACGGTGTAATTTGTTGCCCTTTTTCGGAAACATGTTTCCTCCGTTTAGCCGCTACAATGGGTTACAGGCGAATACGGCCAAGGGTGCCGAATTTACCGTAAGGTTTTCAGTGTTTGCAGTGCGTTGTCTCAGTACGGGCTGTCTGGAGATGTTGCGTCGTGACAGAATGGAGACAACAATATGGGCAAAATGAGCCCCCATCACCGAACCTCCGTATTCGGGCAGCCGTTTATGTTCGCATGTCGACCGAACATCAGAAATACTCAACCGAAAATCAAGGCGATGCCATCCACCGATATGCAGCCGAGCGCCATATGGATGTAGTTAGGACTTATGCAGATGAGGGTAAGAGCGGACTTCGCCTTGATGGTCGAGATGCCCTTAAATTATTGTTTAGTGATGTCCAAAACGGGCGGGCCGATTATGACGTGATCCTTGTCTATGACATTAGTCGTTGGGGAAGATTCCAGGGTGCCGATGAGAGCGCATATTATGAGTACATGTGCAGGCGCGCTGGTATTGCTGTTCACTATTGCGCAGAGCAATTTGAAAACGATGGCAGCCCAATCTCGACAATTGTCAAAGGTGTCAAACGGGCAATGGCCGGAGAATATAGTCGGGAACTCTCTACCAAGGTCTTTGCCGGACAATGCCGATTGATTGAGTTAGGGTATCGACAGGGTGGTACTGCGGGCTTTGGCCTCCGTCGTACACTCGTCGATCAAGCAGGGGTAATTAAGAGCGAGCTCGACAGAGGTGAGCACAAGAGCATTCAAACCGACCGCGTTGTGCTGGCACCCGGACCCGATAATGAAGTAAACATCGTAAAGAATATCTACCGGAGCTTTGTCAGCGAAAATCTCAGCGAACAACAAATTGCTAATGAACTGAATGCCCGCGGTGTCGTTACTGATCTCGGTCGTAGTTGGACCAAAGGCACCGTCCATCAAGTTCTAATAAATGAGAAGTATATTGGCAACAATGTGTGGAACCGGATTTCATTTAAACTCAAGAAGCTGAGAGTTCAAAACGAACCCGGCATGTGGATCCGTGCGGAAGGAGCTTTTGCGGGCATTATTGATAGGCCAATGTTTGAAGCGGCACAGGCTAAAATTGCCGCCCGATCATTCCGCCTCTCCAATGATCAAATGCTCCTATCCCTACGCGGTCTTTTCGAACAGATCGGCATCTTATCCGGTCTGGTCATCGACGAAGCTGACGGGCTGCCCTCAAGCAGCGCCTACCGCTCCCGGTTTGACAGTCTCCTGCGGGCCTACAGCATGGTTGGCTATACCCCGAGACGTGACTACCGCTATATTGCAATAAATCAGGCCTTGCGCCGCCTATACCCCGACATCGTAATATCCGTTATCAAGGGGCTTGAAGAAGCTGGTGCCACGGTTCGCAGAGAAAACGCCTCAGACCTGATTGAAGTAAGTGACGAGTTTTCTCTTTCCGTAGTGATAGCGCGCTGCCGAAAGACTTCAGCAGATGCTTTACGTTGGCAATTCCGGTTTGACACAAGTCTGCAACCCGACATTACGGTTGCGGTTCGTATGGACTCTCATAACCGCGCACCTTTTGACTATTATCTCTTTCCGCGCATCGATTTAATCAACGAACGTTTCAATCTGGCTGAGGTGAACGAACTTCAATTCGATGCCTACCGCCTCGATACACTTGATTTTCTATACAAATTGGCAAGACGTACCAATATTTTGGAGGCAGCATGACAGTTCCTTCCCATGCCCAGAACATCCAATCGGTACCGCTTTCTCAAATTAGGGTATTAAACCCGCGCACCAGAAACAAACGTCAACACCAAGAAATCATCGACAACATTGATGCCATCGGTTTGAAACGCCCCATCACTGTCAGTCGCCGATCATCGGGAAGCGAAATCCACTACGATCTTATTTGTGGCGAGGGTCGACTTGAAGCGTTTCGTATGCTCGGAGAGGCCGAAATCCCCGCTATTGTTATTGATGCACCGGAAAATGACTGTCTTGTCATGAGCCTGGTTGAGAACATTGCGCGCAGGCAACACCGTCCACTCGACATTATGCAGGAAATTGGCGGTCTCCACGCTCGGGGTTACACGGACGCTGAAATTGCCAAAAAAATCGGTTGCACAGCCAGCTGGGTCAATATGATCTTGATACTTTTGGGCCGCGGCGAAGAACGGCTCGTGTCTGCCGTAGAAACTGGACTCATTCCCTTAAGCCTCGCGGTTGATATCGCCAAGGCCGAGAGCGATGAAGCTCAAAATATTCTCATTGATGCATATACGTCGGGCAAGCTCAAAGGCAAGAAGCTAACCACCATCAGAAGAATTCTTGACCAACGCCTGAACCGAAGTAAGACACTTCGTGAGTCAACATTAGGTCGAAAAACGCCTAGCCGACACATCACTGTTGCAGACCTCGTTCGCGTTTATCAACGGGAGGCAGAAAAACAGCGGATTTTCGTGAAGAAGTCAGACTTCGCTCAAGCGAAGCTCTTGTTTATTGTGGAAGCCCTCAAAGACCTGTTCAACAATGACGGCTTCAATACACTTCTACGTGCCGAAGAACTGGAGACAATGCCTCAGGCTCTTGCTTTGCGGATATCAGGCGAGGTGCCCGAAGATGGATGAGCTATCAAACGTCACTCGCGTCAAAATATCCTTTGAACCGCAGGCCGTGACACTTGCGCTTTCGCAAATAGTGTCGCTCAAGACACTCAGGCCGGGCATCAAAGAAAGTAAGAAATACGAACAAATCCTCAGCTCAATCCGTGTCATCGGGCTTGTTGAGGCCCCAGTTGTCACACCTAATACAATGAAGCCGGGAGAATATTTCCTGCTTGATGGCCATCTCCGCGTCGAAGCGCTTTCTGATCTTGGCATTAGCGCCGTCGAATGTGTCGTTTCCACTGATGATGAGGCATATACCTATAACAAACGCATAAATCGCATTGCTGCGGTTCAAGAACACCGGATGATCAAACGGGCTATTGAGCGTGGCGTACCAGAAGAACGTATCGCCGAGGCCCTCGGGCTCGAACTGGGTTCTGTGCGCCGCCGGTCCAAAATGCTCAACGGCATTTGTCCAGATGCCGTTGAATTTCTCAAAGATACTCATTGTCCACTTGTCGTATTCGACACACTCCGGCGTATGGCACCCATCCGCCAGATAGAAGCTGCTGAATTAATGCTGGGACAGACCAATTTTAGCGGCATATTTGCCAAAGCCCTACTTGCTGCCACACCAGAAAAGCTATTGGTCGAACCCCGGAAAACTAAACCTGGATCCGTGAATGCCATTTCATCCGAGCAAATATCTCGCATGAAACGAGAACTCGCCAGCTTGCAAAATCAAGTCAAATCGGTTGAAGAAACCTACGGTATTGACAACCTGCACCTGACTGTTGCGCGAGGTTACATTCGCAAACTTCTAACAAACACCCGCGTCACGCGATGGCTATCGCAGCACCGCCATGAATATTTGACGGAGTTCCAGTCTATTGCTGAGATCGAGGCAATTAGTGTCGCTAAGGCAGTTGAATAGTACTTAAGGGGACCCGGACCCAGAGTGCACGGGGATCGCAGGAGACGCCGCAGGGAGATGCGGATCAAGCGCGGAGGTGGGATGGTCTTGCCACGGATTGGTTCCGCATCCTTGAATAGTTTAACAAACATCAAGGAGAAGAACGATGGGACGAATACACAATGAAGAGTTCAAGCGGG
>JAYTUV010000019.1:0-36598 GCA_043744395.1 Aestuariivirga sp.
AAGCAGGTGATGAGTTTGTCTTTTTGCTCTAACTGCAAGTCAGCTGATTTGCCGTCTGCATTGGCTGTGAACAGGATTGTTACGCGTTGTTTGTCAGCCGTTTCATACATCAGTTGACCAGCAGGCGCGTTGCTTTCAGCAAGTAGCCTGCCACCTAAAAGCGTATAACCATCCTTCTGAAGATCAGGAATTTTGAACTCAGAACCAACCCGCTTTGAAAGCCACGCCTGCAAATGGTCTTTATCGGCGGCGGCCACTTCCACGGCGTGGCGCTGTTCAGCAGAATAATTGGCATGGGCCACAAGTGCACGTTGCGCCAAACTGGCGGTTAAAACTTTTCCGCTGGTTTGGGCACTATTTTGATTTAGCCCGGCATACCAACCAACGCCGCCACCAACTAAAAACAAACCAGCTGCACAGGCCGCAGCAAGATAAGGCAACAAGCGGCGAGGTGGCCTGCCATTTGCAGCGGCCAGCAACGATGCTGGAACAGCTTCCTCTAAAGCACCATTAAAGACTTTGTGCAATTCGGCTTTTTGATAGTTGATGGCAGATAGAGCTTTGCGAGCTTCATCACTTTCTGACAATAATTTTTCGACAGCCTTCTTGTCTTCGCCTTCAAGCTCACCATCAGCAAACGCATGTAGCGCCCAATTTTCTACCGTTTCAAACATTTTCATTTCACCCTGCGCAGAATTGTTGTCCCGCGCTCTTCTAAAATATCTTTCAGTGTTGATCGCGCTCGTGACAGGCGCGACATGATGGTGCCGATCGGCACGCCAATAATTTCGGCCGCATCGCGGTAACTCACTTCTTCTAAACTCACTAAAATCAAAACCTCGCGTTGCAGCGCTGGCAATTTGTCAAGCGCTTCTGTGATCAAGGTGGTGGAAAAATTATCTTCCTGTTCTGCCCTTGATGAACCTTCGAAATCTTCAAGATCGTCAATATTTTTTGCCGATGTATGTTTCACATTGCTGCGCCAATTGCTGACGTTGATGTTGCGCAACACTGCATAGAGCCAAGCACGCAGCGGTTTGGAGGTATCATAGAGGTGACTTTTCTTTAACGCCCGTTCAATGCAATCTTGCACCAGATCATCGGCCAATGACGCGTCACCACAAAGCCCGCGCGCAAAGCGGCGAAGGTGCGGAATTTCGGCGATGAGATTGGTTCGGAAGTCTTGAGCCATCGTAGCTAGGTTACGCCCAAATTTTGAGTTTATTCCAGTAAGTTCAGCCGTTCCATTTCTCGCGCATGGTGACCAGCTCTTCACTGGCTGTAGGATGCACAGCCATTGTTGCATCAAACTGGGCTTTGGTTGCGCCACATGTTATAGCAATGCCGAGCAGTTGAGCCATTTCGCCAGCACCCTCGCCCGCGATGTGACAACCTAGAACGACGTCAGTTTCGGCATCAACAATCAGCTTCATAAATGTGCGTTCATCGCGGCCTGAAAGTGTGTGCTTCATGGCGCGGAAGCTGGTTTTGTAAACATCGATATTGGCGCACCTGGCGCGGGCTTGCGCTTCGGTGAGGCCAACTACGCCAAGTTCCGGCTGGCTGAAAACAGCCGTGGGGATCATATTGTGATTTACGGTAACAGATTTTCCGCCGAACACATTATCGGCAAAGGCATGGCCTTCTCTTATGGCGACGGGTGTTAGGTTCACACGGTTGGTTACATCACCGACAGCATAAATATTTTCAACAGCGGTTTGAGAAAATTCATTTACGGCCACTGCGCCATGGGCACTTCCGTGCAGGCCAACATTCTCTAATCCCAGATTATTGGTATTGGGCATGCGGCCAGTTGCGAACATTATTTGGCCAGCGCCAATTTGATTGCCATCTTCAAGCGTAATGCGCACGCCATCACCAGAGCGTTCGATTTTAGACACATCAGAATTGCATCTGATTTCGATGCCCTTCTTTTTCATTTCGTCGGCAAGGTGGGCGCGAATGTCTTCATCGAAACCACGCAAAATTTGGTCACCTCGATAAAGCAAAATCGTTTCAACACCAAGGCCAGCAAAAATACCTGCAAATTCGACGGCGATGTATCCGCCCCCGACAATGACGATGCGGCGCGGGAGAAAGTCTAAATCGAAGGCTTCATTCGATGTGATAGCTAATTCATGGCCGGGCAGATGGCGCGGCACGAAGGGCGCTGCCCCAGTGGCGATGAGAATATATTTGGCTGTAACCGTGCGGCCAGACGAGAGTTGAATTGTGTTCTTATCTTTTAAAGTCGCACGTTCAAGGATCAGTTCCGCACCAGCCGCTTCCAAGTTTCGAATATAGGCTTTGTTGAGGCGGTCAATTTCCTTGTCTTTGTTTTCGATCAGTGCGCCCCAATCGAAAGACACTTTTTCGGATGTCCAGCCAAAGCCCACTGCGTCTTCAAACTCTTCGGCAAAACGCGATGCGTAAAACAACAATTTCTTTGGGACGCAACCACGGATAACGCATGTGCCACCGACACGGTATTCTTCGGCCACTGCAACTTTGGCACCATATTTGGCGGCAATGCGGCCCGCGCGAACGCCGCCCGAGCCAGCGCCGATGACGAAGAGATCATAGTCAAAGTCGGTCACTTGCGGGTCAACTCCACAACGCCTTTGTCAGTTCCCATAATCACCACGCCGCAGATGCCGATGAAACAACCTGTTTCGATTACACCGGGCGTATTATTCAAATAGCCGTCGAGCTTTTCAACATCGGTAATTTTACCAAGCCTCACATCAATGATCGGATTGCCGCTATCTGTGATAAACGGCATGCCTTGGGCGGTTACGCGGATGTTCATTTTTGCGTCTTTATATCCGAGGTGGATCAATGCACGTTCAATTTTCCAAGCTGTGGCATTCACACCAAATTTGGAAACTTCAATGGGCAACGGAACAGTGCCAAGTGTTTTCACTTGTTTGGACGCATCGCAAATTGTGATCATAAATTTGGAGGAAGATGCTACGATTTTCTCGCGGTGCATTGCGCCGCCGGCGCCCTTGATCAAATGAAACGAACCATCGAACTCATCACAACCATCAACCGTTGCATCAAGGAATGGTGCGTCTTCAATCGTCACCAAATTCATGCCAAGCTTTTGCGCAAGCGCATAAGTGGCCTGAGACGTGGGCACAAACCGCGTATCTAATTTTTCGCGTTTTACTTTTGCGGCAGCTGCTTCAATAAAATAATTGGCGGTCGAACCCGTGCCAATGCCAATTGCAGCACCTGATACAACCATTTTCAGGGCAAATTCAGCTGCGGCTTTCTTTTGTGTATCAGCGCTCATGAGCCCAAGCCCCCCATCAACATATATTTCATTTCGATGTATTCTTCCATTCCATGGCTTGAGCCCTCGCGGCCAATGCCAGATTCTTTCATGCCACCAAAGGGCACTTCTGCCGTTGAGATAATGCCTTCGTTTATGCCCACCATGCCATATTCCAGCGCTTCACCAACGCGCCAAACACGGCCAATATCGCGGGTGTAAAAATAACAGGCGAGGCCAAATTCGGTGTCATTGGCCATGTAGATGGCTTCTTCTTCAGTTTTGAATTTGAAGAGAGGAGCAACGGGGCCAAATGTTTCTTCTCTGGCAACGGCCATATCCGTGGTCACGCTTGTGATGATTGTAGGTTCAAAGAAATTGCCGCCAAGCGATTTGCCGCCCAGCGCAAGCTTGCCACCTTTGGCTAATGCATCAGCGATATGTTCTTCCACTTTCTTGACTGCCGCAGCATTGATCAACGGGCCAGTGGTCACACCGTCGCCATTGCCATTGCCAACTTTCAGTTTGCCAACTGCCGTCGCAAGCTTAGCCGCGAATGCATCATACACACCTTCTTGAACCAAAATGCGATTTGCGCACACACAGGTTTGGCCATTGTTGCGATATTTGGAAATCATGGCGCCCGCCACAGCTGCATCTAAGTCTGCATCATCAAACACGATAAATGGCGCGTTGCCGCCGAGTTCGAGGCCGACCCGCTTTACGGTGGTAGCGCATTGCGCCATCAGTAATTTTCCAATTTCAGTGGATCCTGTGAAAGTGACTGCTTTGACAATTGGGTTTGATGTCATCTCGCCGCCGATTTCCGAAGCCTTTCCTGTAATCACCGAGAAAACGCCCGCAGGCATTCCAGCGCGTTCGGCAAGTTCGGCCAAGGCTAATGCTGAAAAGGGTGTTTCGGCGGCAGGCTTGCAGACGAAAGTGCAACCAGCAGCAAGCGCTGGGCCAGCTTTCCTTGTGATCATCGCATTGGGAAAATTCCAAGGCGTGATGGCCGCCACAACACCGATGGCTTGCTTGACCACAACAATGCGTGCATTGGCCCATGGCGAGGGAATGGTTTCGCCATAAACGCGTTTGGCTTCTTCTGCGAAGAACTCAATAAAGCTTGCACCATAGCCCACTTCGCCACGAGATTCGGCCAGCGGCTTGCCCTGCTCTGCCGTCATGATCTGCGCCAAGTCCTCTTGGTTTTCCATCATCAGGTTGAACCATTTGCGCAAGATTATGGAGCGGTCTTTGGCCGATTTTTTAGCCCAAGGCTTTTGCGCGCGTTCGGCGGCTTCGATGGCGGCTTTGGTTTCAGCCTTACCCAGCTTCGGCACCGAGCCGATTACTATTTCATTGACCGGATTGGTTACATTAATGGTGGCCGTGCCCGAAACCCATTTGCCGTCGATATAGCATTGCTCCCTGAGAAGGCTCTTATCCTTCAAGATATCGCGCAGCATTTGGGTTTTACCTAAATCCATTTATTTTCTCCAATGAGTGGAATTTCGCCAGCACTTAGCATAGAGGATGGCCGCATACAAACACACCAACCATGATGGAATCGCAATGCCAGTTGAAGCGCTTATCTTTGATCTTGACGGAACTTTGGTGGATACAGCACCAGATTTGATTCAAGCCACAAACCATGTTTTGCAATCCATTGGGCGCAGGCCTGTGACCTATCATGAGTTTCGAGGATTTGTAGGTCTAGGGGCCATGAATTTGATCGAGCGAGGTATACTGGCTACGGGTTCGGCTGTTGATGCCAACACGCTAAAGCGTATGCACCGCGATATGTTGGACTATTATAGCGAAAATATTTCGGCACATTCAAAAGTGTTTGACGGAATTCCCGAACTTCTTGAATCCGCGAAGTCACATGGATTAAAGATGGGCGTTTGCACAAATAAAGTGGAAGGTCTTTCACATAAACTATTGAGCGAACTCGGCTTGGCAAAATGGATTGACGCTGTTGTCGGCGGAGACACTTTACCAATTATGAAACCCGACCCTGCCCCATACCGCGAAGTCGCAAAGCGCTTAGGTGTTGATGCCGCGCATACAATCATGTTTGGTGATAGCGAGACCGATATCCGCACGGCGCAAAATACGGGTGTACCAGTGATTGCCGTGACGTTTGGTTATACGGCGCAGCCAGTCGAAACATTCGACCCCACCCATGTGATCAATCATTATGACGACGCGTGGCCTATTGTTTTAAAATATCTTTGAAGAATTTTGTCACGTCTTCGAGCACCGGGGCTCGCCCACGCAATGGTTTTGCAATATCCAACAATATGCCAACGTGTCCTAGCCCTTTGTATTCAATGTATTTTGGATGAGCACCAGCGTCATTCAGATGCTTCCTCAGTGAAGTTGGGTTGCGCAGAAAAACGGTGGTGTCGGCCGAACCGTGCAAAATTAAAAATGGCGGCGCATCGGCGCGCGCATAGTTGATCGGTTGCGTTGAGGGTAAGTCAGTGACTTGTCCGAATGTTAATATCGTTGATGCCGCATCAAGTGGCAAAAAATCAAATGGCCCTGCCAAAGTCGCAATACCCCTGATAGTCTTTTCAGCAACGCCAGCATTTTTCAAATAACTTTGGTTCAAAACAGCCATCGCAATATTGTATGCACCAGCTGAATGGCCAACTAAAAATATGGTCTTGCCATCACCACCAAATTCGTTTGCATGATTGTTGGCCCAAGCCGTGGCCAATGCGACATCCTCAATGAAAGCGGGGTAAACATTAGACGGGCGCGCGCGGTAGTTGATGACCAGAGTCAGAAACCCCTGCGCCGCAAAAGCCCGACCTACAAATTTATAGTCTGCCGCATTGCCCTCCTCCCATGATCCGCCGTGAACAAAAATAAGCGTTGGAAGTGGTGCAGACGATGTGGTGGGTTTGAACACATAAAGTGTCTGGTCAGGGTCAATTCCATAATGCTGGGCTGAGCCAATCTGCTCTGAGCCTGAATCTTTTGGTATCACGAAGTTGAAGGTTTTCAGGGCAGCGAATTGGAATAACAATCCGCCAAACAACATGACAAACGCAAGTATATAAAGAGCTTTGATCATTACTGGTTTGTACGACTGATACTTGAAAGTGGATGATTAGCCAACAGGAAACCCCATTGTCTCGACTTTGTATCCGGCCAGCGCCATCACACGCATCAATTCTTTATGGCCGACTTGAGCCATCTTCAGGGGTGAGTTTTTCTTGGGGTCTTGTTCGGCTTCGACAACGAACCAACCCTCATAATTGTAGTGTGCAAACTTTTTAACGATGGCTTCGAAATCTAATGAACCATCGCCCGGCACAGTGAATGCACCTAGCGCCACAGCATCCAAGAATGATTGCGTGGTACGGTCTAGTTTGTTGATCACATCCATACGCACATCTTTGGTGTGAACATGAGAGATGCGCTTGTGGTGTTTGTCGATAGCGCGCAATGGATCGCCGCCTGCGAATGCCAAATGACCAGCGTCCAGCAAAAGCGGCATGCCTTCGCCTGTGTGTTGCATGAGCAAATCAACCTCTCGTTCGGTTTCAACCACGGTTCCCATATGGTGGTGAAACGACAGCGGCATGCCCTGCTCCGCGCACCATTCGCCAAAGGCTGTGAGTTTGCGGCCGTAGGATTTGAACTGTGAATCTTCGAACACGCGCTTGGTTGAAAGAGGTGCAACGCGGTTTCCTTGGATTGTGCCTGCGGTTTCGCCGTAAACAATGCAAGGGGCATTTACAGCTTTGAACAATTCAATCATCGGATGAATGCGATCTTTGTCAGCACTCAGTTCTCCGTCTGCGAGGAGACCAGAAAACCAACCGCCGCATAATGTGACATCGGCTTCCTTCAAAATACGCAGCATAACTTTAGGGTCTTTGGGAAAGCGGCGGCCGAACTCCATGCCCGTGAACCCAGCAGAACGTGATTGGCGAAGGCATTCTTCGAGTGACACATCTTCACTGAGTTCAACGAGGTCATCGTTCCACCACGCGATAGGTGACATGCCGAGTTTTGCTTTCATGGGGTGGTTCCTTGGTGTGTTTGATTCAATGTGTTCTGTTTAAAAGATTCGTCACGCCAGCGAAAGTTGGCACCCCGCTTTCTTTCAAGTGGGTGCCAACGAAAGCTAGATACTCGCCATTGCGGGGATGACGGCCTAAAATTTAAATTCCCAGAAGCGCCCTATTGGCTTTCTGATCAGCCTCGGCTTTGGCAAAATCATCAAACGCCCTGTCCGAAACTTTTATGATGTGATGGGCAATAAACTCTGCCCCTTCTCTGGCACCATCTTCAGAATTCTTGATACAGCATTCCCATTCCAAAACGGCCCAGCCGTCAAAATCATAGCCTGTCAGTTTGGCAAAAATCGCGGCGAAATCAACTTGGCCATCGCCGACTGAACGGAAACGCCCTGCTCGCTTCAGCCAAGGTTGGAAACCGCCGTAAACACCCGTCTTACCATTCATCAAAAACTCTGCGTCTTTGACGTGGAACATTTTGATGCGTTCATGATAGTGGTCGATGTAAGCCAGATAATCTAGCTGCTGTAAAACAAAGTGACTGGGGTCATACATAATATTGCAGCGCTTATGACCCTTGAGCTTGTCCAAGAACATTTCGAAAGTCACGCCATCGTGCAAATCTTCCGATGGATGGATTTCATAGCAGAGGTCAACACCCGCCTTGTCATAAGCGTTCAAGATTGGCAGCCAGCGTTTGGCCAACTCAGAAAAGCCTTCGTCGATTAAACCTTCGGGCCATTGTGGAAATGGATAAATATATGGCCACAGCAGAGAGCCTGAGAATGTTGCCGAGCGATCAAGACCAAAACGCTCAGAAGCTTTAGCCGCCATCATCAATTGATCGACGGCCCATTCTTGACGCGCGGGCAAATTGCCTTGGACGGAAGCCGGAGCAAAAGCATCTGAAAGGCGGTTATAAGCCGGGTTCACAGCAATAAGCTGTCCCTGCAAATGGGTTGAAAGCTCAGTTACCACCAAGCCATGATCGGCCAGCTTGCCCTTGTATTCGTCAACATAGGTTTGGCTGGTCGCTGCTTTTTTCAAATCAATGCAGCGGCCATCCCAAGTGGGAATTTGCACGCCTTTGAAGCCTTTGTCTGCGGCCCATCCAGCCAAGCCTTCAATCGAATTAAACGGTGCTTCAGCGCCCGCAAACTGCGCCAAAAATACGCCGGGGCCTTGAATGGTTTTCATTTCATAATTCCTCTTAGTTGCGCA
Organism: Aestuariivirga sp.; assembly: GCA_043744395.1. Lineage (GTDB taxonomy): Bacteria > Pseudomonadota > Alphaproteobacteria > Rhizobiales > Aestuariivirgaceae > Aestuariivirga. The sequence continues at coordinate 8,542 of JAYTUV010000019.1, forward strand.
TGGCACCCGGGCCCGGAGTTGCGCCGGGCGGGCATTTGCCTGCAATAATCATCCCCAAAACTTCGTCGTGGTCAACATCTTTCGTGCTGGCCGTGCCCACAACTTTTCCGTTCTTCATCACCACTAAGCGATCAGCCAGATCAAACACGTCATGCAGATCATGGCTGATCAGGAATATGCCAATGCCTTCAGCTTTGAGTTGTTTAATCAACTCGCCCACTTGCGCTGTTTCTTGCGGGCCCAAGGCCGCCGTTGGTTCATCCATAATCAAAATGCGCGCATTGAAATGAATGGCACGGGCGATTGCGACGGACTGGCGCTGGCCGCCTGAGAGCTTCATCACCGGTTCTTTGAAACGTCGGAAATTTGGGTTTAGCCTAAACATCACCTTGCGGCATTCAGCTTCCATGGCCACGTCATCCAACGTGCCCAATTTCGTCTTCAACTCACGGCCCAAATAGAGGTTCGCAGCCGCATCCACATTGTCAGCCAGAGCAAGAGTCTGATAAATGGTTTCAATGCCAAGGCCTTTGGCATCGCGCGGATTATTAATGGCAACCTCATTACCTTCAATGTGGATTGATCCGGCATCGCGTTTATATGCGCCAGACAACACTTTGATCAACGTAGATTTGCCTGCGCCGTTGTGACCGAGCAAGCCCACAACCTCGCCGGGGAAGAGGTTGATGCTGGCATGATCTACGGCTTTAATTCCGCCGAAAGAAATTGAGATGTCCTTCATCTCAATCAAGGGTGTGCCAGTTGGGGCGGGTGTGAACGCCTTTCTCCCCGTTACAGCCAATGGTGTTTCGTGCGTTTCAGGCACTGCAAGCGTGGCCACTTTTGGGGGTTTCGCTTTTTGTGGAGCCACAGTTTTCTTTGTTGATTTTTTTGCCATGTCCGCCTCCCTTATCTTAATTTGCGACGATAGAGTTGATCGAGATAAACGGCAAGAACGAGAACACCGCCGACAACCATGTTTTGATAAGCAGCAGGAAGGTTGAGCAATGACATGCCAGAGATGATGGATTGCATCATCAATGCGCCGATCATGGCCCCATAGATCGTGCCAACGCCACCAGCCAAAGCCGTGCCGCCAATGACGGTTGCGGCAATCACATAGAGTTCGCTAAACAGGCCTAAATTATTGGTTGCGGCATTTAATCGTGCTGACGAAATGACCGACGAAATGCCAACCAACAAACCCATCAGTGCAAAGACCTTTACGGTCAGCCACTTGGTGTTAATACCAGCCAACTCTGCAGCTTCTGGATTGCCGCCGGCTGCATACACATAGCGGCCAAAGGATGTTCGTGTGGCGACGAAAGTCATGACAAGACAGACGACAATGGCGATGAGAGCGGGCAGCGAATATCCCGCATAATTGATCAGTCCCGTCGTGCAGTGAACAACCACATCTTCAGCCATACAAATTGCGGCACCATCGGTGTTTTCGATCCCTGGCGGAATCGTAATATTGTTGGCGACTGCATAATCTTCCATAACACCTTGCGGCCATGGATAAGATGTCATCACCCAAGTTGTGCCGAGAACAACTAAGCTGCCGATTGAAACCAAAAACACTTCGGCCCAAACCGGGCGCAAAGGGAAGTTAAAGCGGATGCGTTGTCTGCGGCCATTCACAATTGCATATAAAATAGCTAGGCAGGCCACTCCGGCCAGCAACCAACTCCAAAATGGCCCCAGCCAGCTTTGCAAAATACCGCCGCCAAACACTTCAAATGTTTGGTCCATTGGAGCCACTGTCTCGCCTTTGGCTAAAAGAAAGGCGATGCCGCTATAGGCGATCAAGCCGCCGAGAGTCACAATGAATGCTGGTATTTTGGCATAGGCCGTCAGATAGCCATTGAAAGCACCAATCAATGCACCAAGTGCCAAGCACACAATAACGCCCGCTCCCCAGATTGCGGGATGGCCCACACCTATGCTTGGTGCAAGTTGATAAACTTGGACCACGGCCGATGCGACCGCGACCAAACTCAACATTGACCCAACCGACAAATCGATCTGCCGCATGACGATGAGCAGAACCATGCCCGATGACATGACCGCAATTGAGGACGTTTGAACCAAAAGTGTCCAAAGATTTCGGGGTGTCAAGAAAGCGCCGCCTAGCAGGCCCTCGTCGGGAGAAATGATACCGCTCCACACATCAAAAATGCACCAAACCATGATCAGCGCAGCAATCATACCCAGCATGCGCGGGTCAATTTCTGTAGCACGGAAAAATCTTGCGACTGGCCCTTCAACTTCGAGAGCGGGGCTTTGGCTTGTACCGGTTGTGTTGGTCAATATTGCCTCCAATAGAGAATATTTTTGACGCCTACGTTATCTCACCGTCATTCCAGCAGATGCGACCATCCATCCCCCAACAGATTTTCGCATTTTATCGATTCCCAACTGCGCGGGAGTGACGTTTCTAAGATTACCTACAAAAACTGCGCCATCTCATTTCGGACATGGCGCAGCGCATTATTGAATATTGCAAATTATTATTTGCAATCAGGAACGCCCTTGGTAACGCCCGCACAAGCTTGTTCTTTAGTAATGTGACCAGCCTTGATTGCGACACCAATGTTAGCTTTGGTGATTGGAGTTGGAGCAAGCAGGATTGAGTTCATTTCAACGCCCTTTTTGCCGCCTTTGAACTTCTTAACACCAGCGATCTTATCCATCGCGGTGCCACCGGCCATCGCAACAGCAGCTTCAGCAGCGGCTTTGCCCAACTGAGCAGTATCTTTCCAAACCGAAACAGTCTGAGTTCCGAGAGCTACGCGGTTAATCGCAGCCAAGTCACCGTCTTGTCCAGATACTGGAACTTTTCCAGCCATGCCTTGTGCTTTAAGAGCAGCAACAACACCAGAAGCCATGCCGTCATTTTCAGACAAAACAGCGTCAACCTTGTTCTTTGTTGAAGTCAAGCATTGCTCCATGTTCTTCTGAGCATTGTCTGGCTTCCAACCGTCGGTGAATGTTTCGCAAACATTCTTGATCTTGCCGGCTTTCATAGCAGCGGCAAGCACTTCCATTTGGCCTTGGAACAAGAAGGTTGAGTTTGGATCGCCTTTGTCACCCTTGATGAAAGCATAACGGCCCTTTGGCTTTGCCTTCAAAATTTCTTTCGCCATCAAACGACCCACACCGACATTGTCGAAAGTGATGTAAAGAGCATTTGGATCTTCAAATTGCACATCATAAGCAATTGACTTAATGCCAGCGTCGCTGATTTTCTTGATCGAGGGCAAAATTGCATCTGAGTCAAAAGCAACAACCATGATAACGTCTGGCTTTTGAGCAATCAGGCCTTCAATGTCAGCAGCTTGCTTTTGGGCAGAGCCTTGCGCATCTGAGCTGATGTATTTGTCGCCAGCAGCTTCAACAACTGCCTTAATTGTGGCTTCGTCGCCCTTCCAACGTTCTTCTTGGAAAGTCTTCCAAGATACGGCGATTGTTTTGCCTGCAGCCATTGCTGGAACTGCAGCAGCACCAAGGGCCAAACCTGCGGCCATCATGGCGATAATTGTTTTCTTCATTCCCATTCTCCTCCTGAACACTTTCAAAAACATGACGACGCCCGTCCTGCTCCGTTCAACACTCATCCGTATCGCACGAATATTTGCTTTTGTCAGTGAATTTACAAAATTTAATTTGGCGTCCAAAATAATGTTGCATCATCTAACATTCTGAGTCAACACTGAGATGTAAGTTTGTGTTGTGCAATGCAATATTTTGTTTTGCAATTGCGAAAGAATTCATGCGCGGTAAAGCAGATAGTGATCACGTAAGACGACAGAACCGATTGGTGGTTCTGGAGGCCCTGCGCTTTCATGGGCCATCAGCGCGGGTTGATTTAGGCCGATTGACAGGACTTTCGCCTGCAACGATCACAACGATCACGATGCAATTGATTCAGGACGGCGCTATATCTGAACGTAATGTTGCAGCAGTGATGGCTAATTCTGCGCGACGCGGAAGACCAACAGTGTTGCTCGGATTGAAAGCAGACGCGGCCTATTTGATTGTCATGAAAATTTCGATAGGCAGGCTGGAATTTGCGTTAGCGGATTTCTCCGGACAAATTCTGGTGCGGTCGCAAGTTTCCGTTGCGACATATGAAATGGAGCCTGAGACTTTCAGTACAAAACTGGTGAATGAAACACGGATTTTTATTTCCGAGAGTAGCATCGATGTTCGGCGCTTAGCGCAGATCAGTGTGGCTGCACAAGGTGTGACCGACAATATCACAGGATCAATTGCGTGGAGTCCGGCATTCAAAGCCGCAAATGTTCAAATCATCGGGCCGCTGTTTAAGGCATTTGGAGTTTCCTGCAGTTTGGCGAATGATGCAAACATGATTGCTGAAGGCTTGATCGCTCGCAAAAAAGTGGATCTTCAAGGCACGACGGCTTGTGTGTTTCTGGGTTATGGCATTGGTATGGGGTTGGTGATTGATGGCGAGGTTTATCATGGCTCATCAGGATCATCAGCAGAATTTGGCCACATGAACCATGTGCCAGGTGGAGCACTATGTCGGTGTGGTCGGCGAGGATGTTTAGAGGCCTATGCTTCAGACTATGGCATTTTGCGAAGTGCGGAAAACCTGCCCGACGACACACTGCCACCTTCCTTTGCAGTTGAATCTTCGGTCATGTTCGCGTTGGAAGCTGCCGCACGGCGCGGCGATGTGGCGGCGATTGCTGCGTTTCAAAAAGCAGGTCGGGCCATCGGTTTTGGGCTTGCGCGAATGATCGCATTATTGAACCCTGACCGCATTGTGCTTGCTGGTGCGGGCACACGTGCGCTGGATTTGTTGGAGCCAGCACTTCGCGCTGCAATTGACGAAGGTGTAGTCGGCGCGCTTCGGCACAATTTGAAGATTGAGACTCTACCGATCGAAAATGATATGATTATAAGCGGCACGATTGATGCGGCATTGCGGTATTTAGATTCAGAAATTTATGCAGCTGGCCCTGCTGAAGCAAAAAAAAAGGAACAACGGCAGTGAAAAAGTTTGTTCAAATAGTTTTGTGCATTATGTGCTTTGGCACTTTATCAATCGGCCATGTATTTGCTGATGAAACAAAGTCACATGATGTTTTGCAAAACTGGTATCGGCTGACGCTCGAACTGGTGCGCCACACCGCTACACATACTCCGCCGGTTGCCAGTCGATCATTCGCTTATTTAGGCGTTACGGCTTATGAATCTGTCGCTTCAGGCACATCAAACATGCAGTCGCTCGCTGGCCAGCTTCAAGGGTTAAAGGATGTTCCCAAGCGGCGGGCAGGCAAAACTTATGATGATGCTATTATTTTACAATCGGCGATGTCTTATGCAGTTCATCAATATTTTGGTAACACTGGCCCCACAGGTCAACGCGCCATGCAGGCGATGGAAAAACAATTGCGCGGGCAAGCAATTGCGGGTGTAAAAATAGACGTCATCAAGCGCAGTGAAGATTTTGGAAAGACCATTGCCTCGCATGTGTTCGAATGGTCGCGAAGCGATGGCGGTGCGGATATCACCAATTTGGGTTTCCCCGATAAATATACTTTGACGGCTGGGCCAGCGCATTGGGTGCCCACCAGCCCTATTCGCTTGCAACAATTTCCACTCCTGCCAAACTGGGGAAAAAACCGTCCTTTCGCAATGCCGACTGGAACAACATGCAATTTGCCACCACCACCCGAATATAGTGAAGACAAGAATTCCGAATTTTATAAACAGGCGATGGAAGTCTATATGACTTCAAAAAATTTGACGCCGGAACAAAAAGCAACAGCACGGTTTTGGTCGGATGATCCGATGCTGTCGGTGACGCCACCGGGCCATTGGGTTTCAATTATTTGGCAGGCAGCCGACCATGAAAAGTTAACAACGACACGCATTGTTGAAGCGTTAGCGCGCGTCGGCGTGGCCGAGGCTGATGCATTCATCGGTTGTTGGAACACAAAATATCAATATGATTTGTTGCGACCATTTACCTATATCCGCAAAGTCATTGATCCGAAATGGACAGCATTTTTGATTACGCCACCATTTCCTGAATATCCATCTGGCCACAGCACAAACTCCGCAGCGGCTGCTTTGGTTTTGGCATCTATGCTTGGTGAAAATTATGAGTTTGAAGACACAACACCAAAGGCTGACGGGTTGCCGCCGCGCAAGTTTGCAAGCTTTATGGATGCTGCAAAAGAAGCCGCAAACTCGCGTTTGCTTGGCGGTATTCATTTCCGTGCCGCGATTGAACGCGGGTTGGATCAAGGTCGTTGCATTGGCGCATTTGCCGCCGCATTAAAGATGAGCCATTAGATTATGAAGATAAAAATTGCTGCAGCTCTGATTATGTTGGGATTTTCGCATGCGATTGCCGATCAAGGCAAGCTCACTGTACCGTCATTTGTTGAGGAAACCAAAAAATCTGGTGTGCGCAGCATCTATGCGGGCGACTGGCAATATATGGTGGGTGGAGGTGCGGCCACGTTTGATTGCAATGGCGATGGCTTCCCTGAATTATTTTTAGCGGGCGGCCAAGCACGATCCAATTTCTTTCGCAATACTTCGAAACAAGGCGGCGCTTTGCAATTCGTGAAGCAGAAAAGTGGTTTAGAAATTGATCATGTCACAGGCGCCTACCCCATCGACATTGATAGCGACGGCGTCATGGACCTCGTAGTTTTGCGAGTTGGCGAAAACGTCATCATGCGGGGCAAGGGCAATTGCAAATTTGAAAATGTCAACAAGGCTTGGGGCTTTGATGGGGGTGATGCTTGGTCAACTTCATTTGCAGCGACATTTGAGAAAGGATCAACTTGGCCAACACTAGCAATTGGCAATTATATTGACCGCAAGCAGGAGGCATTCCCTTGGGGTACATGCACCGATAATTGGTTGCACCGCCCTGATGGAACGCTTAAAAAATTTGGTGCACCCACCGCGTTGAAACCAAGTTTTTGTTCTCTCTCCATGATGTTCACCGATTGGAATAATTCCGGCACGCCTTCGCTGCGCGTTTCCAATGACCGCGAGTATTACAAGGGTGGCCAAGAACAGATGTGGCATGTGGAGCCGGGCAAGCAGCCAGCACTTTACACAGATAAAGAAGGTTGGAAATTTGTGCGCATCTGGGGCATGGGCATTGCCAGCGCTGATTTGAACTCTGACGGCTACCCCGAGTATTTTTTATCGAGCATGGCCGATAGTCGGTTGCAGAGCTTGACCAAAGTTGAAGCAGGTGTGACGCCGCAAGCAGATTTTTCCGAGGGTGCTTTGGCCAAAGGCGTCACCGCGCACCGCCCATACACAGGCACAGATGAGCGCCCCAGCACGGGCTGGCACACGCAATTTGAAGATGTGAACAATGATGGTTTGGTCGATCTGTTTATTGCCAAAGGCAATGTTGACCGAATGCCCGATTTTGCGCAGCGCGATCCCAATAATCTTTTGTTGCAGGGTACTGATGGCAAGTTTGTAGAGGTCGGCGACAAGGCTGGTATTGCGAGCTTTGCGACGGCGCGCGGCGCGCAACTGGTTGATTTTAATCTCGATGGCAAGCTCGACCTCGTGGTGGTCAATCGCCGCGAGAATGCAAAGATATGGCGCAATAGTTCCAATAATTTAGGCCATTGGATTGAAGTGAAACTTGAGCAACCTTTACCCAATGTTGATGCGATTGGCGCCCATGTTGAAATCAAACGTGGCGATAAAATTATGTCGCGTGAGATTACACTTGGTGGTGGCCATGCCAGCGGCAGCAACGGCTGGAAACATTTTGGTTTGGGAACGAACGCCGATGCAGAACTGCGCGTTGTTTGGCCTGACGGTAAAGTGGGCGAATGGCAGAAATTGGCTGGTGATCAATTCTATATTTTGAAGCGTGATACAAATGCTGTTGCTTGGACGCCGCATTAGTTTCGCCTGATACCTTCCAACAGATCCAACACACTGCGCATGGCATCCAGCACATTTGTGCCGGGGCCGAAGATTGCTGAGACTCCGGCCTCGCGCAAAAAATTATAATCACCACGTGGAACCACACCGCCACACACGACGATGATGTCGCCCCTGCCCTTGGCCTTCAAAGCAGTGGTTAGTTCGGGCAGTAATGTTTTATGGCCCGCAGCCAGCGATGAAACGCCGATGATTTGCACGTTGCTGGCAATGCCCAGCTCTGCCGCTTCTTGAGGAGTTTGAAACAGTGGGCCCGCTATTATTTCAAAACCTAGATCAGCAAAAGCCGAGGCGATGACTTTTGCGCCACGGTCGTGCCCGTCTTGGCCGAGCTTGGCGATCATCATGCGGGGAGTCGCTTTGGCCTTTGAATAAGATACTAAACGCGATTTTAATATCTTGTATTCGGCATCGTCTTTATAAAGTTCACCATGCACGTCTTCTATAATCTTGGGTATGGCTGTGTGATCGCCAAATACTTTTCGCATCGCATCTGAAATTTCACCCACTGTTGCGCGTGCACGGGCGGCATCAATAGCAGCGCTGAGCAAGTTACCCTTTTCTGATTGCGCAACAGCCTGCAAATCATTCAATGTACGAGTTACTAAACTTGGATCGCGGTTGCGCTTTAGCGTTTTCAATCGCTCAATCTGTTCGGCACGAACTGCGCGATTATCCACTTCGCGGGTTTCGATTTTGGCTTCTTCTTCAAGGCGATATTTGTTCACGCCGACAATCGTAGTTTCCCCCATATCGACTGACGCTTGCTTGCGGGTTGCGGCTTCTTCAATTTGTTTTTTCGGCCAACCCATTTCAACAGCCTTAGTCATGCCGCCCATGGTTTCAATTTTTTTCATTAATGCCCACGCTGCATCGGCCAATTGTTGGGTCAGGCTTTCCACATAGTAAGAACCAGCCAATGGATCGACCACATTTGTAACGCCAGTTTCATGTTGCAAAATGAGTTGAGTGTTGCGGGCAATGCGCGACGAGAATTCGGAAGGAAGCGCAATTGCCTCATCAAATGAATTGGTGTGCAAGCTTTGCGTTCCGCCCAGCACCGCAGACATGGCTTCAAACGCGGTGCGCACAATATTGTTATAGGGGTCTTGCTCTTGCAACGAAACGCCAGAGGTTTGACAATGTGTGCGCAACATCGATGACTCATTTTTCTTCGGACTGAACTCGGTCATCATGTGCGACCACAACAATCTTGCCGCGCGAAGCTTTGCGGCTTCCATAAAAAAGTTCATGCCAATTGCAAAAAAGAAAGAGAGTCTTGGCGCGAAATCATCAACGTCCAAGCCCTTAGCAATTGCAGCCCGCACATATTCGCGGCCATCGGCCAGCGTGAATGCAAGCTCTTGCACCAGCGTGGCGCCGGCCTCCTGCATGTGATAGCCGCTGATTGAAATGGAATTGAACTTGGGCATTTCTTGAGCGGTGAATGCGATAATGTCAGCCACAATGCGCATCGACGGTGTGGGCGGATAAATATAGGTATTGCGCACCATGAATTCTTTGAGAATGTCATTCTGTATGGTGCCTGATAAATCAGCGCGCTTTGCCCCCTGCTCTTCGCCCGCCACAATAAAGCTGGCGAGGATCGGGATCACAGCACCGTTCATGGTCATCGACACAGACATCTCCGATAACGGAATGCCGTCGAACAATATTTTCATATCTTCAACTGAATCAATCGCCACGCCCGCTTTGCCCACATCGCCGACAACACGCGGGTGATCAGAGTCAAAACCGCGATGCGTTGCGAGATCAAAGGCGACAGACAATCCCTTCTGCCCTGCTGCCAACGCCTTACGATAAAACGCATTGGATTCTTGGGCTGTTGAGAAACCCGCATATTGTCGAATTGTCCAAGGTTTACCTAAATACATTGTGGCTTTTGGGCCCCGCGTGAACGGCGCAAAGCCGGGCAAGCTTTGATCAGTCTGAACATCGGCGCTGCTATAGAGCGGCTTAATGTCAATGCCTTCCGGTGTTTTCCAAATACGTGACGAAACATCCGCTCTCAATTCTTGAGTGGCCAGCTTTTTCCAATCGTCAATTGTCTTCTTGGTCATGGCGTTTCAAATTCCATGATGATTTGATCGACGCTCAGGCTTGTGCCGGTGACTGCTGCAATGCTTTTTACTTTTGAGCGACGCTCAGCACGTAAGATGTTCTCCATTTTCATAGCTTCTACCATGGCCAGCGTCTGACCCGCTTCAACAACATCACCCGCCTTCACATAGAGCATCCGCAATATACCGGGCATTGGGCAAAGGAGTAGATTGGAAGTGTCATTTGGCTTTTTGATTGGCATGTGCTTTGACAATTCGGCAATGCGTGGCGAATGTATTTGCGCGATTACATCCATACCTCGGTGGCGCAGTCGCACACCTTTGCGCACGAGCGTCGTCTTCATAATTAAATTGCGAGCACCCAAAGTAAACCGACCCAATGATTTTCCCGGCACCCAATCACTCATCACATGCACCGGCTTTGCGCCGTCAACACCGATGGCCAAACCGCCATTGTCTTGCTGAACTGAAACTCTGTGCGAAGCTCCGCCGACTGTGACGACCCATTGGTCAGCAATTTCGCGCTTGTGATTTTCCATCGTTCCATCAATGCATGCAGCGCGCTGCTCAACACGCATGTGCATGAATGCTGCAACCAAACAGAAATCAGTGATGTTGGCGTCGCTTGGGCTCACCCCATGAAATCCCCTTGGAAATTCTTCGGCGATGAAGGCCGTGGTTATATTTCCGTCGCGAAATTTTTCGTTGCCCATCACTGCCGATAGAAATGGCAAATTATGGCCAACACCTTCAACTTCAAACTCATCAAGTGCGGCGCTCATGGCATCTATCGCCTTCTCGCGCATTGGTGCCCATGTGCAAAGTTTTGCAATCATTGGATCGTAAAACATCGAAATATCTGCGCCTTCGAACACACCAGTGTCATTGCGCAGTTCGGGTGTTTCAACAGGCGGACGATAGCGGTTGAGCCTTCCGATGGAAGGTAGAAAATTCCGGTACGGATCTTCGGCATAAAGCCGCGATTCAATGGCCCATCCATTGAGCTTGATGTCACTTTGCGTCAGGCCCAATTTCTCACCTGCCGCCACACGGATCATTTTTTCGACGATGTCAATTCCGGTGATCAGTTCTGTGACGGGGTGTTCCACCTGCAAGCGGGTGTTCATTTCGAGGAAATAGAAATTGCGCTTATCATCCACGATGAACTCGACAGTGCCTGCCGATGTGTATCCCACAGCTTTGGCCAGCGCCACTGCCTGTTCACCCATAGCCTTGCGCGTGGCTTCGTCTAAAAATGGTGATGGCGCTTCCTCAATCACTTTTTGGTTGCGGCGTTGGATCGAGCACTCGCGTTCGCCAAGATACACCATGTTGCCATGAGCATCGCCTAGAACCTGGATTTCAATGTGGCGCGGTTGGGTGACAAATTTTTCGATGAAGATACGGTCATCACCAAAGGAGGATTTGGCTTCGCTTTTTGACAGCGCAAAACCCTCTTTGGCTTCCGCGTCTGACCAAGCAATGCGCATGCCTTTGCCGCCACCGCCAGCCGAGGCTTTAATCATGACGGGATAGCCGATTTCACCTGCGATTTTTGCGGCGTGTGACTCGTCTGAAATGAGACCCATAAATCCGGGAACGATGCTTACACCCGCAGCGGCTGCAAGTTTCTTCGACGTAATCTTATCACCCATCGCTTCGATGGCTTTGACGGGCGGACCGATGAAAGCCACTCCTGCTTTTTCCAGAGCCTCAGCAAATTTCGCATTCTCAGATAGGAACCCATAACCCGGATGCACAGCTTCAGCGCCCGTTTGTTTCACAGCGGCCAGAATTTTTTCAATCACCAAATAAGATAGGTTCGAAGGTGAAGGCCCGATGTGCACGGCCTCGTCAGCCATCTTCACATGCAGGCTGTCACGGTCTGCATCAGAATAGACGGCAACAGTTTTGATCCCCATTTTTCGGGCCGTTTTAATAACCCGACAAGCAATCTCGCCACGATTGGCGATGAGTATTTTATTGAACATCTTCATAAGGGCATCGTGTCGTGCTTCCTCGGAAGCGTTTGTATTTTCTTGTTGCGCAGTGACGCGAACGCGCGGGCGATGCGTTTGCGTGAGGTGTGGGGCATGATTACATCGTCGATAAAACCGCGCTCTGCTGCTACAAAGGGATTGGCGAAGCGGTCTTCATAATCTTTGGTGCGCGCAGCAATTTTTTGAGCGTCGCCCAATTCAGAACGAAAGATAATCTCGGTGGCGCCTTTAGCGCCCATCACTGCAATCTCGGCAGTGGGCCAAGCGTAGTTCACATCTGCGCCGATATGTTTTGACGCCATCACATCATAAGCCCCGCCATATGCTTTGCGCGTGATTAATGTGACCATCGGCACTGTTGCTTGAGCATAAGCGAACAACAGTTTTGCACCATGCTTAATCACGCCGCCATATTCCTGCGCCGTGCCGGGCAAAAATCCGGGCACATCAACAAGAGTTAAAAGCGGAATGTTGAACGCATCACAAAAGCGCACGAAGCGTGCCGCTTTACGCGAGGAGTCAATATCCAAACAGCCCGCCAGAACTTGCGGTTGATTGGCGACAACACCAATGCTCTGGCCTTCGATGCGAATAAAGCCCGTGATAATGTTGCCCGCGAAGGCCTCTTGGATTTCGAAAAAGTCACCCTCGTCAGCCAGCGCTAAAACCAACTCTTTCATGTCATAGGGTTTGGCCGCGCTGTCGGGGATCAAGGTATCAAGGCGCATGTCCAATCGTTCGGGGTCATCATGGAACGGTCTTGTTGGCGGCTTTTGTGCGTTGCTCAAAGGCAGAAAATCAAAAAGCCTGCGTACTTGTTCTAGCGTTTCAATATCATTGTCATAAGCGCCATCGGCAACTGATGATTTTTGCGTATGGGTTGTGGCCCCGCCCAATTCTTCGGCGGTCACCACTTCATTGGTTACGGTTTTCACTACGTCGGGGCCTGTCACAAACATGTATGACGTGTCGCGCACCATGAAAATAAAATCGGTCATGGCAGGCGAATAGACAGCACCTCCCGCACATGGCCCCATGATGACTGAGATTTGCGGGATGACACCTGAGGCTTCAGCATTGCGCCTGAACACTTCGGCATAGCCCGCAAGCGAATCCACGCCCTCTTGAATGCGCGCACCACCAGAGTCGTTTAGGCCGATGATGGGTGCCCCAGACTTGACCGCCAAATCCATCACTTTGCAAATTTTGCGAGCGTGGGTTTCAGAGAGTGATCCGCCGAGCACCGTGAAATCTTGGGCGAACACATAAGTCATGCGGCCGTTGATTGTGCCCCACCCTGTCACCACACCATCGCCCGCGATCTTTTGTTTTTCCATGCCAAATTCGGTGGAGCGATGGGTGACAAACACATCATATTCTTCAAATGAGCCTTCATCGAGCAGAACATCAATGCGTTCACGCGCCGTCAGTTTGCCTTTGGCGTGCTGCGCATCAATGCGGGCTTGGCCGCCACCGAGATGGGCCTGCTTCCTGCGCGTTTCTAACTTTTCAAGAATTTCGTGCATGCGTCGCAAACCCCAAAATCATAGCAATGTAGATAATTGCCGTTTCCGCGGCAGCACGCAATGCCTCAAAATAAAAAGGGCACCCCCGCGGATGCCCTTCAATCTTCATAACCAGACCAATTAGGCCTTGTTCATTTGGCTCTTGATCAAACCAGCGATGATTTGCAGAATGAGTCCGCCAACGCCGCTTGCTGCGATGTTGCCAACATTGATACCGCCGCCAGCAGCGTTTGCCAATGCTGGGATTAATGCACCCAAAACTGATCCGCCGCCAATGCCGCCAACTGCGCCAGCGATTGTGTTGCCCAAGCCACCAAGGCTTGAATCCTTCATAACTGCGCCACCCACGTTACCGCCAACTGCGCCACCAACAAGTTGCAAAATGATTGGTAAAAGTGATTCCATAATTAGTGCCTCCCAATATCAGTTACTGATTCTAACTACCCCACGGCAGCGACCATAACTTAGCAACAATCACGGAAAGCACAATCAGGGAGTTGCAACCTCTGATTCAGTAGGCGTTTTCGCTTTTCAGAAGCGCCAACGGCGTTTTAGCCAAAATATAGAGATCAAGGCCTAAAGACCACCGATCAATATAGTCGAGATCATGTTTCACACGTTGTTCAAGCTTTTCATGCGTGTCAGTTTCGCCGCGCCAGCCGTTGATTTGCGCCCAGCCAGTGATACCGGGCTTCACTTTATGTCGCGCGAAGTAGCCTTCGATCACTTCATCATAAAGAGTGCCAGCAGCTTTAGCCTGCGTTGCGTGTGGGCGCGGGCCCACAAGCGACAGCTGGCCCTGCAGCACGTTGAATAATTGCGGCAGTTCGTCCAATGAGGTTTTGCGAATGATGCGGCCTACTTTGGTGACGCGCGGGTCACCTTTGGTCACAAGCTTGGTGGCAGTTGCATCGCTCATGTCGGCATACATGGAACGGAATTTATAGACCTGCACCAGTTCATTATTATAGCCAAAGCGCTTTTGACGGAAAATGATTGGGCCTTTGCTTTCAAGGCGCACCGCCAAAGCAACGGCTAACATGACTGGCGAGAGAGCGATAATTGCGACCAAGGCAATAGCACGGTCCATTGTGTCCTTCATAAATTGATCCCAGCCGCTGAGCGGCCGATCAAAAAGTGACAGCAATGGCAGATCGCCAATATAGGTGTAAGCGCGCGGTGAAAGTTTCAGCACCGCAGCTTGGCCGCTGACTCGAATATCAACGGGCAATTCCCAAAGACGTTTGAGAATTTGCAAAAGCCGCTGTTCGGCCGAAAGCGGAATAGCAACAATGATCAAATCAACACGGTTGTTGCGCGCGTAGTTAGCCAGTTCGGCGATCTTTCCGATTTTCTTGTGTTTGCGAACTGATTCTGGACTGCGATTATCAAAACGGTCATCGAACAGGCCGATGATTTCAATATCAATAGCTTTGGAGTTTTCGAGGATCGTGATTGCATCTTCTGCCGCTTTGCCGCCACCGACAATAGCAATGCGTTGGCGTGAGCCGCCTTTTTCGATTCTTGGCTTTGTCCAAACATAGAGAAGGCCACGTGTAACTATAACGTGAAGCGTGGTCAGCGCCGACCATTTGTACAACCAGCTTGGATCGAGGCTGAGGCCAACCAATGACGCAGTTTTAAATAGCAGCACTCCTGCAATAGCTGTGATCAACCAGGTTTTACACATCGTCAAAAAACCGCGTGCCATGGCCTCAAGGCTGTAGAGGTTCAAACCGCGCAATATGTAGAGAACAAAGAACATCAACAATAAACTGAAAAAGCCAATCTTGCCTGGCGTTGATGCATCTGATTTTGTAAGTGTCAGAGTGGTGATTAAAACCGCGCCTGCCAGAAACACGGCTGCGTCCGCGCCCTTTAAAAGGCGTTGAAACACTTCACTGTCGGTAAATTTCTTGTTCATCTCATCCATCCCTAGATGATATCGGTTTGACGCTTTCAATTTAGGAATAGGTAAAAATGGGTCGGCTGAACGATCGGTTTCCATTGCCAAGGTAAACAATGCGTTGGCGGGACACGTAAAGGTTGTGTTTTTAGCTTTTTAATCTTATTAATAGAAATCAATGCTAGGGCACTTAAATTGACTTTGCAGGGTTTTTTAGACTTCCGGCTACCCCCATAGCGGGGGCCCATGTGGATGCCCCGCTATGGTTCTTAAAACGGATTTAAAAGCTATTGTAGACTTTAAGTCTACTAAAGTGAATTTGATGCAAATGTATCGCAATCTTTTAGGGCTTTGGCAGTCAATCCAGCTTTGAACCATTTTACCCGTTGGGCAGAGGTGCCATGGGTGAACGAATCTGGCACCGCATAGCCGCGAGACTTTTTCTGCAAGCGATCATCACCAATCTGGCTGGCGGCGTTTAGTGCTTCTTCAATATCACCATCTTCTAAAATGTGTTTTTGCGCGTCGGCTTCGCTTGTCCAGATTCCGGCAAAGCAATCAGCTTGCAATTCCATTCTTACTGACAATGCGTTGCTTTCGGCTTCCGAGCCTTGGCTGCGGGATTGTTGGACTTGATCGGCAATGCCCAATAGATTTTGCACATGATGGCCAACTTCATGGGCAACCACATAAGCTTGGGCAAAATCTCCGGGGGCGCCCAATTTATTTTTCATATCTTGGTAGAAGGCCAGATCGATATAAACTTTATGATCGGCAGGGCAATAAAATGGGCCCATGGCTGATTGCGCTGTGCCGCAGCCCGATTGGGTGTAGCCACTGAACAAAACCAAGCGCGGTCTTTCATATTGTTGGCCCATGTCTGAAAATACCTTTGACCAAACATCTTCAGTTGAGCCTAAAACCTTAGCCACAAATTGTTTGCCAGCATCTGTTGTTGCAACGTCAGTGCCTGCACCTGAACCGCCATCCAAGCTTTTTCCATTGGTGGTTTGGCCAAGTTTGCCATTGCCGGGCAATTGAATTTGAGTTGTGTTGCCGTGCATTGAAACGCCACCGCCACCGCCATTGACCACATTGATCAAATCAAAGCCGGTCAAGAACTTCAGACCGAAATATATCACGACCAAAACAATAATGCCCTTCATGCCGATGGTGCGGAATAACAATGGCAACAACATGGACAAACCACCAGCGCCGCCCAAGCCGCCGCCACTGCCGCCACCCATTCCGCCAAAGCCACCATCACCGCCTGGCCCAAAGCCACCGTCTTTGCCGCGCTGGTCATCTACATTGTCACTGGCGCGTTGATTTTTCAGATCCATGATAGCCTCACTTAAATTTATCCTCGAGCCTGAATTTGCCGTTTTAGACCGACATTTGCAAGGACGGAGTTAGCGCCATCAATCAAAGCGCAATCGGCACTTGGCGTTATTCTTCACCCTCAAAAATCGGGGCCGCTAAACGACTGTCCGATTTGGGTCGCAATCTGGTTTGGTGTTTGGCTTTGCGACCAGACACGCGCTCTCGCCACACTTTGAAACTGCCTGATTTCAGATTGCTGCGCATTAATGCAATTACCTCACGCTCAGAAAGCCCAACCTCTTGCTTGATGGCGTCGAACGAAACTTCATCGGCCCATGCAAGGCCAACGACTTCGTGAATTTTTTCGGGCGTGAGAATTGTTTTTTTCATTCTTGGATTGATATTCGTTTTTAATTTAATCACCATGAACCAAAATGCCACACGTGTTTTGTCAGGCTGAACACAACGTTCAATTATTTCCGAGGACACATTAATGACATGATTTTTCAGGAGCCTATAAATAGGGATGGCGTTCTTCGAAAAATGAGGGGAACCCCAATGGTTCGTAATGCGTTGTATTTAGTTGGCTCTTTTGGGCTGTGTGTTTCGTCATGTTTGGCGCAACCGAATTTTGCACAAATGCAATCTATTCAAGGAAAAGTTTTGGTCAATCAGGGCAGAGGCTTTATCGCTGCGACGGATGGGGTTTTGTTGAAACCGGGCGATAAGATTTTGGTGGGGAAAGAGGCTTCCGCCATTGTTACTTATGAGAATGGCTGCGAGGTTTCCATTTCTGAACCGAAGGTTTTGACAGTCGCAAAATCCGTGCCCTGCCCTGCTGGTGCGAAGATTGCAAGCGTGGGTTCAAGCTTTGCCGCACCCGTCGCAGGCGGCGGCGGTGGTTTGCCCCCGCCAGTGATTGGCCTTGGTGCTTTTGGCGCAGTGGCAGCGACGGCATTGATTGTGAATTTAAACAACAAGCCAGTTAGCGCGCCTTAGAATTATCTCTGCAAAAATGGAACGACTGTCGACAATTTCCCAAGGTGTCGGCAGCGTTTTTATTTTTTAAAGCGGCCTTTGCCTTGCATGCATCCTTGGCCTCGCGCTATGAAGCGCTGTATGACAGACAAACTTATCATTGCTTTGGCGCAATTAAACCCAACGGTTGGCGCCGTTACCGCTAATTTGGCGAAAGCGAAATTGGCAGTGGCCGATTTGCGCAGGGTTGATCTGGTGGTGTTTCCAGAGCTCTATATTTCGGGCTATCCGCCTGAGGATTTGGTGTTGCGGCCAACTTTTGTTGCGGCTTGTAAAACTGCGGCGGAAGACTTGGCAATGACATTTGCAAATGGGCCAGCGATGCTCATCGGCCTGCCATGGCGCGAAGGCGACAAGCTGCATAATGCTGTGGCTTTGTTGAATGGCGGAAAAATTGAAACGCTGCGCTTCAAATATGATTTGCCGAACTATGGCGTGTTTGATGAGAAGCGCGTGTTTCAGCCCGGGCCAGCGCCGGGGCCAATTTCGTTTAAGGGTGTTCGCATTGGTGTTCCAATTTGCGAAGATATTTGGACGGAAGAAGTTTGCGAGACGTTGGCAGAAACCGGAGCCGAGATATTGCTCTCGCCCAATGGTTCGCCATTTGAGCGTAACAAGGATGATGTGCGTTTGAACCTTGTGGTTGCCCGCGTTTCTGAAACCGGATTGCCATTGGCTTATCTCAACCAAGTGGGTGGGCAAGATGAACTGGTGTTTGATGGCGCTTCATTTGTGTTGAATGCGGATCGATCTCTGGCATTGCAAATGCCGATGTTTGAGGAAGCTGTGGCCACTACCGAATGGACGCGAGGTGGTTCCGGTTGGCGCATGACGGCGGGCGAGGTTTCCAAGATCCCCGAAAATGAAGAAGAAACGTGGAAGGCCTGTGTGCTGGGGCTTCGTGATTATGTTGATAAGAACCGTTTCCTCGGCGTGGTGCTGGGCATGAGCGGCGGCATTGATAGCGCTGTTGTGGCCGCCATGGCGGTTGATGCATTAGGGGCAGCGCGGGTTCACCTTGTTATGTTGCCTTATGCTTATACCAGCCGCGACAGTTTGGTGGATGCCGAAGAGTGCGCCAAACTTCTGGGTGCACGTTATGATGTGGTGCCGATCAAGGAACCCGTGGAAGGTTTTATATCCGCGCTCGGACCAATGTTTGAAGGCACTGCGGCGGGTGTGACCGAGGAAAATATGCAGTCGCGTTCGCGCGGTGTTGTTTTGATGGCAATCTCAAATAAATTTGGGTCGATGGTTTTAACCACTGGCAACAAGAGCGAAATGAGTGTCGGCTATGCCACGCTTTATGGCGATATGAACGGCGGGTTCAATCCAATCAAAGACGTTTATAAAATGGAAGTTTATCGTTTGGCCGCATGGCGCAATACACAAGGCGCGGTGATCCCTGAACGCATCATCACCAAGGCGCCTACCGCGGAACTTCGCGAAAATCAAAAAGACCAAGATTCCTTACCGCCTTATGAAGTGCTGGATGATATTCTCGAAGGCCTCGTGGAGCGCGAGGAACCTGTGTCAACGATTGTGGCGCGCGGGCATGATGTGGCTTTGGTAAAACGCATTCAGCATATGCTTTATGTGGCGGAGTATAAACGCAGGCAGGCCGCACCGGGCGTTAAAATCACGCGGCGGAATTTTGGGCGGGATCGACGGTATCCGATTGTGAATGGGTTTAGGGATTAGCGGTGGACCAAAGACAATATTATTGATCTAGTTTTCAAATTGATGGTGGGAGAAAGTTGCCAAAAAAACCTTGCAGAATTAAGCCTAAGCGCACTGCTCTTCCAAAAGGGCTTGGAGTGAAGTTGGAATTTGAAGTGGCAAGACTTTGTTGTGTTTGCCTAAACCCGCGTATGGCATTGCAGATACATCATTTGGACGGCAATCCTTCAAATAATTTGGAAAACAACTTGGTTTTGCTATGCCTGCAATGCCATAGCGATGCCGAAAGCGACGGAGGTCTCGGCAGAAAGCTCACTCCGGATTACATCTTAAAGGCTAAATCCGAACTGATTGAAAAGATAAAATTCAAGCGAATAATCCATATAATCCCGAAGGACCTACCCCGAACGGCGCAATCCGAACCGTCGATCGAGATGCATTCTGATTTTGGACTTTACCGTGACGAGGCAAACTCTGCATCCGAAATCCATCATTTTCACATGCCAAGTAGCCTCTATAGAATATTGCTTGCTACCAAGGAATCCACAATAAACGGTTGCGCACCCTTCCTTGAATTACCGGCAGTGTTAAATCCATCCGAAGGAATCAACAGATTGGTGGAAGGCTATCGATCAATTTTTCGAATTATTGTGGGTCGTTATCCATCTGGCGATTTTGGTATTGATGGCGGAAGTGCCTTCTTTGATAGAACTTTTGGTTCACTTCTTGACTTCGAGCTTTCAAGCGCGAGTTTCATGCGTGGAATGCAAGGACAATACTCATGGTGCAATTGTAGCCTTGTAGCGATACAATCAATCGATCGGATGTTTCTAGAAACCATTAGATTAATAGATGCGCACAATCAGCCCATTCCGAGGTCGTCGAACGATTTCGTTGACTTTCAACATAAATGGAATGCAATCACGTTTGTTTCAAAAGAGTGAACAATTCAGCTTCGATTTGTCAAAGTAAGGAAATTTGGAACTCGACAATATTGCTCAAGACTTCACTATTGCTCTACCAAATAAATGTTGTCGATGAAGAACCCTGCAAGCATTATTTCTTCAATCTAATAAG
Source organism: Aestuariivirga sp. (assembly GCA_043744395.1). Classification (GTDB taxonomy): domain Bacteria; phylum Pseudomonadota; class Alphaproteobacteria; order Rhizobiales; family Aestuariivirgaceae; genus Aestuariivirga. Next base: position 29,144 of record JAYTUV010000019.1, read on the forward strand.
GTCCTTGGTCTTCAGTACGATTTCTGAGGCTTTCAAAAAAACCAGCCCAGCGATAATCGCCGGGCCGGATGTTCGAGATCGAACCGCTAAAAATTAATAGCAGCGATGATGGCCGTGATGGATCAGACCGAGGCCGAGGCCCAAGCCGCCGCCGATTGCAGCGCCGCCAACAGCATAAGCGCCGCCGTAAACGACTGCACTGCCTACACCACCAGTGACTGCGCCGAGAATTGCGCCGACAACGATAATTGCGCCTAAGTCTTTATCTGACATGCACTCTGCATGTTCTTGGTAATGCTTCTTTGATTTTGCCATGGCAGGGGCAGAAGCGGCAACGACGCTGCTTGTTGCCAGCACGACGGCCAAAGACATGTTGATTAAAGTTTTCATTTTAGTTCTCCTTGATTGACATTTTTATTGTATCCGCATCTGTAAGAAGCTTGCGCTTCTTCACCCCTGCCCGAGTCTTAGCAGGAAAATTATGGCTGGAAAAGGTGGATTTGTCGCAACTAATCGTCATTTTAAAACTTCGAATAAATATTGGCAGTTCCGACTGGTTCTTCGATGAATTAAGGGTCAACAATATTGCTCCGCAGAACCCTGCTGTTCGGTTGAATAGCGATTGCCATGCGCAAAACCGACCGGGAGGATGGTTTCAATTTCGGCGAGGTCTTGAGCAGTCAGCACGATGTCTGAGGCTTTCATATTTTCAGCGTGATGTTCGGCAGTGCGTGTGCCAGGGATGGGGATGATGTGATCGCCTTTGGCTAGCACCCAAGCATTGGCCAAGGCTGCGGTTGTCCAGCCTTGGCTTTTGGCATGAGCCTGAAATTTTTTGATGTGGGTCATGTTGTAAGTAAAGTTTGGTTCGATAAAGCGGGGCATGGCTTTGCGCCATTCGGTGTCTGGAATTTTGACTGGGTTGATGATGACATCCGTCAAAACACCCCGACCAACAGACGAGAAAGCGACCAGGGCCGTGCCGTGGCGTTTGCAGGCTTGGATGAGCCCCAGTTCGGGTTGGCGCGACCACAGGGAATATTCATTTTGCACGGCGGCAACATGATGCACTTTTGAAGCACGCTCTAATGTGTGGGGCGCTATTTCGGAAAGACCGATGCCACGAATTTTTCCTTCTTTCACAAAGGCGGCCATGGTTTCCATCACATCTTCAATGGGAATCGAATGATCACGGCGGTGGACATAGTAAAGATCAACATGATCGACACCTAAGCGCTTCAAGGAACCTTCTAGGCATTCACGCATGAAAGCTGCTGTGTTGCTGACGCCGCGCGGATTTGGATTGATGCCGCCTTTGGTGGCGATAAAAACCTTGTTGCGGGCGGCGGGGTGTTTTTTAAGATGCTCGCCAATCAGGGTTTCTGACGTGTAAGGGCCATAAATCAAAGCCGTATCTATGTGCGGGCGGTCTTGGGCGAAGACGAGGTCAAGAGTCTTGCGGCTGGTTTCGTCATTTGCTGGGCCAAACGCGCCGGCAATGCTCATTGCGCCAAAGCCCACTTCATCAACGAAGGGGCCGTTTTTTCCAATTTTTCTTTGTTTCATAAGATTGCCTTACCAGATGAGCGGAATTTACGCCATTCTTGACGCATGCGCTCCGTGCGGCTACGGCATGCGATTATGAACATTGTACGCTTTGCACCATCGCCCACGGGGCGCATTCACATTGGTAACGGCCGCGCCGCTATCCTCAATTGGCTGTTTGCTTTGAAAACTGGTGGCCAATTTATATTGCGTTACGATGACACCGATACGGCGCGTTCCACGCAGGAATTTGCCGATGGCATTAAGACCGATGTGGAGTGGCTTGGCATTACGCCTCATAGAGTGGAGTGGCAGAGCAAGCGCTTTGATCGTTATGATGAGGTGGCAGCAGATTTGCGGGCGCGTGGGTTGATTTATCCCTGCTATGAAACGGCTGATGAACTTGACCGTCGCCGTAAGCGCCAGCAGGCGCGTGGGCTGCCACCGATTTATGACCGGGCTTCGCTGAAGTTGACGACTGAGGAGGTTGCGGCTTTCGCAGCCGATGGCCGCAAGCCGCATTGGCGCTTCAAGTTGGCCAATGCTCCGGTTGATTGGGTCGATATGATCCGCGGGCCTGTGCATATTGATACCGCCACATTGTCTGATCCCGTGTTGATCCGTGAAGATGGCACTTATCTTTATACGCTGCCGTCGGTGATTGATGATGTGGATATGGCGGTGACGCATGTGATCCGTGGTGAAGACCATGTGGTGAACACGGCTGTGCAGATTGAGATTACGCGGGCGATTGGTGGCACGGTTCCAGCTTATGGACATTATTCAATGTTGCTGGGTTCTGACGGCAAGGGCTTATCCAAACGTATTGGCTCGCTTTCCATTCAGTCGCTGCGCGAAAGTGGCTTGGAATCCATGGCCGTGGTTTCTCATGCTGCTTTGCTAGGCACGTCTGACAATATTCATCCGTGTACGGATATTCAGGAATTGGTGGATGGGTTTGATCTCGGTAAACTGTCCCGCGCCCCTGCCCGGTTTGATGAAGCTGAACTTGCTGGCTTGAATGCCAAGTTGCTGCACATGACACCCTATTCCAATGTGGCACATCACTTGACTGGCATATCAGAAGAGATGTGGCTGGCAGTGCGTGGCAATATTGAAAAGTTGGATGATGCGGCACAGTGGCGTGACGTTATCACCAGCGCTGCTAAATTTGATGTCGCAGCCGAAGATGTTTCGTTCATCGATAAGGCACGTGAATTGCTACCAGTTGAGCCGTGGGATAACGGCACGTGGAAAGTTTGGACTGAGGCCGTAAAAGCCGCGACAGACCGCAAAGGCAAGACATTGTTTATGCCGCTGCGCATGGCTTTGACTGGGCTTGATCACGGGCCGGAATTGGCCGCTTTACTGCCGTTGATTGGGCGGCAGAGTGTGCTTCATCGGCTGAAATAATTGTCAACATTTTTGTTGACAATTCTGCTTAAGTGTTCTAACTCGAGGATGTTGAGATCTGAAAAATAGCTCCGCTGACTGAAGGAGAAGCCCAGCCAACAGGGTTCAGTGTCGAATTGACTTTACTGAACACATTTGATTGAGGCTTTTGATGAAATATTCTGAATTGCGCCGCTTCTTAGCGAAAAATGAGTGCACGTTTGAAACCCACAAAGGTGGAAGCGGGCATATTATGGTGCGAAGAGGCAATAGGACTTCGCAAATTCCTGCCCATGGTCAGGGCAAAGATCTGAGCAAGGGACTTGTTCATAAAATTCTGAAGGATTTGGAATTAAAATGATTTCGTATCGTGTTAAAATTGTTCCTGATGAAAATACTTTTCTCGTGACTTCACCAGATTTCCCAGAACTTACTACATTTGGTGAAACGCGCGAAGATGCTTTGGGCTATGCGGTTGGGGCGTTTGAAGAGGCCATTGCGGGGCGTATTCATTACAAAGAACCAATTCCTGAACCTTCGAAAATTCGCGCAACGGATAGTTTCGTCACCTTGCCATTGCGAACAGAGATGAAGGTTCGGTTGCATCAATCTTTGGAGAAATCCGGCGTCAAGAAGGCTGATCTTGCGCGTAAACTTAATTTGCACCGTCAGGAAATTGACCGGCTGCTAGACTTCAAACAATCAACCAGCATTGGCAAGATTGAGGCGGCCTTTGCGGCGCTGGGCAAGCAGCTTAAAATTGAGGTTGCCGACGCTCCTTAATCGGAGCAACATTCAATTATGATTTTAGTTGGCCAATATGACTCGCCGTTTGTGCGCCGTGTCGCTGTCACGCTGCATCACTATCACATGCCGTTTGAGCGCAATGCGCTTTCGGTCTTTTCCAACATGAAGGCGATGCGCGAGATTAATCCGCTGGTTCGTGTTCCTGCGCTTATAATCGAGAATGGCGAGACGCTGATCGATTCTGGGGCGATTATTGATTATCTTGATCACAAGGCGGGGCAAGCGCGGTCACTTACGCCTGTAAATGGGCCGGAGCGGCGCAAGGTTTTGCATGCGGTTGCGCTGGCCACGGGTTGCATAGAAAAAACCATGGCGACGTTTTTTGAGCGTTATTTCCATGAAGGCAAGGCGCTTTCGAAAGATTGGGAGAAGCGTTGTTTAGATCAGCTTCATGCAGGGTTGGTGGCGCTTGAGAAGGATTGTGGTACGCCTTGGTTTAGTGACCTGCATATGAGCCAAGCCGATGTTACGATTGGCTGCTTGTTAGGTTATATCAAGCTGCGCGTGCCCGAAGCTTTTCCGGCGGATAAATATCCAAAGCTGCACAGACTTTCGATGCATTGTGAAATGCGCGAAGAATTTGTGGCATGCAGACCTGCTGCGAATGAGAAAGTTCCGGCGCGTTCATAGATTGAAGGGTGGCAGATCGTTTTCCAGTTTCTTAATGCGGTCATAGGCCCCTGCTCCAAGATTTGAAAAGCCAGTCATCAGCAAAGCTTCGCGTGTAATTTTCAACTCCGGATCGGCGAAGGTCTTTTCGAGTGCCGCTCGCAGGTGGTCTGGATTGCACGCCCGCGTGACAAATGGAAGGCTCGGCACCATCGGCGACTGCGCAATCATCACCAGACCTTCCAAATCTTTTGGTCGATATTGTTTAGCGAGTGCAACATAAACAGCATCAGTTGCACAGACATCGGCTTGGCCTTCACGCACAGCTTTGAGTGAATTGCAGTGACCGCCTGTTAAAATTTTGCGTTCAAAGAATTCACCATTCTGAACCCATGGTGCAAAAACAAGTTTCAAAGCTAACATGCCAGACATGGAATCCATCGAATTTACGGCTGCAATTTTACCGCGGAATTCTTGCAAGGGTTTGGTTTCTCGTGCAAAAATGAAACTCGAATACATGGCATCATTGCAGCCAGAACAGTCATAATGTGGAGTTGCAACATAATCTAATAAGCCACTGAATTCATGTGTAAAAGGATAACCGCATGTTTGACTGAAATCAAGACTTGGGCATTGCCAGAGATCAACATAATTTGTGGTTCGGTCAAGGCTTCCAGACAGGCCTGCATGTTTTGCGAGTCCTTTCCAGAACGCATCTGTGTGTTCGCGGATTTCGGGCCAATCGTACATGGGGAGAGACGCGATGATCATATTGTGTTCAGGGCCTTGTAAGGTTTGGGATTCACAATATAGACTTGAGTAATAACGGCAACTCGAATCTCACCATGAATTCTCCACACGTTTCTCGCTATGAATGGCCCACACTTGCACTGATCATTTTGGTCTATGCGGTTTTGGTTGCCCTTGTTTGGTTTCATGCGGTGTTGCCGTGGTGGTTGATTTTGCCGATTGGGGCTTACATGGCTTGTTTGCATTCTTCTTTACAACATGAAGTTTTGCATGGGCATCCGACGCGCAGCCGCACCTTTAATGAGCTACTGGTTTTTGTGACACCGCATCTTTGGCTGCCATATGGCCGCTACCGCGACCTGCACATTAAACATCACAATGCCCATCATCTGACTTGCCCGGTGCAGGATCCGGAGTCTTACTATTTGTTGCCGGAAGATTGGAGTGCGCTACCCGGCTTCAAGCGCACGCTTTATACTTTTAACAATACTTTGTTTGGCCGAATGTTAATTGGCCCAGCTGTGGGTATTATTCAATTTTGGTCTGGTGAGATTATGCAAATGGTGCGCGGACGGCGCGATATTTTGAAATGTTGGAGTTCGTTTGCGATTTCGACCGCTATTGTTTTGGGATTTGTGGCTTGGGTGGGCATGCCGATTTGGCAGTATATTTTGTTGATTGCATATCCCGCAATTTCCTTGGCTTTGGTTCGGTCTTTCTGCGAACATCAAGCTGCCGAAGACGCAGGTGAGCGCACCATCATTGTCGAGGCCTCACCCATTTGGTCATTGTTGTTTTTGAATAATAACTTGCATATTGCGCATCACGAACGGCCTGCTTTGCCGTGGTATCAATTACAGGCGTTTTATGCGCAAGAGCGCGAGCGGCTGTTGACCAAAAACAAACACTACTTAATGCATGGGTATAGCGAAATATTCAGACGTTATTTTTTCAGCCCAAAAGAAAGCGTTCAACACCCTAATATTTCTTGGTTGAAATAAATTTTCGCTTGATCTGCCAAGGTTGAAGGGGCGTAATGGCCCTGTGAGTAGTTTTTCAATTATTATTCCGACATGCAACCGCCCGGTTTTTTTGGCCGAGGCGGTGGCCAGTGTATTGGCGCAAGGTTTTCAGCAGTTCGAACTTTTGATCGTCAATGATGGTGACACTGAAATTGCTGATTTCGAAGACAAGCGGATACGGGTTTTGAGCAATCAAATGCGTGGTGCTGTGCCAGCGCGGAATTTGGGGGTTTCAGAGGCCAAGGGAGACTATATCGCCTTCCTCGATGATGATGATTTTTTTATAGATCGTAATCACTTGGACAAAGCAAACGTGGCGCTTGGTAAGTTGGCGGATTTCTACTTTGCAAATGGAACAATGTACTTTCGTGATGGAAGCAAGAAGCCGTTTTCACATGGCGCTGATAAGCAAAGCTTGATGATGGACAATACGATTTTGATTTCGACTGTTTGCTACATTCGTTCGCTTCATGACCGGCTTGGAATGTTTGATGAGATGCTTCCATTCTACTGGGACTGGGATTGGTATTTGCGTGTGGTGAATGCCGATTTTCGCATCGAGCATTGCGATCATTCGGCGGTGGCCATCCGCGTTCATCCCCAAAATATGTCGGGAAATAACAATATTGAAGAACGACAAGCCAACCTGGATTTGCTTGTCGCGAAACATAAAATGACGAAAATTACTTTGAAAAATCATATAGATTTTGTTTGATTGCGTTTAACTTGTTGAATTTATTCGTTTATTTACGGTTCCATTTGTTAGCGAATAATTAACCCCATGATTTCGCGGGTTCTTTGATTCTTAATTTAAAATAGGGCCTAAAAATAAGGGTTTTCTTGGCTGACTTGCTCCTGTAGTTTTCTTCCAGAGTTGATTCGCCACCATAAGGAGAAAGCCATGGCTGATGAAAAAGTACTGACCGTTGCGTTGACAAAGATCGCGGCTGAATTAGCCGAGACACATGAAATGTCGAAGAAGGCCTCTGCGGCGTTCCTCGGTGACTTCGTTGAACACATTGTGAAGAACCTGAAGAAAGGTCACAAAGTTCGCGTGACTGGCCTTGGTATTTTCCAAGTGAAGAAGCGCCCTGCCCGTCTTGGTCGTAACCCACTGACAGGTGAGCAAATCAAGATTAAGGCTTCGAAGAAGCTGGCCTTCCGTGCGGCTAAAGAAGTTAAAGAAACAATCTAGTCTTATACTTTATTTTAAAGAGCCCCGCTCAATGCGGGGCTCAGACTGCTGACAAACCCGTCGATTTTTCGGCGGGTTTTTCTTTTGAATGAGTTTTTTGGTGTTGGTGGACGGGTGCGAAGTGGGTTGCCCCTC
>JAYTUV010000020.1:0-10263 GCA_043744395.1 Aestuariivirga sp.
AGCACTGGCAAATTTGACAAGACAATTTTTGACCGCCTGCTTCAATCCAATGGTTACACTGAAGCTGGCTTTGTGGCGCGGGAACGGCAAGTGCAGTTACAATCAGCAGTCACCAATGTGGCATCAGCAGAAATGTTGTTGCCCAAAACATTCAATTTAGCCGTTGCTCAGTTCGGTGGGCAAACACGAGACGCGCGCTATTTTACCGTGTCGGCAACCGAGGCTGATGTTATGCAGCCGACGGACGCCGATTTGAAAAAGCAATATGAGGCTTCTCCTCAAACTTATACTGCCCCTGAATATCGCTCGATTGCGGTGATGAAGGTCGATCCTGCAGACATTGCTTCAAAAATTTCGGTGATACCAGATGAGATCAAGGCTGGTTATGACAAATATAAAACTGATTTTTTTAAGCCAGAAGTGCGCACTATTTTACAGGTAACATTCTCATCGCTCGATGCCGCGAAGAAAGCCAAGACGCGAATTTCAGCGGGTGAAGATCTTATGAAGATTGCGACTGAATTGGGATTGAAGGAAACGGACATCCTTTTGAAAGATCGCATGAAGGGCGATTTTCTGGATGCAAAAATATCAGATGCTGCTTTTGCTTTGAAGGAAGGCGCTGTCAGCGAGCCTGTGGAAGGCAGTTTAGCGACTGCTATTGTTAAAGCGATTAAAGTAACGCCTGAAAAACAATCAACACTTGAGGAAGTGACCCCTGAACTCACCAAGCGCCTGCAACTTGAAAAAGCCAAAGACGAAATTCAATCGATTTATGCGGCCGTTGAAGACGCGCGTGCGCAACAAACAAAATTTGAAGCGATTGTAGAAAAAGCTGGCATTCCGTTTGTGCTGATCCCGGCTATAAGTGCGGCCGGACAAGACAAGGCGGGCAAAGATGTTGAAATTGCTTCGAAGGCAGAGGTTTTGAAAGCAGCTTATTCCAGTGATGTTGGCGTGGAGAACGATGCTTTGTCAGAGGGCGACGGCTATGTTTGGTATGAAGTGCGCGAGGTTATACCTTCTGCATTGAAAACACTAGATACTGTTAAAGACGAAGTGAAAAAGAATTTCATTGCTGAAAAAATGCGTGGTGCCGCGGGCGAAAAGGCTAAAAAACTTGTTGAGCGTTTAAAGGCTGGAACCAGTTTTGATAGTCTGGCGATTGAAACCAAAGCCACGATCAGCACCGCAACTGGAATCAAGCGCAATGAAGCCTCTGCTGATTTTGATGGGCCAGATGTAACGGCATTGTTCTCTGTTGCTGAAAAAGGATTTGCTTGGTCTTTGGGCGGTGATGGCAAATCAGCTCGCGTGATGGAAGTTACCAAAGATACAATTCCGTCGATGATGGCAACGTCTGAAGCAATCAAGAATTTGCAGGCTGGTTCAGCTTCGGGATTGGCAGAGGATATTGGACAAACATATCTGTTGGCACTGCGCCAAAACGCAAATGTTTCGATTAATGAACCTTTGTGGCGTCAGAACACTGGCACGGAACAGGCGCAGTGAGGCTGTCTGATCATGCTGGTCTCTCCTGAGTATGAAGTTTTTGCAAAAGCCTATGATCAAGGCCAGCCCCAGGTTGTTTTAACCAGATTGGTTGCTGATTTAGAAACACCTGTTTCGGCAATGCTGAAACTTTCACGCAATGCGCGTTATTCGTTTTTGCTTGAGTCGGTGGAAGGCGGTGCGGTGCGGGGGCGTTATTCTATCATTGGGATGAACCCCGATGTAATTTGGAAGACGGAATCAAAGCGGGCGAGTCTCAACCGCAAAGCGCTGAGCGATCCCGATGCGCATTTTGTGGGAGTGAGCGAAGAGCCGCTATTGAGTTTACGCGCCTTGTTGAAGGAAAGCCGCATTGACTTGCCCGAAGACGCACCACCCATGGCAGCAGGTGTGTTCGGATATCTGGGTTATGATATGGTGCGGCTGATGGAAGATTTAGCCGAGCCTAATCCTGATACGCTGGGCCTGCCTGATGGCATGATGATTAGGCCAACTGTGATGGCAATATTTGACTCGGTGCGCGATGAGGTGACGGTTACCGCACCAGTTTACGTCGATGCTACTGTTTCGGGGCGTGTGGCCTATGCGAAAGCTGTGGAGCGGATTTCAGAAGTGGTGGATGCATTAGATCGCCCCATCGATATGGCGCTGCGTGAGCTCGATGCGCCGATGATTGAGGCGGCAAAATCCAATACGCCGCCTGATCAGTATCGTTCCATGGTGCTAGAAGCCAAGGAACATATTGCGGCTGGCGATATTTTTCAGGTGGTATTGTCGCAACGATTTGAGACTGAGTTTGCTTTGCCGCCGTTCTCGCTTTACCGCGCATTGCGCCGCGTCAATCCATCACCATTTTTGTATTATTTGAATTTTGATACATTTGCCGTGGTCGGCTCTTCTCCCGAAATATTAGTTCGGGTGCGCGACGGCAAGGTTTCCATTCGACCCATTGCTGGCACGCGCCGCCGCGGTGCCACACCGACTGAGGATAAAGCCTTGGCAGAAGAGTTGCTGGCTGATCCGAAAGAACGCGCCGAGCATTTGATGTTGCTTGATTTGGGCCGTAATGATGTGGGGCGGGTTGCTGAGATTGGTTCCATCAGAGTGACCGATAAGTTCATTCTCGAATACTATTCTCAAGTGATGCACATCGTATCTAACGTCGAAGGTAAACTGGCATCGAAATATGATGTGATTGACGCGATGGTGGCAGGCTTCCCCGCTGGCACAGTTTCTGGCGCACCAAAAGTTCGTGCCATGCAAATTATAGACGATCTGGAAGTAAACAAACGCGGTATCTATGGCGGCTGTGTTGGCTATTTTGGTGCCGATGGCGAAATGGACACGTGCATCGTGCTGCGTACTGCAATTGTCAAAGATGGCAAGATGTATGTGCAGGCTGGTGCTGGCGTGGTGGCCGATAGCGTGCCGGAGAACGAACATCAGGAATGCATCAACAAGGCTAAAGCCCTTTTCCGCGCTGCGGAAGAAGCTGTGCGCTTTGCGGGCCGCGCGGGGAGAACGCAATGATTATCCTGATTGATAATTATGACAGTTTTACATGGAACTTGTTTCATTTCTTGGGCGATTTAGGCGCCGATACAGTCGTACACCGCAATGACAAGATTAGTGTTGGCCAAGTGATATCATCGCGGCCTTCAGCCATTGTAATTTCGCCTGGGCCTGGCATGCCTGCTGATGCTGGGATCATTGTTGATTTGGTAAAACAAGCCGCAGGAAAAATTCCAATTTTTGGAGTATGCTTGGGGCAGCAAGCAATTGGCGAAGCGTTTGGCGGCAAAATTGTTCGCGCTCCCACACAGATGCACGGCAAGACATCTGGTGTTGAACATAAGGCGCAAGGTGTTTTTAAAGATATACCAAACTATCTTACTGCAACGCGGTACCATTCTCTAGTGGTGGATAGAGCCACTCTGCCCGATTGTTTAGAAGTGACGGCCGAGACCGATGGATTGATCATGGGTTTGCAACATAAAACCATGAATGTGCATGGCGTGCAGTTTCACCCTGAGAGTATTGCGTCTGAACATGGTCATCAAATTTTGAAAAACTTTCTTGATCAGGCAGGAGCAAGATAATGGCAGATATGAAGCCGTTGATTGCCAAAGCTGCAAGTGGTGTTCCGCTCTCCCGTGATGAAGCACGCGAGGCATTTTACATCATGATGTCTGGTGATGCCACACCTTCGCAAATTGCGGGTTTCTTGATGGCGCTGCGGGTGCGTGGTGAAACAGTGGATGAAATTTCGGCTGCTGTGGAAGTGATGCGCGAAAAGATGCTTCGGGTAGTTGCCCCTGCTGACGCAATTGATATTGTGGGAACGGGCGGCGATGCTTCGGGCTCTTACAACATCTCGACATGTGCCGCAATTGTTGCGGCAGCAGCTGGTTTAAAAGTGGCTAAGCATGGCAATCGCGCACTGTCTTCAAAGTCTGGAGCGGCTGATGTTTTGATGGCACTTGGTGTTAAGATCGATTTGCCCCCTGAAAAAATTTCTGAATGTATCAATCAAGCTGGTGTCGGGTTTATGTTTGCGCCTGCCCATCATTCTTCGATGAAATTTGTAGGGCCAACGCGGGTTGAACTTGGCACACGCACGATTTTTAATTTGTTAGGGCCACTTTCAAATCCTGCAGGTGTGAAGAGACAAATTACTGGCGTTTTTTCAAAAACTTGGGTTGAACCTCTCGCCCAAGTTCTGAAGAACTTAGGGTCGGAGTCTTGTTGGATCTGCCACGGCGAAGGCGGCATAGACGAAATTGTTCCAACGGGCACAACTTGGATTTCGGAACTGAAAAATGGTGAAATTCGTAATTTCGAATTGATGCCAGAAGATGCTGGCTTGAAGCGTTCCAAATTTGATGATCTGAAAGGTGGCGAGGCCGCGCATAATGCTGAAGCGCTGCGCAGTGTTTTATCTGGTGCACCATCTGCATTTAGTGATGCAGCAGCGATGACTGCAGGGGCCGCTTTGTTGGTTTCGGGAAATGCTCATGACTTCAAGTCTGGTGTGAATATGGCACTTGAAGCAATTCGAACAGGCGCTGCAAAGAAGACGTTGACTAAATTGGTCGAGGTTTCAAACAGCTGATGGTGACGATCCTTGAAAAAATTGCTGAGTATAAGCGCGATGAAGTGACCGTCGCGAAGAAGCGTTTTCCACTGAGTGTGGTTGAAGAGACAGCAAAGAAAGCGTCTCCCGCACGTGGCTTTGCGCATGCTCTGATGAAGAAATCGCAAAGCGGAAAATATGGTTTAATTGCTGAGATCAAGAAGGCCAGTCCATCAAAGGGTTTGATCCGCGAGGATTTTGATCCGCCTACTTTGGCCAAAGCTTATGCTGCTGGTGGAGCGGCTTGCCTTTCAGTTCTAACCGACACGCCATCGTTTCAAGGTGCGCCTGAGTTTTTGACCGCTTCACGCGATGCCTGCACCCTGCCCGCGTTGCGAAAAGATTTTATGCTGGATACTTATCAAGTGGCCGAGGCGCGGGCATGGGGCGGCGATTGCATTTTGATCATCATGGCGATGGTGAGTGACGGCCTCGCGGCTGAACTTGAAGATGCGGCGAAGCATTACCGCATGGATGTTTTGATTGAAGTGCATGATGAAGCTGAATTGGCGCGGGCACTGCTTTTGAAATCGCCAATGATTGGCATCAACAACCGCAATCTGCATAGTTTCGAAACGTCGCTCACCACGACCGAGCGATTGGTGCCGCTGGTTCCGAAAGACCGCATGATCGTTTGTGAGAGTGGATTGTTTACCAGCCATGATTTGGCCCGCATGGCGCGTTCAGGTGTGAATAGTTTTCTGATTGGCGAGAGCTTGATGCGTCAAGATGATGTGACGCTTGCTACCAAACAAATTTTAGCTAAGCCATGAGCAAGCTATCGCATCTTGATGCCGAGGGCCAAGCGCATATGGTTGATGTGTCGAGTAAAGATGTAACGACGCGCAGTGCAACAGCGCGGGGACGTGTTTTGATGTTGGCAGAGACTGTCGTTCTGCTGCGCGACGGGCTTGCCAAAAAGGGCGATGTTTTGGCAACCGCACGTATCGCTGGGATTATGGCAGCGAAGAAAACATCTGATCTCATTCCGCTTTGTCATCCTTTGATGATTTCGAAAGTGAGCGTTGATTTTCAAATTGGTGATGGCATTGTCGACGTTGAAGCCACTGTCAAAGTTGAAGGCAAGACTGGTGTGGAAATGGAAGCGCTGACAGCGTGTTCAGTGGCGTGCCTCACAATCTATGACATGTTGAAGGCGGTTGACCGCGGTATGAAAATTACAGAGTTGCGCTTGGTTGAAAAATCAGGTGGCAAATCTGGTTTGTTTCAGGCTGATTAAGTCGTGGCATTAATGCCCGTTGACGAAGCAATGGCGCGCATCTTGAGCGCAGGCAAGGCACTTGGGTCTGAACTTGTAAAACTTGATGATGTGATTGGCCGCGTGTTGGTCAAAGATGTGAAAGCCAAGCGCGATCAACCTCCATTTCAATCTTCCGCTATGGATGGCTATGCGGTGCGCCACGAAGATTTAAGTGATCGATTAACGCTTGTTGGCGTGTCAGCAGCAGGGCATGCCTTTAAGGGTATTGTCAAAAATGGTCAGGCAGTTCGGATTTTAACAGGCGCACCTTTGCCCGTTGGTGCTGATACAATTGTTATTCAGGAGAATGTTGCGGTTGATGGAAAGTGGATCACGGCACGTGAGATCCCTGCCCTTGGTCGCAATATTCGTCCGCAGGGTTTGGATTTTAAAAAGAACGATCTCCTGATTTTGGCTGGCTCGCGGATTTCTGTGCGGGACATTGGATTGATGGCGTCGGCCAATGCAGCTGTTGTCGTTGTGCGAAAGCGCCCGCGTGTTGTTTTGTTCACGACGGGTGATGAGCTTGTGCTACCGGGGCATCGTCCGCGTACGGATCAAATATTTTCGTCCAACAGTCAAGCACTGGCAGCAGTGTTGAGCGCATGGGGTGCCGAGGTAATCAATCTTGGTATTGTGCGTGACGATATGAAAGCAACGTTGGCTGCGATTAAGAAAGCGACGAAAGCAGATATTCTGGTGACGACGGGTGGCGCATCGGTTGGTGATCATGATTATGTGCGGGAAGCGTTGAAACGCAGTGGCATAAAAATTGATTTTTGGAAGATTGCGTTGCGGCCCGGCAAACCTCTGATGTTTGGAACAAAGGGTAAGCTTTGTGTTCTGGGACTTCCGGGCAATCCAGTTTCAGCTTTGGTTTGCGCTCGGATATTTCTGAAACCACTGATCGATAGAATGCTTGGCGTCAGTTTTACTGAAGGCACTGCTATGGCGCGGGTTGCTGACACACTTCCTGCGAACGATGAACGGCAAGATTATTTGAGGGCTACGCTCAGTTATGATGAAGACGGTTCTCGAGTCGTTCATATGTTTTCGCGGCAAGATTCATCGATGCAACGTAATTTGCGCAATGCAGACTGCCTCATTGTGCGGCCTCCAGGGGCCAAGGAAGCAGCAAAAGGTGCACTTGTTCCGTTGCTTTTGCTCAATTTTTGAAGTCCATAGCGAATACAGTTGCAGAACGAGAGCGGAACATGTATGTTTGTTTTGTATTTGTTCTGATTCAGTCTTCAAGACGAAGGAAAACGCCACATGCTTACTCGTAAACAGCTCGAACTCTTGTTGTTCATCAATGAACGCCTGAAGGAAGAAGGTGTGCCGCCATCATTTGAAGAAATGAAAGAGGCGCTGAATCTTCAATCAAAGTCTGGTGTTCACAGGCTGATTGTGGCTTTGGAGGAACGTGGATTTTTAAAGCGTATGCCAAATCGCGCACGCGCTCTTGAGGTGATCAAGCTGCCAGAATCGCATACGCCAAGTTTGACGATTAAGAAGTCTGGTTTCACACCGAATGTTATTGAAGGGTCTCTGGGTAAGGGTACCAAGTCAGCCCCTACGGCCAATAATGATGGTGGATACCGCGCAGCTTCGATTCCAATGATGGGTCGGATTGCGGCGGGCGTGCCCATTTCTGCAATTCAAGATCATACAGCCAATGTGATGGTGCCCCCTGAAATGCTGGGTGGTGGTGAGCATTTTGCTTTGGAAGTTAAAGGTGACTCGATGATTGATGCGGGCATTTTTGACGGTGATACTGTGGTCATCCGCAAAGGTGACACGGCTAACAATGGTGATATTATTGTAGCACTTGTTGATGACGAAGAGGCCACTTTAAAGCGCTTGCGCCGGAAGGGTGTTTCGATTGCACTGGAAGCTGCAAACCCGGCCTATGAAACGCGAATTTTTGGGCCAGACCGCGTGCGTGTTCAAGGCAAGTTGGTTGGACTATTACGAAGGTATCAATAAAGAAACCCGGGCTGTTAAGCCCAGGCTACCCTTGCAGGGGATTTTTGTTTGCTTAGTTTGACGCGGTTGAAGACGTCAGGAATTTGTTAGGATCGAGTGCTGTTGCACCTTTGCGCACTTCAAAGTGGAGCTGGGGGCTTTGCACAGCGCCAGTTTGGCCTGCCTTGGCAATCACGTCACCGCGTTTAACAACAGCGCCGCGCTTCACAAGAAGCTGTGATGCATGCGCGTAAGCAGTTACATATCCACCAGCATGGCGCACGAGAACGAGATTGCCATAACCTTTGAGCTCATTGCCTGCGTAGGCCACGACACCACTTTCTGCGGCCTGAATATTCGTGCCTTCAGGAACGGCGATGTTGATGCCTTCGTTTTTCAAGCCGTTGGGTTTTGCGCCAAAGCCAGAAATCACTTTGCCTTTAAGCGGCCAACGCAGGGCCAAAGCGGCGGCGACATCAGTTGCTGGTGCGGCTTGCGCCACTTGCTCGTCTGGCTGATCTTTAGGAAGCGTCAAGGGCGCAGGTTTTTTATTGGGCACGTCAGCAACGACTGTCGATTTGTCAGGAGTGTCTGAAATCGTATCATCATCTGAAGCGGAATTTTGTGCGACGACGGCCTTGGTGCCAGCGGGAATTTTAAGGCTTTGCCCTAATGTCAATGGTTTATTGTGCGGCAACCCATTCAGATCGGCGATTGCAAATGGTGCAACACCAAATTTGCGACCAATCGAGTAGAGTGTATCGCCTGAAGCAACGACGACTGTGCTGCCTGCCCTGTTGGACTTTAGTTTAGGCGCGGAAATTTGTTCTTCTTCAGCCAAGGAAGCTGGTTTTGCTTTCAACACAGGCTCTGCTGCATCCGGCAGATTTGCCACGTGAGCACCAGGGATTCTGAGAACTTGGCCTTGCGAAACCGAGTATGGCGTTTTGAGCTTATTTGCCTCAGCCAATTGCTGAACTGACAAATGGTTTGTTTTGGCAATACCATAAAGTGTCATTCCCGGGCCGACCGTGACTGTTGCACCCGCTTTTGCAGGTGCTGCCTGAACCGCTGTGGCAGCTTGCTTATAAGTGAATTTTGGCGCTGGTGCGGCCTTTTGTTTATAGAGCGGGGTTGCTTGTGCAGCAGAAGCAACCTGCTGATTTACCGGCGCTTTCAAAACTGGCTCAGGCGTTCCATCTGCAATCGCTTCTTCGACGGGTGCAGTGAAATTTGGCTTTTTATAGCTTGGCGCTTTGTAAGCTGGGGCAGCATAATTCGGCTGATCAGGAATAGAATTGAGCGCGACTTTTGGCTGTTGAACCTTCTTGTAGGCCTTTGAATAGTCATAAGCCTTGTCGCCAGACTTCGGCAAAGGAACTTCGTCGATCTGGCTTTGAACAATAACTTCTTCACGGGGTGCAATATATTTTTGTGTAATTTTGCGCGGCGCAAGTTTCTTATATTTTGGCACTGATGCGGTGTAAACCGGATCGGCATCGGAGGGATTATTATAGTCAGCGGCGAAACGCTCAATCGAGCTTGAACAACCTGCTAACAAAAGTGTTGTCATGGTGACAACAATGAACTTAACCTTTGACACGGCAAAGGCGCCAACTGGCACGCTGATATGCATACTCAAACTCCGATACAAACTAACTATGTTTATTAATACGGTGTTTTGGTTAAGGGAGAGTTTATGCTTTCCAATTTGTTGAAAATTCTTCTAAATTTATTCGACGACGATTTTTGCGCCCACTTTAACTCTGTCGTAAAGATCAATCACATGCTCATTGAGCATGCGAATACAACCTGATGATACAGCATGGCCAATGCTCCATGGTTGAGTCGTTCCGTGAATTCTGAAATCAGTTCCACCGATATAGAGTGCACGCGCGCCTAGAGGATTGTTAGCGCCACCTTCCATAAAATCTGGAATGATGTGCCCCTTCTCAGCTTCACGCGTAATCATAACAGCAGGTGGCGTCCAAGTGGGCCAGACCGCTTTTCGGCTGATGCGGTTTTGACCTGACCACGTAAAACCATCGCGCCCAACACCAACGCGGTACATTATTGCTTGTTGACCGGGTAGTATTAAATAGAGTTTGCGCTCTGAAGTGCGTACGAGAACAGAGCCCGGAGCAAGCGACGTTTGAAACTCAATCACAGCTCGATTTGGGCCGGACAAATCATCAAGTTTTTGCTTGCCTTTGGCCATGTTCGGAATTGTGGCGCTGGCAACTTGCGAGCCATCCATCGCACCCATGATTGAAAAAGTATCAGGCGCAAATTGTATTTGTGATGCATGTGCTTGTGAGATCATCAACGCAGTCATGCCTGCGCGAGCGAGTAGTTTGAACATTTTTCCACCTGACGGATCATCCGTCCCCGC
>JAYTUV010000021.1:0-10259 GCA_043744395.1 Aestuariivirga sp.
CGCCCTGCACAATAGTCACCAAATGAAAACTCTCAAATCATGGTCCGAGCTTGGCCCCGAACTCGTCGCCGTCGCCATGGGCCGCAAGGCCGCTGACACGGTGGTCAAAAACGCCAAATGGGTCAATGTCCATTCAGGCGAAATCATTCCGAACACTGACATCGCAATCTATCAAGGCCGCTTCGCCTATGTCGGCCCCGATGCGTCCCACACAAAAGGCCCCAAAACCAAAATCATTGACGCTGCCGGCCGCTATGCCTCGCCCGGCTTTTGCGATGGCCACATGCATGTTGAATCAGGCATGGTCACCGTCACGCAGTATGCCAGAGCAGTCGTGCCCCACGGCACCACATCCATGTTTATCGACCCGCATGAAATTGCCAATGTGCTTGGCCTGCCCGGTGTCAAACTGATGCATGATGAGGCGGCAGGATTGCCGCTGAATATTTTCGTGCAAATGCCATCTTGCGTACCGTCGTTCCCCGGCCTCGAAACGCCGGGTGCCACCATCTCACCCGAAGATGTGGCAGACGCCATGGCCTGGCCCAATATCATCGGCCTTGGCGAGATGATGAATTTTCCGGGTGTCATTCACGGCGACCCTAAAATGCTGGCCGAAATTGCCGCCACGCAAAGGGCTGGCAAAACTGTGGGCGGCCATTATGCCTCGCGCGATTTGGGCAATGCCTTTCATGGCTATGTCGCAGCAGGCCCCGCTGATGATCACGAGGGAACCCAAGCCGAAGATGCCATCGCCCGCGTGCGCCAAGGCATGCGCGCCATGTTGCGGCTGGGCAGCGCGTGGTATGATGTGGCAACGCAAATCAAAGCCGTGACTGAAAGTAAACTCGACTCGCGTAATTTCATTCTGTGTACGGATGATTGTCATTCCGGAACGCTCGTCAACGAAGGCCACATGAACCGCGTGTTGCGCCATGCCATCGCCCAAGGGCTGCCCCCCATCACCGCCATTCAAATGGCATCGATCAACACCGCCACACATTTTGGTTTGGAACGCGAATTAGGCTCAATCACCCCCGGCCGCCGTGCTGATCTGGTGCTCACCTCTGACCTCATTGCACTGCCCATTGAATTGGTCATGGCCCATGGTGAAGTCGTGGCTGAACACGGCAAGCTCATCGCCCAGTTCCCACTCTTCGATTATCCACCCCAAGCCAAATCCACCATGAACATGAAGCGCGATGTGACAGCCGCTGACTTTGATGTGAAAGCGCCACTGGGTGCAAACCAAGTTAAGGTCCGCGTCATCGGAGTAATAGAAAACCAAGCGCCCACAAAATCTCTGACAGCTGAACTTCCCGTCAGCTCCGACTTGGTGTCGATGGATTTGAAAAATGACATAGCCCAAATCGCGTTGGTCGAACGCCACGCCGCAACAGGCAATGTCGTCAACGCCTTTGTGTCCGGCTTTGGCTACAACAAGCCCTGTGCCATCGCCTCCACCGTGGCCCATGACAGCCACCACATGATCGTCATCGGCACGAATAAGTCAGACATGGCTCAAGCCGCCAATATACTCAAAGCCATCAATGGGGGCGTAGTCGTCATCAGCGAAGGCATTGAACTGGCCCGTGTTGAACTCCCCATCGCCGGATTGATGTCAGACGAGCCAGCCGAAATCGTCGCTGTAAAAGCTGAAAAAATGGTGCAGGCGATGAAGGATTGCGGCTGCAATTTGAACAACGCCTTTATGCAGCATTCACTGCTGGGCCTCGTCGTCATCCCAGATTTGCGCATTTCGGATTTAGGGCTGGTGGATGTGACAACGTTCAAAGTCGTCGAACTGTTTGTCTCACCATAAACTCACTCGTCCCTATAAACCCGCTCGCGCTTTTCGTGGCGCTCTTGCGCTTCAATCGAAAGCGTGGCGATAGGCCTAGCATCGAGGCGCTTCAAACTAATGGGCTCACCCGTATCTTCGCAATAGCCATAAGATTTATCATCAATACGTTTTAAGGCCGCATCAATTTTCGAAATCAATTTCCGTTGGCGGTCACGCGTGCGCAATTCCAGAGAGCGATCAGTTTCAGAAGAAGCCCTGTCGGCCACATCTGGAAGGATATGGTTTTCTTCTTGGAGATGCGCAATCGTTTCCTTGCTCTCCTTCATGATGTCTTCTTTCCAGTTCAGCAATTTGCGCCGGAAATATTCGACCTGCCGCTCATTCATAAATGGCTCAGAGTCACTTGGCATATAGTCTTCGGCTAACATCATCGTCATTTGAAGTCTCTCATTCCCAGAAGGTTGGCGGGCTTATAGCGAGTGACAATGCCAGCAGCAATACTTGCTTAATACTGCAAAACCAGTCGTGATTCGTGATTTCTAATGCTGCAATACCAGCGCCAAGTTACGCAATTATGAATCTCCTGTTTCAATCTGAAACACCAATCAATTCGTATACTTAACGCAAAATTAGAACAATCTGTGCAAGTTTAATGACATCTGGGTCAGTTTGGATGTTCATTATGCGTTTTGTGTCACTTACAGTTTTGATAGCCACCGGCACCGCCCTCTCAGGCTGTGCAACCAGTCAGCTAGATGCTGTTGCGAACTTGAGCGCCTCGTGCCTAAGCACCGCACAAAACCTAAATTGTGCTGCGCCAACGGGGTCTGGATCAACGACCACAACAACCACAACGCCGCCGCCCGCAACCACTCCGACGAATACTGGAAATACAGCAAGCATCGTAACTGGTGATACAACGATGATCCTTGAAAACGGCAATCTCGTTTCGACACCAGCCAATATGGCTGTGTCGACGCTCACAGTAACGTCCGCTCCGAACACTGCAACGATGGCGATCACAACAAACACGGCTTCAAACCCGAACTGGCCGATTGCCAAAACTATGGATGAATATGTCCCAGGCAGTGCTGCTGGTAACGGCCTTGGCGGAACTTACAAAGAATACCGCCAAATCAACAAAATACCTGGCGGCAGCAACGGCATTGATGAAGAGTTACAAGTTTGGACTTTCAATGCAGGCACCGGCAAAAGCTATGCAACACAATATCGCGATGTAACAGGCGGAGGAAATCCGGCAGTCCATCAAGCTTGGTCATTCGGCGGCAATTACACAACAGCCGCACAAATGCCGACAAGTGGCAGTGCCACTTACTCCGGTCGTTTCGGTGCTATCGCTGTCAGCTCAAATTTCATAAATGACCCGAACAACGCTACGACACAAACATTGGACTGGAATAATAGATGGTCTGTCACGGGCGACACTGCAATCACTGCAAATTTTGGCAGTGCTGGCACAATCACCGGCACCTTAACGCCAACGGCTTGGAATGCTTGGCAAACGATGAATGGCAAAATCGGTTTTGCCACAGCAACCGCAGCCGGCAATCCAGCAAACTGGTTCTCGGCAGCAAAAGGCGGCTTTATGGACGTTCCAATTCAGCTGTCAGGAACAATCAAAACAAACGCAACGACAACTGGCAATACCAAACCCAACGCCATTACGGGCGTCGCGCAGTACGACCCAAATGGTCGTTGGATCAACACAAAATCCAACAGCTTCTTTAACGCAGGCTTTTTTGGCGATAACGCTGACAACATAACTGGATCATTCAGCATGGATGCCCAAATTCCACAACCAATCGGTGGGATCAATCCTATCAATGATGATCGCCGCGGCTATATTTCGATGCAGGGTATTTTCAATGCCTGCAAGACGGGTCCCGTTTGCTAAATTCTCAGAAATACAAAAGGTCAAAGCGCGTCATATCACGCGCTTTTTCGTGTTTTGCGGCACTGTCTGTAGTTTGCGGCATGGCCATAGCCGCGCCATCTGGCCCGCCCCCTTTAACCAAAAGTGATTTTGCCCTTTATCAGTCTGCATCAGAGTCTATGCGCGTTCATGCCTTGATCGCTTTTGCAAAAGCTGGGCAACAGGAACAAGCAGCCGAACTGTTGAAGCGCTTTCCACTCACCGGCCCACACGCTGCCAACCGCACACTTTTTATTGAAGGTCTGATCCTTGAAGGTCGCCGTGATCTTTTCGGTGCTGCCAGAAAATTCCGCGCCGCATTGGCTGATGATCCAAAGCTAACCTTGGTGCGATCCGAGCTTGCTCAGGTTCTTATTGGCTTGGACGAAACTGATAGTGCTGCACATCATTTGAAATTGCTCGAAGCCGACGCGCCAAGTGCTGCAGATGCTGCAGGCATCAGATCATTCATAGATAAAATAGATACCAAGAAGCCCATCACACTATCTGGTTTCATTTCAGTCGCACCGACAACAAACGTCAATAATGGTTCGAACCATTCGACAATTTCGTCTCCCAATATTATCAACTTCGCTCCAGATATTGACCCCAATGGTACAATTAGCAATCAAAAGCAAAGTGGCTTAGGCCTCTCTGGTGGGTTGAATTTGGGTTTCAGCAAGCGGCTAAGTGATCGCTTTCAAGTTGTTCTCAGTGGTGGCGTCAATGGTAAAGTCTATACGGACTCACAATATGATTCTGCCGGCGTAAGTGGGTCTGCAGAACTGAGATACATGCTCACCGATGGCTATTTAAGTTTTGGTGGAACCGGTTCGCAAAATTTTGCTCCCAGCAGTACAAACGCAATTAGACTCGGATATCGCGCCTATGGCCCACGCATCGCCGCGAACTACCAACTCTCCCAGCGCGATTTGATAACCAACAGTGTATCTTATGAATGGCGCGACTATGGTATTGGAGATCTCCAGAATGGTACGGCTCTACATATAGATTCGGCTTTAACCCACGCCTTTAATTCAACTATGAATTTGACTGGATTTGGTGGGTTTGATCGTGTGATGACAGTTGATCCAAGCCTGTCTTATCAAACATATTTCGCCGGATTGAATGCCTATAAAGAATTTCCGTTTGGCATGACAATCGACGCCAACGCACAAGTAAGAGTATCGCCATTCGACGCAATCGATGCCGTAAGCGGCCTCACACGATACGACACCCGCTATGTCGGAAGCATAACACTTACCAAGCGCGATTTTAACTTCATGGGCTTTGCGCCATCGGTCGATTACACCTATACACTCAACAAAAGCAACATCGCGTTTTTCGATTATGACTCCCACGCCGTCAACTTCAACTTGACCAAAGATTTCTGATGGTTGCCCCAAGCCATCAGCTTGTCTAAAGCTCCACCTATGCGTTTCAAATCTGGCAATGACTTTAAATCACTCCCCTCCAAAGCCGTCACGGTTTTGGGCATGTCTGGCGTTGGCAAAACCACATTGTCTGCCATGCTGCAAAACCATAACTGGTTTCAATATTCGGTCGATTACCGCATCGGAACGCGCTATATGGACGAACACATCGTCGATAACTTCAAACGCGAAGCAATGACAAATCCATTTTTGTGTGAGCTGTTGCGTTCGGATTCAATTTATATCCGCTCAAACATAACTTTCCACAATTTGTCGCCGCTTTCCACCTATCTGGGCCGCCCCGGCAATGCAGCAAAGGGCGGCATACCGTTTGCTGAATATCGCCGCCGCCAGAACCAGCACCGCGATGCCGAGATTAAGGCACTATTGGATGTCCCAGAATTTATCGAGCGCGCAGGCGAAATCTACAAATATCAAAATTTCATTTGTGATTCCGGTGGCAGCCTGTGTGAAGTGGTCAATTTGGGTGATGTGGCCGACCCAGTTCTCAAATCGCTGAGTGATAATTCTTTGTTGCTTTGGATTGAGGGAACACCAGAACACACAGCCATGTTGGTTGAGCGCTTTCGCAAGCAACCAAAGCCGATGTATTATCAGCCCGAATTCTTGAAGGTAAAATGGGCTGAATACAAAGAGCTAAATAAAATTGAGACCGACGATGACGTAGACCCCGATGGTTTTGCAGTCTGGGGCTTTGAGCAATTGCTGCTTCACCGCATTCCGCTTTATAAAAAGATCGCTCATAAATATGGTTACACCATGCAGATGGCTGATGTACCTTCCATCACAACAGAGTCTGATTTCGTAAACCACCTCGCTTCAATAATCGACAAAACTTAAGTCATGCCCATCCGCATTCCCAACCAGTTGCCCGCGCGCCGCGTTCTTGAACAAGAAGGCGTCATGATCATGGACGAGTCAACGGCTGACCGTCAGGACATTCGGCCATTGCGCATTGGTCTTCTCAATCTGATGCCCAATAAGATCAAAACCGAAACACAGTTTGCGCGTCTTGTTGGTGCCAGCCCGCTGCAGGTTGAGCTGTCATTGATCAAGATCACAAACCACACACCAAAAAACACATCCCAAGAACATATGCTCGCCTTCTATGAAAGCTGGGAAGACGTCAAGGATCAACGCTTTGATGGTTTGATTATCACCGGTGCACCCATAGAACTTTTGCCGTTTGAAAACGTGACGTACTGGGAAGAGCTCTCGCGCATCTTTGAATGGACACAAACACATGTGCATTCAACCTTCAATGTGTGCTGGGCAGCACAAGCCTCTATGTTCCATTTTCACAAAGTGCCAAAGCATGAATTAAAACAAAAGGCCTTAGGCGTTTTCAGTCATAATAATTTAAAGCCATCGTCTTCGCTGCTTCGCGGCTTCTCCGATGACTTCGCCATGCCCGTTTCGCGTTGGACTGAAAATCTAAAATCTGAATTGCCACAGAACAAAAATCTCGAAGTGTTGATGGAGTCAGATGAGGTGGGCTTATGCCTCGTCAATGATCCCGTAAAGCGACAAATTTATATGTTTAATCACATTGAATATGACACGAACTCATTGGGTGATGAATATGCCCGTGATGTGGAAGCGGGCAAAGCCATCACCATGCCCGCCCATTATTTCCCGCAGAACAATCCCAAAGCCACTCCCCAAAACCGCTGGCGCAGCCACGCGCATTTGTTGTTTGGAAATTGGATTAATGAGCTTTACCAAACCACACCATTTGATTTGAAAGATATTGGCAAGCTCTGAAGTCCAATAATTTCGCTTGTTTTCCGCCATTTAGCCACCAATTATGCAGATGGATGAATGAAGGACAGTCAGGTTTTGAAACTCAGCGATATCATAGACGAAACGAAGTTGGCGGCAGGCGGGCTATTGGATTTTGCCACAGGCCTAACCCAGCCCACATTGCGCCTTGGTGTAACTGGCCTATCGCGTTCTGGAAAAACTGTTTTTATCACAGCACTCGTCCATGCACTTCTTAAAGATGCCCGCATGCCCGTGTTCGAAGCGCACACGCAAGGGCGCATCACCCGCGCTTATTTGGAGCCCCAACCAGACGATGACTTGCCGCGATTTTTATATGAAAATCATCTGGCCGCACTCACCGCCGAAGAACGCCATTGGCCCGAAGGCACCAAACGCATCAGCCAACTGCGCCTAACACTGGAATATGAACCACAAAGTTTTTTCGCCCGCAATTTTGGAAGTGGTAAGCTTCATATCGATATTGTGGATTATCCGGGTGAGTGGCTGCTGGATTTGCCATTGATCAATCTCACCTATCAACAATGGAGCCACAACACGATTGCCGCCAGCAGGCTTAGCCCCCGGGCTGCGATGGCCCGAGATTGGTATGCCCATTTGCAGACGCTTGATGCCGATACATCAGCGAATGAATTGGAAGTGCAAAAATCTGCGCAACTCTTCACATCCTATCTCGAAAGTTGCCGCAGAGACGAAGTCTCACTTTCAACTTTGCCACCAGGACGGTTTCTATTGCCAGGTGATTTAGCAGGTTCACCGCTTCTCACCTTCTCACCATTGGATGTCACGCCAGACGCAATTTTCCAACTTGGCACAAATGGTGCACTTATGCAGCGCCGCTATGATTCATATGTTTCTAGGGTGGTGAAGCCATTTTTCTTTGGTCATTTTGCGAGGTTAGATCGACAAATTGTTTTGGTTGATGTTTTGACGGCGCTGAACGCTGGCTCAAGAGCGGTCGAAGATCTGCAAACGGCGTTAACTGATGTTATGAGCAGTTTTCGCTTGGGTGCAAATAATTTTGCTACCACTCTGCTTGGTCGCAAAATCGAAAAAGTTCTCTTTGCTGCAACAAAGGCCGACCAACTGCATCACACCAGTCATGATCGTCTTGAAGCCATTCTACGCTTACTTGTAAATGATGCCGCGACAAAAGCCGAATATGCCGGAGCTACGTTTGAAGTAACTGCACTTTCTGCCATTCGTTCAACCCGTGAAGCGACCGTAAATGTAAAAGGTGAAGATTTGCCATGCATTGCAGGTATCCCGCAAAATGGAGAAAGTATCGGCGATGTAAAATTTGATGGTAAAGCCGAAGCTGCTATTTTTCCTGGTGATTTACCGCTCGATCCGCAAGCCGCATTAGATGGCAGTTTAGAAGGCAAGCTAAAATTCCTCCGCTTTCGCCCGCCACTGTTAAATGGCGCAACTTTTCCTCACATCCGCTTAGACCGCACTCTAGAATTTCTAATCGGAGATCGTTTTCCATGAACACAAAGCCAGATCACCGCGCGCCACAAGCCTTTAAATTGGAACCCAATGCATCAACCAAAAAAGCCAAGCCGACAAAAATCGAATTTGCCCTCGAAGAGTCCGAACAAGAGCTAGCAACTGTTCCAGTACCAGCAGAACAACGTGTTTCAATGCGGCCGCGCTGGGGCTTTATTCTACTCTCTGCACTCGCATCACTTTTCTTATTATGGCTGGGCCTCACTGCAGCTCAAATCGTCGAAGGGTTTTTTGCGCGCTCGCCATTCATGGGCTACGTTGCACTCGGTGTTGCAGGCACTGCAGGTTTTGCCGCACTCGCAATTATCATACGTGAAATTTGGAGCCTCTTTCGTTTGCGTCGCATTGAAAAACTGCAACTTGCTGCCAGTCATGCCTTGAACCAAGATGACGAAGTTTCTGCTGATTTTGCTGTTGCCGGTTTGAAGAAACTCTATGCTAATCGCGCCGACTCCGCATGGAATTTGAAAAACCTAAACCTCCACGCCAAAGACATCATGGACCCGCGTGACCGTGTGCGACTCGCCGAACGCTATCTCGTTGATCCACTTGATGAGGCTGCGCACCGTATCATCGCCAAACGCGCAAGACGCGTAACTCTTCTCACCACAGTCACACCAGCCGCCGCCTTAGATATGCTTTTCGTCGGGGCGCAAAATCTTAGAATGTTGCGCGAGATTGCCAGTTTATACGGTGGCCGCCCGTCAACCTTGGCCACTTTAAGGTTAACCCGCATGGTTGTCACCCACTTGGCAGTTACAGGCGGTCTCGCATTATCCGA
This sequence comes from Aestuariivirga sp., assembly GCA_043744395.1. GTDB lineage: Bacteria > Pseudomonadota > Alphaproteobacteria > Rhizobiales > Aestuariivirgaceae > Aestuariivirga. Next base: position 9,264 of record JAYTUV010000021.1, read on the forward strand.
CAATTTTTTGCATCTTTTTTTGGGCAAAGGCTTGCTTGGTCGTCTGTCGGCGCGCTTTGGTGAGGGTGCTGTGAACGGCATTCTAACAGCCCGCATTGGGCTGGCCGCACGCGAGGTTTGCAGGCCTGTACCCCAAGAAAATTCAAAGCGAAAGACACTCGCAAGTCTGGTCAAAGAACTGGCCAATTTCAGCACTCCAGACAAAGCAGAAAATTAACCTTCTGAACGATTTATCTAAAAATTTATGGATTTGAGAAAGGTCTCGGAAAGACTTGACAACTAGTTTCGCTTGAAATTGTCGGAGCCGAGCAGAATGGTTTTCAAAGCGCACAACTACAAAGTTGCAACTTCTGAAACAATATCCCACGAAACCACGGCTGATGCTTTGCTGGAACTACCGTTCGGCGGTTTGCTCACCCTCATTACCTCTGTATCTCACCTCAAAACGCTCTCCGAGCAATGGCAAAACCTCGAGCAAATCAACATTGTCACTCCCACAGTTTTTCAATCGTACGCCTGGGTTAAAAGTTGGGCCGACAATTATGGGAGCGCCGGCAGCGAAAAAGAAATCCATATTTTTGCAGGTTTCGTTGAAAATCAACTCGTGTTTGTCTTGCCTTTGGTAAAGACCAGCCATCTTGGCGTTACCACTTTAAATTGGCTCACTGATCCCATTGGTCAGTATGGCGATATTCTCTGCGCAAAAGGCCAAAACATAGCCAAGTGGATGTCGGTCGCCTTACAGTTGATCAAGCGCTTGAAGGGCATAGACATCATCCGTTTGCGCCACGTCCGCGAAGAGAGCGTGATCAGCAGTTACGCAAACAAAAATTTCCGCGATGCTAATCTTCATGAGCAAGCTCCATTTTTGGATTTAACGCCATTCAAGACTGATGATGAATATGACGCGCGCTATAATTCCCAACAACGCAAACGCCGCAAAAAAATCCGCGCGAAACTTGAGGAAATTGGCGAAGTAAAATTCACGACAATCGT
>JAYTUV010000022.1:0-10227 GCA_043744395.1 Aestuariivirga sp.
GCCGAATATTGTTGCCGTAGTCGAGCGTGGGGATGCCTATTGCGTGCAAATCGAGCATCGCGCGCACGTGCACTGCCATCGACTTCTTCGCCGCAAGAATCACTTGGTCAGGCTCGGACACTCGCATCGCAATCGCTTTTTCCAGACTCCAGCCGATGGGCAGATAACCGTTCAACGGGTCGTGTGCAGAAGTCTGATCCGTCACTACATCCGGTCGCGCTTTCACGTCCCCCGCCTTCACGCGGACAGCGATCTCCGGAAATATTTCAGCCGCATTGCCGAGCAAACCCACCGATATAGCTCGCCCCTCCTGATGCGCGGCGGCGATGATGCTGAGCGCCTCGTCGAGCGACCTGGCTTTGGCGTCAAGGTAGCGGGTGCGCAGGCGCATATCGATTCGGCTCTCATCGCACTCCACCGCCAGCATTGAGGCACCTGCCATGGTCGCTGCCAGCGGCTGCGCACCGCCCATGCCGCCGAGGCCCGCAGTCAAAATCCAGCGCCCTGACAGATCGCCATTATAATGCTGACGGCCAAGCTCGACGAAGGTTTCATACGTACCTTGCACGATGCCTTGCGAGCCGATGTAAATCCATGACCCCGCCGTCATCTGGCCATACATCATCAGGCCTTTGCGGTCGAGTTCGTGGAATTTTTCCCATGTGCCCCAATGCGGAACGAGGTTTGAATTGGCGATCAATACGCGGGGTGCATCTTTATGAGTGCGGAAAATACCGACTGGTTTTCCGGATTGCACAAGTAGGGTTTCGTCGTCGTCTAGGGATTTGAGCGAGGCAACGATTTGATCATAGGCCTCCCAATTGCGTGCCGCACGACCAATACCACCATAGACCACAAGTTCTTCGGGCCGCTCAGCCACGCGGGGATCAAGGTTATTCATGAGCATTCTAAGTGGTGCTTCAGTGAGCCAAGATTTGGCGCTGAGTTTTGTGCCGGTGGCGGCTTCGATGTGACGGGAGTTATCGCGGCGTGTGTTCATTGTTGCTTACTCGAAGTTTGATAGCGGGAATAAAGCGCATATCGGCTGGCGGGATAGATGAGAGTTGCTGAGGTGACGACATGGCCTCCCGACCATGTTCGCCTGCGGAGCGAGAGGCAGGGTTCTGCGGCGCTGATTTTTAATCGGCGTTGTTGATTGGCATCGGGCATGATGGCCTCAACATTGTGTTCAAGTTCATCGGCGGGAAGCAGGCTTAAGAGATAAGCGGTCGGCGTTTGTTCGGCGAAATTTTGTTTGAGAAAATGTGGCGCTGAGAATGGATTGACGTAGCGATCCTCAAATTGAACCGGCATTCCATTTTCTTCGTGCACAATGGCGATGTGGAATAAAGGTGTTGCGGATTTGAGTTCGAAATCTTCGATCAGCTTGGGTGTTGCGGTGACCTCTCGCAGATCCTCAATGCGCGATGAATAGCGATGGCCACGTGCGGCGATTTCGTCGGCGATGTTGCGAAGTTCGATCAGCGATGTGCGAGGTGTTGCTTCGCGCACGAAAGTTCCAACACCGGGTACACGAGCAAGGATGCCATCGGCGGTTAATTCTTTCAGAGCACGGTTGGCGGTCATGCGGCTGATCGAAAATTGGGTGACTAATTCGTTTTCCGATGGCACGCGTTTTCCGGCGGCCAGAGCGCCGGAGCGGATTTGCGCTAAGATGTGATCCTTGACACGGGCATAGAGTGGTTGAGCTTCGTTCATGCGAAGGCCTTTGAGAACTTGCCGTTTTGCATGATGGCGCTGATGGGATTGAAGCCCAGCGGATAAGCCAGGTCGCCCGGGCGTTCGACATCCCAGAAGGCGAGATCGGCACGAAGGCCGGTTTTGATCTCGCCGCGATCGGCAAGACCCAAGGCCTTGGCGGCGTTTTTGGTCACGCCCAGAAGTGCTTCCTCTGGCGTTAGGCCGAAGAGAACGCAGGCCATATTCATTGTTGAGAGCAAGGAATGAACCGGTGACGATCCCGGATTTAGATCAGTTGCAATGGCAATTGGCACTCTATGAGAACGCAAAGCAGCCACGGGTGGAGCTTGCTTTTCGCGGAGGTAATAGAAAGCGCCGGGCAGTAGCACGGCCACCGTACCTGATTTTTGAATCGCTTCGATACCTTCTTCATCCAAATACTCAATATGATCGACGGAAAGTGCACCATATTTGGCGGCAAGTAATGCTCCTCCCAAATTTGAGAGTTGTTCGGCATGTAACTTAACAGGTAGGTTCAGCTTCTTGGCTGACTTGAAAACCTCTTCCGTTTCTTCAACTGAAAATGCAATACCTTCACAAAATGCATCAACAGCATCCGCCAAACCCTGCGAAGCAACTTCGGGAAGCGCTTGATTACAAACGATATTCAAATACTCCTGACGATTTTCTTTAAACTCAGCGGGAAAGGTGTGAGCACCCAAAAAGGTAGTTTTTATAGTAGCGGATCGCTGCTTGCTGAGTTTTCGCGCGACACGAAGCATTCTCACCTCAGTCTCTACATCCAATCCATAACCAGATTTGACTTCAACTGTGGTCACACCTTCGGCTAACAAAGAGTCGAGTCGCTTCAATCCGCATTTCAGCAGCTCTTCTTCACTGGCCGCACGGGTGGCGCGAACCGTTGACATGATGCCGCCGCCTGCCTTCGCAATTGCAGCATAATCCGCACCATTCAAGCGTTGTTCAAACTCATTGGCGCGGTTTCCGCCATAGACAAGGTGGGTGTGGCAGTCGATCAGGCCGGGGGTGACGAGGGATCCGTGACAGTTGATGGCGGGGCCAGAGGGTGCTTCGGTTTCTAGTCCAAACCATTTGATGTGGCCATTTTCAATCAAAATCGCAGCTTTCTGCGTCAGACCATATCCGTCTGTCATCGTCGCCAGATTGAGATTTTTCAGCAGTATCATGCAGAATCCATCTTGTATAAGGTTGTATATACAGTATAGTGATATGCATGGAACAACGCAAGCTGAGATTTGACTCTGTGTTGCTGCCCACAGGGTGGGCACGGGATGTTTGTGTTGCAATTGATGGCAATGGCCTGATCTCAAATATCGAAACTTCCGCCAAAGAGGGCGAACAAATTTCTGGCATCACGGTTCCGGGCATGGCTAATCTCCATTCCCATGCGCATCAACGCTTGATGCAAGGTTTTGCCGAGCGGGCGGGGCCAGACGCTGATAGTTTCTGGACATGGCGTGAGGTGATGTATGGGTTTGCCTTGAAGCTAAGCCCGGAAGATTTGGAAGCCGTAGCCGCGCAAGCCTATTCCGAAATGTTGTGCGCAGGTTTTACTAGCGTTGGCGAATTTCAATATTTGCACCATCAGCCTGATGGTTCGCCTTATGGAAATCGCGCTGAAATGAGTTTGCGTTGTCTGGCGGCAGCAGCTTCAACTGGGATTGCCGCAACTATGTTGCCAGTTATCTATTCGCATGGCGGGTTTGGTGGAGCTGCCCCGAATGCAGGCCAACGCCGCTTCATCAATGATGTCGATGGATTTTTAGATATTTATGAAATTCTCAACGACAAGCTCCAAGGCCATCACCAATTGGGCGTTGCGCCACATAGTTTACGGGCCGTGACTAAAACGGGGCTTATTGCGGTCTTGGAAGCAACGCCGCAAGGGCAACCCGTACACATTCACGTAGCCGAGCAGATCAAAGAAGTAGAAGACTGTTTGGCGTGGAGCAAGCAGCGACCCGTTGAATATTTACTATCGCATTTTGATGTAAATCAAACTTGGTGCGCCATTCATGCCACACACATGCAAGATCACGAGACGCGCGCGTTGGCGGCGACGGGTGCTGTGGCGGGACTGTGCCCAACGACAGAAGCGAATTTGGGCGATGGGATTTTTCTAGCGGTTGAATTTATCAAAGCGGGTGGAAAATTTGGCATAGGTTCAGACAGCCACATCACCATCTCTCCATCAGAAGAGTTGCGCATGTTGGAATATTCGCAACGCTTGAAACATCAAACGCGCAATGTGCTGGCGGATGGTGCAGGCCAATCGACAGGGCGCAGCATGTTTGAGCGCGCACTCAAAGGTGGGGCTCAGGCATTGCAACAAAATATGGGTGCAATCGAAGTGGGTAAGCGCGCTGATTTCGTGGTGCTGGATGACGATCACCACGCGCTGCTCGGTCGAATCGAAGATGCGGCATTAGATGCCTGGATATTTTCCGGCGGCAATGCCTGCGTCCGTGATGTTTATGCAGGCGGGAAACTTCAAGTCAAAGACGGCGCTCATGTGAATGCAATTTCAATCAAAAATAATTTCAAAAAAACCATAGCGAGACTGGCATGACAATTCAGATTGGTGAACAACATTTCGATCTTGAAGTGATCAAACAGATTTTGGCGGGGCCAGTTCAAGTTGAGCTGACAGAAGAAGCGCGGCGCAAGATTGAAAAAAGCGCGGCCACGGTGCAGCGACTGTTGCAGTCAGGCGAAGCCCTTTATGGCATTAACACTGGTTTTGGAAAATTGGCAAAGACGCGCATTGCCAATGCTGATCTTCAAAAATTGCAAATCAACATCGTGCGTTCCCATGCGGCAGGTGTGGGTGCGGCACTACCAAATAATGTCGTTCGGTTGATCATGCTGTTGAAATTGCGTTCATTGGCGCAAGGGGCTTCGGGCATTTCGCTGGCCACGATGGAAACTTTGGTGGCGCTGATTAATGTGGATATATTGCCAGTTATTCCGGGTCAAGGATCAGTTGGTGCGTCGGGTGATCTGGCTCCACTTGCGCATATGAGTTTGGTGTTGATTGGTGAGGGCGAGGCGATTGTTAAAGGCGCTCGTGTTTCTGGCGTTGAGGCTTTGAAGACTGCGGGAATTGCGGCCCTCACACTGGGGCCGAAGGAAGGTTTGGCGCTGCTCAATGGCACACAGGTTTCGACCGCACTGGCTTTGCTGGGATTGGTGAATGCAGAACGCAATATGGCTGCTGCTATATTAGCTGGTGCATTGTCGCTTGATGCGATTATGGGTTCCGATACGCCATTTGATCCGCGCATTCATGCGCTGCGCCCACATGCAGGGCAGGTCTTGGCGGCGTCGCACTACCGCCGATTGATGGCGGGCAGCGAAATTCGCAAGTCGCATTTGAAAGATGACGACCGCGTGCAAGATCCTTATTCATTCCGTTGTCAGCCGCAAGTCATGGGCGCATGTTTGGACATGCTGGCGCAGGCGATGCGCATGTTGTTGGTGGAGGCCAACGGTGTTTCGGATAATCCATTGGTGTTTGCTGAAGATGGCGCTGTGCTATCAGGTGGTAATTTTCACGCGGAGCCGGTGGCCTTCGCTGCTGATATTATCGCAATTGCTGTTGCCGAAGTGGGTTCGCTTTCGGAGCGCCGCATGGCGGCTCTGATTGATTCAACCATATCGCTGTTGCCACCGTTTTTAATCCGGAATCCTGGCCTCAATTCTGGCTTCATGATTCCGCAATGCACGACGGCGGCATTGATGAGTGAAAATAAACAACTTGCACATCCCGCATCAATTGATTCAGCGCCCACATCGGCCAATCAGGAAGACCATGTTTCCATGGCCACGCATGGGGCACGGCGGTTAATTTTGATGAATGCAAATCTGGCGCGCATTGTGGCGATTGAGATGATGGCGGCAGTGGAGGGGATTGATTTTCGTCTTCCACTCAAGTCATCACCGATATTAGAGAAAGCACATGGGTTGGTGCGCAAGGTCGCCCATCCGCGCCCTGACGACCGTGGGTTTAGCGATGAGATAGAAGCTGTTGCCTCGCAGATCGAGAGTGGGGCGTATGATGGATTTGTGAGCGGACTTCTAAATTAACTCGCCGCCAATCTCCCCTTGCGTTCCAAGAACTTAACAATTTCACTCGCAGCTTCTTCAGCGTTCATTGCTGCTGTATCAATCCGCAACTCTGGATTTGTCGGAGCTTCATAGGGCGAGGAAATGCCAGTAAAGTTTTTTAATTCACCTCGGCGGGCTTTAGCATAAAGGCCTTTAACATCACGCTTCTCGGCTTCGTTCAAAGAAGTATCGATGTGGACTTCCACGAACTCATCTTTGGCCACAGCTTCGCGCGCCATCAAGCGCTCTGAGCGGAAAGGAGAAATAAAAGAAACGAGGGATATTAACCCTGCGTCGGTCATCAGCTTCGCCACCTCGGCCACGCGGCGGATGTTTTCAACGCGGTCTTGATCCGTGAAGCCTAAGTCGCGGTTCAGGCCATGGCGCACGTTATCGCCGTCGAGCAAATAGGTAAGATGACCCTGCGCGTGCAATTTCTTTTCAACCAGATTGGCGATGGTGGATTTGCCCGCGCCTGAAAGTCCCGTAAACCACAGCACAGTTGGCTTTTGTTTGATCAGCTTGGCGCGGGATGATTTGTTCACATCCATCGCTTGCCAATGAATATTGGCAGCGCGGCGCAGCGCGTATTTTATCAGCCCCATGCCGATCGTATTGTTGGTGAAACGGTCAATGATTATGAAGGAACCGAGTGCGCGATTTTCTTTATAGGGTGCGAATGCCAACGCACTATCAAGCTCTAAATTACACACGCCAATTTCATTCAGCGCTAATGTTTCGGTGGCGGTTTTTTCCAGCGTGTTGACGTTGATCTTATGTTTGATTTTATCCAACGTGCCGGGCAGTGTTTTGGTACCAGCCTTGATGATGTAGGGTCGGCCGGGAAGCATGGCTTCGTCGCCCATCCAAAGCACTTCGACTTCAAATTGATCAGAGACTTCAACAGGTGCTTGTGCGGCACAGAGCACATCGCCACGGCTCACATCAACTTCATCGGCCAACGTAATGGTGACAGCTTGATCGGTGACGGCTTCAAAAAGATCACCATCTTGGGTCACGATGCGCGCAACTTTGCTGGTCTTGCCTGAAGGTAAAACTTTAATAGCATCGCCGGGCTTCAATGTGCCCGATGCAATGGTTCCCGCAAAGCCACGGAAATTTTGGTTGGGGCGGTTGACCCATTGCACGGGCATTCGGAATGGTTTTGCAGATTGATCGTCACCAACGGGAACTGTTTCCAAATGGCCCATCAATGTTGCGCCTTGATACCACGGCATGTTGGCTGAGCGGTCAATGATGTTATCGCCCACTAAGGCGGAAGCTGGAATACAGGTAATATTTTCAGCGCCCAATTCTTTGGCAAAGGCGCGGTAGTCTTCTTCGATCTTGGTGAAAGTCTCGCGTGAGTAATTCACCAAATCCATTTTGTTGATACACACCACCAAGTTTTTGATGCCCAGCAAAGTGGCAATAAAAGTGTGGCGACGCGTTTGGGTGAGAACGCCTTTGCGGGCGTCGATCAAGATGATGGCGAGTTCGGCTGTCGATGCGCCTGTGGCCATGTTTCTCGTATATTGTTCATGGCCCGGTGTATCAGCCACGATGAATTTACGTTTTGATGTGGCGAAGGCCCTATAAGCCACGTCGATGGTTATGCCCTGTTCGCGTTCGGCGGCAAGGCCGTCCACCAGCAATGCAAAATCGAGATTGCCGCCTTGGGTTCCAAGCTTTTTCGAGTCAGCCTCCAGCGCTGAAAGCTGATCTTCAAACAGCATTTTAGATTCGTAGAGCAAACGGCCGATCAATGTAGATTTGCCGTCATCAACCGAACCACAGGTGATGAAGCGCAGCAGGTCTTTGTTTTCTTGTTCAGCGAGATAGGCATTCACATCGCCACCTTGATATTCAACAAAGCGCGTCATTAGAAATACCCCTCTTGCTTTTTCTTTTCCATCGAGGCCGACTGATCTTTATCAATCACACGGCCTTGACGCTCCGACGAGGTGGCGACCAGCATTTCTTCAATAATGTCCAGAAGTGTTGTGGCGTTTGACTCGATGGCACCTGTCAATGGATAGCAACCAAGCGTGCGGAAGCGAATTTTCTTCATCATCGGGGTTTCGCCCGGCAACATTTTCATGCGGCCATCGTCAACCATGATCAACTGACCATCACGCTCAACCACGGGGCGTTCGGCGGCAAAGTATAAGGGCACGATTGGAATGTTCTCGCGGTGGATATATTGCCAGATGTCGAGCTCGGTCCAGTTGGATAGCGGAAACACGCGGATGGATTCGCCCTTGTTTTTGCGTGCATTATAAGTGTTCCATAATTCGGGACGTTGTTGTTTGGGGTCCCAGCGATGGCGGGTATCGCGGAATGAAAAAATGCGTTCCTTGGCGCGGGATTTTTCTTCGTCGCGGCGTGCGCCACCAAAGGCGGCGTCAAAGCCATATTTATCGAGTGCCTGTTTCAGGCCTTCGGTCTTCATGATCTGCGTATGAAGTGCTGAGCCATGGGTGAAGGGATTCACATCTTTGGCCACACCTTCGGGGTTGATGTGTACAATAAGGTCAAGGCCCAAACGCTTTGCTGTTTCATCGCGCATTGAAATCATATCGCGGAATTTCCAGCGGGTGTCGACATGCATCAAAGGAAAGGGCGGCTTGGCAGGGTAAAACGCCTTCATGGCCAGATGCAACATGACAGCGGAATCCTTGCCCACGGAATACAGCATAACCGGTTTTTCGCATTCGGCGGCCACTTCGCGGATGATGTGGATGGACTCAGCTTCGAGCTTTTCGAGGTGGGTCAGCTTATGGGCTTGGATCATGGGCTTGGGCATTTCCGATGTTCCTTGGGCTGAAATCCAGCTGCGAATTTTATCAATGGTGCGAGTGGAGGGCGAGCGGCCTTTGCGCAGGTCAAACACGAAAGAGGGGTCACCCAGCGCATTTTTGCCAAGTGCCGTCGGATCGACGGCTGATCTTGTGAGAAAAGTTTCGATTTCGGTCAGGAAAGTGCTTGCTGAATTGTCCATCAATAGGATTTATCCTATTTTTTACGATTTGTCGAGCTTCTAAAAAGATAAATCCTATTGAAACTTTGTCATTGGCGGCTGGCGTAAGAAACAGGTATCAGACCAATATTCTGTCATTCCCGCGCAGGCGGGAAACCAACTTATTTTCAAACGAGTGACTTGTTTCAAGTTGGATTCCCGCCTGCGCGGGAATGACGATGTTAAGAGGTTGGAATATGAAATCGATATTGAACATTGCAGTTGCCGCCCTTGCGTTGCTTGCATCTACCGCTTTTGCCCAAGTGAAAATGGATGGGCAGTTTGTTGCCTCCAAAGCTTGCCCTGCTGTCGTGTCCATCAAAAAGGGTACCAACCCTGATAACACCGCGATTGAAGTTGGAAAATCATATGCGCTGCTTGGCAAAAACAAAGACCAGGCTACGCATTATTGGTTGAATGTGCCGAGTGCAAATCCGGCGCAGCGTTGGGTGGCGATTGATTGCGGTTCAGCTGATGGTGCGCAGGCTGCCACCGCGCCCTCGGGTGGCGGGGCTGCGGTGAACACAAATATGGGCACCGTGAAGCCGAAGAAAAAGCCAAAGGGCCCAAAAGATGGCATTCCGTTTTATGTGCTCGCGCTAAGTTGGGAACCTGCATTTTGCGAAGCCATGAAAGGCAAAGCCGAGTGCAAAAATCAAACCGCCGCTTCCTATGAAGCTACGCATTTCTCGCTGCATGGGCTTTGGCCGCAGCCACGCGCCAATGTGTTCTGCGGTGTTGATCGCGCCATGGCTGCGCTTGATGATCAACATCAATGGGAGCAATTGCCAGAGCCGCAGCTGACACCAGCAACCAAAGCAGCGCTCGATAAGGTTATGCCCGGAACGCAATCAGTTTTACAGCGCCATGAATACATAAAGCACGGCACATGCTATCCGGCAGGTAATGCTGAACAATATTTCAAAGATGCTGTTCGATTGGCAAATGAAGTCAATGGTTCAGCAGTTCAGACATTTATGGCAGCTAACATTGGCAAAAAAATTCTGATGTCTGATCTGCGCGCCAAGTTTGATGAGGCTTTTGGTGCGGGTGCAGGCGAACGCGTGCGCGTATCTTGCGATAAAGCGGGGCGCTTCTCGGAGCTGACCATTGGTTTGAAGGGTGATATCCCTTCGGGGAAGAGCTTGGCTGAATTGATTGCCGCTTCGGAGACCACGGATACGGGCTGCCAATCTGGTTTGGTGGATGCGGTGAATTAATAAACGCTGACTATGAAACACCGTCATCCCGACGAAAGTCGGGATCCAGACTATCAACAGTCTATATGTTTGACATTTGTGCTTGTGGCCACTGGATTCCGGCTTTCGCCGGAATGACGTTTCAAAAAACTGAACTAT
>JAYTUV010000023.1:0-2603 GCA_043744395.1 Aestuariivirga sp.
CTTCTCCTTGCTCGCGCCAACAAAGACTCCAAAGCATCCACACTGATTTCCATGGCAGCGGCGGCAGCAATGTTGGTCATGTGCTCAAAATGAACTAAGACCAGTGCAAGCTTCTGTCGGTGAGGCAGGCTGGCGATAGCCGCGTCAATAATCTTCGAGATGTAGGATTGGTCGATCAGGGCCGGCGCAGATATTGCTGGATCCGCAACTTCAATCGCATGGTCAAGCTCCATCATTGGCTTTTGCCGATAACGATCCATCACCAAATTTGAGGCCACACGCATCAGCCAACCTTTCAATGCTCCAGCTTCGCGCAACTGTGCTGGATTATTCCATAGTTTTAAAAACGTCTCCTGCGCAACGTCATCTGTGTCCACATGGCCGCCATTCAGCCGCCAAGCCACGCGGTAAACCTGAGCATGATATCGAGCCACGATGACTGCAAACGCTTGCTGGTTGCCCTCTGCTGAGGCTGCAAGCAACGCAGAGTCTGAGGCGTTTTGCCAATCTATGGTTTTGGGCAATGCTTGCCTAGCTGCCATTAATCCTGCGTCCAATGTGTATCGCCTTTGCCCACTTCATACATAAGACGCTGCATTTATGATTTTCCGTCGCTTACACAATTCAGCGGCCAATAATGGTTTCAAAAATAGCTGAAACTTGAGCTTGGGTGGTAATCAACAGTTGCTCTGTCGCCAAAATATCTGGCATTTCGGCGGCGCGTGCGACAGCTTCGTTTAAACTTTTCGAGCTTGATTGTGGGCTGTATTGCTCTGCAACACATAGGCGCAAAATTTGGGTTAAACGTTGATAGAGCTTACAGGCTGTCAATAATTGGGCGGCCTGATTTGCTGATAAATGATTGTTTTGGGCAAGGCATAAAAGCGCTTGCGCCGTATTGGTACTCAGAGTTTTGGTATCGCTGGCAACGAGTTGCAGATACTGCGCGATGAATTCAATTTCGACCAATCCGCCTTTTGCGCGCTTAATGTCCCAAGGCCCCAAGATCGCTTGTTCATTCAACATCAAGTTCCGCATGTCGCAGACATCTTTTTTGGTTTTCGCAGTGTCGCGTGGTTCAGCCAGCACCTTTTGAATTGACGCGCTGAGTTTTAAATTGAGTTCATCATCCCCTGCAACCACCCGAGCCCGGGTTAATGCCAGCTTCTCCCAGGTCCAAGCCTCTTCAACTTGATAAGTTTCAAAGCTCGAAAAACTGACAGCCACCGGGCCTTTGCTGCCAGATGGGCGCAATCGCAAATCTACTTCATAAAGCGTTCCTTCAGCAGTCGGCGCTGATAATGCAGCGATGAGGCGCTGGGTCAGCCTTGCGTAATATTGATTAGGGCTAAGTGGTTTTGCGCCATCGGATTGCTCTGCGTTTTCGTGGTGATCATAAATCAACATCAGGTCGAGGTCAGAGCCAGCCGTCATCTCGCGGCCGCCCAGCTTACCAAGCGCTACCACAGCGCATTGACCGCCTCTGATATCGCCGTGGCTCAGGCGTATATCCTGCGCAGTCGCACTTAACAGCGTTGTAATCGCTTGGTCGGCGATGGTTGAATAGCCTTCACTAGCTTCTTCGGCGGCTATTGTTTCTGCCAGCAGTCGCAGACCAACACGAAATTGGTTTTCACGCACCAACACCCGCACACCGTCCATTGCTTCGTCACGCGGCGTTGTAAGTGGAATGGTCATTATAAATTCATTGGCCAATTCGTATGGTGTCGGCAGTGCCTTGAAAGCATCCGCCCCAGCCACGGCCTCCAGTGTTCTGGGTTGGCGTTTAAGTTGTGCAGCCATGCGCGGCGCTTGGCCCAATATTTGGGCAATGAGTTCAAGCAAATTTGGATTGGCTTTCAACATCGAAAAAAGTTGCACACCAGCGGGCAAGCCCTTCAGGAGTTCATCAAAAGCAAGGAAGGCCTGGTCAGGGTCACCACGTTGCGAAAGTGCTTTCAAAAGCAACGGCATAATCTCTGTTAAAATTTCTCGTGCACGTGCCGTTCGCGTTGCTGGATAGCGGCCAAAATGCCATCCCCGAACTGTGGCCGAAACTTCGGAAGCTTGCAGAAAGCCCATGCGTTGCAGGGTTTCTATCGTTGCAGGATCATCTTCACCGCCGGTAAAGACCAAGCTTCCCGTTTCGTTTGCAAGTGCGCCAGCATCTTCAAACAAGGCGGCGTAATGGCGTTGCACAGTTTCTAATGTTTTGCGCAATTCAACCGAAAGCGCATCACCGTTTTCAAAACCACTAAAGCGCGCATAGTTTTCAAAGACCACTTGCTCCATCGGCACGATATGGGTTTGTTGATCGTCAACCATTTGTGTGCGGTGTTCGAGGGTTCGCAAAAAGCAATATGCCGTTTTCATTTCGACTGCTGTTTGCGGTTCAATCCATTTGGCTTCGGCCAAAGCATCCAACATTTCAAGCGTTGACCTGCCCCGAAGTTTCAAGTTACGCCCGCCTGCGATGAGTTGCTGGGTTTGCACGAAAAATTCAATCTCGCGAATGCCACCGCGACCAAGTTTGAGATTATGACCACGTATGGCAATTTCGCCGTGGCCTTTCACTGCATGGATTTGACGTTTCAATGATTGTA
>JAYTUV010000024.1:0-34934 GCA_043744395.1 Aestuariivirga sp.
ATCCTGTCTGTTGCGCCCATGTCATCAGTACCGCCACAGCTGGTCTTTACCCCAGCCACGGGTGCGGTTGATGTTCTGCCGAACACACCAGCAGGAACCCACACATTCGACTACCAAATCTGTGAAGCCCTGAACCCGACCAATTGTAAGATTGCTACGGTCTCAGTGACCACGATTGCATCGCCACTTCTGGCCACCAATGACACGGCCACGGGTATCAATGGAGCCACAGGTGCACTTGCAGTAACGAATGCATTTATTGCTGATACAATCAACGGCAACCCCGCATCGCCTGCCAACGCCATTGTCTCAGTGGCCGTAGGCTCAACCGTTCCGGCACAACTCACCTTCAATCCAGCCACCGGCTCAGTTGATGTGAACTCCGGCACACCTGCTGGATTATACAGCTTCGATTATCAAATCTGCGAAAAGATCAATCCGACCAATTGCAAGATCGCAACAATAAGCGTGACGGTTGTTCCGCCTCCAATCGTCGCTTCGAATGACAACCCTGCAACAGTGTTCGACACAAAGAATCCGATTATCGGTGCTGTCAATGTGTTGGCAAATGACACATTGAATGGTGTTGTTGTAACGCCTGCTACTGTCATCCTGACACCAGTGGGCGCATTGCCAGCAGGTGTGACTTTGAACCCTGATGGTTCAGTTGATCTTGCGCAATATATGCCGACTGGTACTTACACATTCGATTATCAAATCTGCGAAACGATCAATCCAACCAATTGCAAAGTTGCGACAGTGTCGATCAAGGTCAAGAAAACTGTGCCTGCAATATCCGGTACTGTATTCTTCGACACCAATGGTGATGGTGCACTGAGCGCTGGCGAAGCTCCACTTTCGGGCTATGTCGTCCAACTCGTCCGCAATGGTGTGGTGGTCGATTCAACGATCAGTGGCATTGATGGCACTTATAGCATCTTCGGTTTCCCACCGAATAGTGGTTATCAAGTTTTATTCATTGACCCAGCAACCAACATCACTGTCGGTGCAATCACCGGATTAAACTTCACTAATTCAACAGTTCTTACGAATCAAAATCAACCGATTGATCCAAGCGGTGTGATCTATGATTCAGTAACGGGTGCTCCTGTAGCTGGTGCTTTGGTTACGATGACGACAGCGGCCGGAACGCCTTTGTCAGCAGCCTGCTTGCTGCCTGGTCAACAAAATCAAACCACTATTGCCAATGGCCGTTATCGCTTCGATATTGTTGTGGGTGCCGATCCAGCATGTCCACTTGGACAAACAGAATACCGCATCGCCATCGTAAGCCCTGCAAACTATCTGCCAGCGCCATCAACAAACATTGCGCCACAGGGTTCACCACTCAATGCAAATGTCTGTGCCGTTGCGCCAGCTGCTTGCCTTGTGTCACCAAGCCCAACGGCTCCGCCAGTTGCTTCACCAACACCATACTACCTTGCATTCTTGCTTCAATTTGGCAGCCCGAATGTTATCAACAACCACATTCCGCTGGATCCAATTCTGGCTGGGACGGCTAACTTCACCAAGACTGCACTAAAATCTGAAGTGCACCGTGGTGAGCGCGTGCCCTATGTGATCCAAGCCACCGCCATGAATTTCACTAAGGCTAACGTGGTTGATATTATTCCACCAGGCTTTGACTATGTGCCCGGTTCCGCATTGGTCAATGGCGTTGCTGCAGCGCCGAGCATCAGCGGCAACCAGCTGACCTTCACGAACGTCACTGCAACAGGTGGTGCACTGAAAGTTGAACTCACATTGATTGCCAATGCCGCGGTTCAACCTGGCCCTGCCACCAACAAAGCCCAATTGCTAAACTTTTTCACTGGCAATCTGGTTTCAAATGCGCGCGCCACGGTGACTGTGGTTGCAGATGCCGTGTTTGATTGTGGTGAAATTATTGGACGCGTGTTCGAGGATGCTAATCGCAATGGTTATCAAGACGATGGCGAAAAAGGTTTGCCTGGTGTTCGGATTGCCACCGTCAAAGGCGTATTAGTGACTACCGACAAATTTGGTCGCTTCCATGTGGCGTGCGCTGATATGCCAGATCACACCATTGGTTCAAACTTCGTGATGAAGTTGGATACACGCACCTTGCCAACTGGCTACCGCCTGACCACAGAAAACCCACGTGATGTGCGCTTGACGGCTGGCAAGATGACCAAGCTGAACTTCGGTGCTTCGATTGCGCATCTGGTTGAACTTGACCTCAATGGCAAAGTCTTCAAGCCCGGTTCGACCGAGTTGTTGCCACAGTGGCAGCCAGGCCTTGGTGCATTAATCAACAAGCTTGCCGAGCAACCTTCAACATTGCGCATGACTTATCATACAGGGGCTGAACCAACAGCTTTGGCCGCCAAGCGCTTGAGTGCAGTTTCAAGTCTCATTTTTAAATTGTGGAACAAAGTGGAAGGCCGTTACGAGTTGCCAATCGAAACAAAAAGTGTTGATGCAAAAGGAGAAAACCAATGATCGTCTCCATGAGTGTCCGGCGTATGCTCTGCCATAGTCTGTTGATTTCTGCTGCAGGGGGCGCATTGTTGCTTGCGCCAATTTCTGAAGCGAACGCAAAAAAGCTTTGCAAAGTTGAAGCCTGCAAAACTGACATACGTGGCAAAGATCTAGACAATTCAGCCACTGGCAAACTTCCCATCGGTGCCAACACTGAAACAGAGTCTGTTCCAAACACTGGAGGAGCTATGTTCTCGATCAGTGTAGACGGCCAACATGTTGCTGGCACTAAAGCGCCTGCCAATAAACAGCGCCGCACGGACATTGGCCTGGACAGCGTTGACATTCAGGTGAAGTTTGACGGGCTTGACGTAAAACCCATTTTGAATGTTTCAACTTTCCCCGTGCGCCTGACTTATCAGGCGCGGGAACAAGTGAACTTCCTTGCCAGCAATAACTATCCGGATTGGATTGTTAAATCAGAAATCAGAATTTTTGATGCTGACCAATCACCAGAGTCGCGCCCAGCCTTTACGGTGCCTACTGCAGGGTTTGGTGCAGCAACATGGGTCATGCCAAATGGTGGTGACGGCAAGTTTACCTATGTGCTTCGTGTTTATGACGAAGCGGGGCGCTATGATGAAACTAAGCCACTGGCGCTTACCCGTACGAAAAATCATTTTGATGCCCATGCGCCGCAAGATGCTTCTGTGGCACCCGGTTATTCCGATGATCGCACCGCATTTCGTAATATTCCCGTTGATGGCGGGGCTGTGACTATTTATGGCAGCCATGTTCCGGCTGGTCATTTTGTAACTGTTCTTGGCGCTCCTGTGCCGGTAGATAATGAGAACGCATTTGTGGTGCAGCGAATTTTGCCGCAAGGCGTTCACAATGTTGATGTGTCAGTCCTCGATCAACCGCGTGGGAAAGGCCTGCATTTTGACCGCGAGATAAATATTCCAGCAAGCGAGTGGTTCTATGTTGGTCAAGCCGATTTGACGGTAGGCAGCAGAACTGGCTCACCAAACATCCAACAAGTTAAGCCCGGTGAATTCAATAATATTTATACCAAGGGGCGATTGGCTTTTTATGTAAAGGGTAAAATCAAAGGTAAATTCTTGCTCACGGCAGCAGGCGATACGGGCGAGTCGAGCTTGGATAAAATGTTTGTGGGCCTTGACGGCAAAAATCCGAAAGAGTTTTTAAAGCGCATCAATCCAAATGATTATTATCCGGTCTATGGTGATGACTCGACGAGTGTCGAAGATGCTCCAACACGCGGCAAATTTTTTGTACGTTTGCAGAAAGATGACAGCCATGTGATGTGGGGTAATTTTAAAACCCAAATCACCGGCACAGAATTCCTGCGCAATGAAAGGGCGCTTTATGGTGCAAGCGGAGTTTATAAATCTCCTGAAGCAACACCATTTGGCGCACGAAAAACCGAAGCGACAGTCTATGCGGCCCAGCCCGGCACCTTGCCGCAACATGAGATCATCAGAGGAACAGGGGGATCGGCCTATTTCCTCAAACATCAAGATCTGACAATTGGTTCAGAGACTCTTTCGGTTGAATTGCGCGACGCAGTGACCGGTAATGTCACATCGAGAACACCATTACGCTATGGTGCCGATTATGAGATTGACTACATTCAAGGTGTGGTCATTCTCAAAAATCCATTGGGGTCTTCTGTGGCAGGAACGGATGTCATCCACAATGGCACGAGCGGCGGCAGAGAAGTATATCTGATTGCCAATTATGAATTCACACCCGTTGCTGGTAATGTGGATGGCTATGCCTTTGGTGGCCGCGGGCAACAGTGGATTGGCGATCATGTGCGTGTTGGTGTAACGGCAGAAAGTGAAAAAACCGGCGGTGCTGACCAGACACTTTATGGCGCAGATGTTTCAGTGCGGAAATCTGATCGCACCTATGTTGAGGCCGAAGTGGCGCAATCATCGGGCCCGGGCTTTGGCAATTCAACAACAGCAGACGGCGGCTTGACGATTTCTGACAATCCAACGGCAGGTTTGGCTGGTGTGACTGCGAAGGCATACCGTGTGCATGGCCATGCGGCGTTAGAAGATTTTTTAGACGACGCAACCAAAGGCGATTTGGATGCTTATTTCAATCGAGCCGAAAAAGGCTTTGCGTCATTGAGCAAACAAGCAACCCAGGATGAGACAAATTGGGGCTTGAGGGGCAGCATTGTCATCAGTGGCAATCTGAGTGGCGAAGCATCAGTTGATGATCATTACACGGCTGATGGCCGCCATGAAAACGTGGTGAACGCACAAGCAAAATTCAATCTCGATCAACATTGGTCAATTGAACCCGGCGTCAAACAATCGCTGCATGAAGTTCCGCTGGGCATCGAAAATGGTAGCCGCACGGATGTAGGCGCAAAATTAGCCTACCGCCAAGACGAAGACAGCCAAGCCTATATTTTTGGCCAAGGCACAGTTTCGCGTACCGGAAACCGCAAAACTAACAATCGTGTCGGCGTGGGCTTTGATAGCAAGTTGGCAGAAAAAGTTGATCTTTCAGGCGAGGCCTCTATCGGTGATGGTGGAATTGGCGCCAAGGCTTTGCTGAACTATAAACCAACGGCTGATGATCGTTATTATTTTGGATATTCGCTGGACCCTACGCAGGATTTGTCGGGCGATTTAACCCGCTTTATCAGCAATGATGGTTCAGGCAGTTTTGTGCTTGGCGCACATCATGCCTATAGCCAAGAACTCTCGGTCTTTGCCGAAGATCATACCAATCCCTTTGGTCCACGTCGTTCACTTACTCAAACCTATGGTGTGAAATATACGCCAGCACCAGAATGGACATTGGGTGGCGGAATTGAAATTGGAACAATTTGGGATGAAACGATCAATACTACGACTGGTCTGAAAAACAGCGACTTTGACCGCAAAGCCTTTTCAGGTAATGTTGGCTATCATACTGAATCTGGTTTTGATGCCCATGCGAAGGTCGAGGCACGGTTTGAGAATTCTCAAGATCATACGCGTGATCTGACTTCATATTTGTTGTCCTCAGGCTTTGGCATTAAAACTTCAGATGATTGGCGCATGATCGGCAATGTGAATGCGGTGGTTTCGCAAGCGACAACAACAACGCGCGATGGTGCATATGTTGAAGGTAGTTTGGGCTTTGCGTATCGCCCAGTCGAGAACGACCGATTGAATGCGTTGTTCAAATATACTTATGTTTATGATCTGCCGGGTGCCGACCAAATTAGTGTTGGCGGCACACTTAACGGCCCATCGCAAATGAGCAACATTTTGTCGGCTGATGCGAACTATGATCTCAACAACATATTCACGATCGGTGGTAAGTATGGCTTCCGCTTTGGCAGCACCAAGAATCGTGCTCTGGGGTCTGCGTGGCAAGACAGTTCAGCTCATCTTGGCATTGCGCGCTTGGACATGCATATTGTCAAAAACTGGGATGCTTTGGTCGAGGGCAGGGTGTTATGGTCGCCATCATCGCAAAGTACAGATTTTGGTGCGCTTGCGGCTGTGTATCGCCACTTTGGCGACAATTTCAAAATGGGGATTGGCTATAATTTTGGTCACTTCTCAGATGATCTCAGCCGCATTGAAGCCGACGAGCAAGGATTCTTCATCAATGCAATTGGAAAGTTCTGACAGCATCGTTTCAAACTTGAATGGAGTTGAGATAGCTTAGATCAATTTGACTTTTGACGGAATCGTCAAAAGTCAAATTGATCCAGGCTCGGCTCGAGGTGAAGGCTTGTTGAAATAACGAAACGGGCCCTCATGCTCCGCTTTCTTGCATATCGCATTCTTTCGGCGATCCCGGTTCTGTTTGTGATGACAATTATTACGTTTGTCATTATTCACTCAGCACCTGGTGATTACGCAGACTATGTCGGTCAGATGCTCCGTACGCAGGGCCATGCTAGCAATGATGTGGCTAAGGCAGCAGTGGAACAATTTCGCATTGATCATGGTTTGAATGATCCTCTTATTACGCAATATTTTCGCTGTATTTGGGATATTTTGCATGGCGATTTTGGCACCAACCATTTTTTCAATCGCCCGATTTCAGAGGTCATTGCGCAGCGCCTTCCACGTTTCTTTTTGCGTTGGTGCTTATCTACATTCTAGCGTTCAAAATGGGCGTGCAGGAATTGGGCAGCTTCTATTCCAGTTATTGGAGCAATCAGCCCAAGGCGTTGGGCAAGTTTTGGAATCTCATTTTGCATGCTAGGCCGATTATTCTGGTCGGTGTGCTGAATGGAATTTCCTACAATATGCGCATGATGCGGAGCAACTTGATTGATACTTTGAATGCTCAAGATGTTTTCTTCGCATTGCCGCAGCTGCCTCTCTATCTGGCACTTGCAGCGCTCATTCCTGTGACGGCACCAAGTTCAATTTTTCTATCTTTTGTTGTCGTAGTGATGGCGGCCCTTAATTGGGCGCAACTGATCAACGCATTATTCTGCGACACATTTTGCCCAACGTGGCCAGCCATGTGATTGTTTCAATCACCACCTGGATACCGCAAATTGTTTTGATTGAATCCTTCCCAGGCTTTGCTGTGAAACCACCACTCATTTCATGGGGCATGATGTTGCAGGATTGCAGTAACTTCTCTGTTCTGGTGTCTTACCCTTGGACATTGTCACCCGTTGGCTTCGTTTTGTTGACAGTTTTTGCTTTTAACGCGCTGGGCGATGGCTTGCTTGATGCGGTTGACCCGTATTGAGGCTGATCTAGTGAACCAAAAACCGGACATCATTCTCGAAGCCCGCAATGTGGCGGTTACGTTCAAAGTGGAGGGCGGAGAAGTTAAGGCCATGACGAATGTAAACTTCGCGCTGCGCAAGGGTGAGACAATTGCGATTGTTGGTGAATCCGGTTCGGGCAAAACCACTTTTGTCCAAGCGCTTATTCGTTTGCTGAACCCGCAAGAGGTCGAGATTAGATTTGATGGGCCCCGTATTGATGGTCTTGACCGGGCAGGGTTGCGCCCGTTTCGCAGCCGCACGCAAATTGTGTTTCAAGATCCATTCTCATCTATGAATCCGCGCATGAGTGCGTGCCGAATCATTGAGGAGCGATTGATCGTCAACAAGATTGAACCAAGCGATGCTGATCGTCTGGAGCGCGTGAAGACGGCATTGATTGATGCAGGCATGCCTGCTGATATTCTTTCGCGGTTTCCACATGAGTTTTCAGGTGGCCGACGCCAACGCTTAGCGATTGCGCGGGCTATCGCCATGGAACCTGAGTTTATTTTGCTTGATGAACCAACATCAGCGCTTGATCTTTCTGTGCAAGCACAAATTATTGAGATCTTGCGCAAATTGCAGCGCGAGCTGGGCTTGTCTTATCTTTTCATCTCGCATGATTTGAAAGTTGTGTGCGCACTTTATCGCCGTGTTATTGAGATGCAAAATGGTCAGATTGTTGAACAAGGCCCTGTGGCTGATGTGTTAACCCACCCTAAAACTGAATATACCAAGCGCCCTGTGCGCGCGGCATTTGATATCGCTGCTTGACGAAAGAGGAAAAAACTATGTCTATGAATCCCCGCATCACATTTATTGGCGCTGGCTCAACTACATTTAGTAAAAATATCATCGGTGATATTTTGCAGCGCCCTGCCACAAGTGGGGCCACAATTGCCTTGATGGATATTAACGCCCAACGGTTGGCGGAGTCTGAAGTCGTCGTGCGCAAACTTATCTCCACTTTGGAGGTGAGTGCCAAAGTGGAAACCTATTCTGATCAGCGCCGCGCCTTGGATAAGGCCGATTTCGTGGTCGTTGCTTTTCAAATCGGCGGCTATGAGCCCTGCACGGTGACTGACTTTGAGGTGCCGAAGAAATATAAATTGCGCCAAACCATTGCCGACACGCTGGGTGTTGGAGGCATTATGCGTGGACTTCGCACGGTGCCGCATTTGTGGAAAATCTGTGAAGATATGATGCAATTGTGCCCCAATGCGCAACTGCTTCAGTACGTAAATCCGATGGCCATAAACACGTGGGCGATTTCTGCGAAATATCCTAAAATCAAGCAAGTGGGGCTGTGCCATTCTGTGCAAGGAACGGCTGAAGAATTAGCTCATGATCTTGATATTCCAATTTCAGAAATCCGTTATAAGGCGGCCGGCATCAATCATATGTCGTTCTATTCGCAGTTTGAGCACCGCCAAAAGGATGGTTCTTACAAGGACCTCTATCCCGTCTTGCGCCAAGGCTATTTGGAAGGTCGTTTTCCCAAACCGTCCACATGGAACCCGCGCTGCCCTAATAAAGTACGCTATGAAATGTTGATGCGTCTTGGGTTTTTTGTGACTGAGAGCTCTGAACATTTTGCTGAATACACACCCTATTTCATTAAAGAAGGGCGTGATGATTTGATTGAGAAGTTTGGCATTCCCTTAGATGAATACCCCAAGCGTTGTGTTGAACAAATTGCCCGGTGGACGAAGGAAGCCGAGGCCTACCGCACGGCTGAAAAAATTGTTGTTAAGCCTTCGCGCGAATATGCTTCTTCCATTGTCAATTCAATTTGGACGGGTGAGCCATCTGTGATTTATGGCAATCAACGAAACAATGGTTGCATTACTTCGCTACCTAATGATTGCGCTGCTGAGGTGCCTTGTCTGGTCGATGACCGCGGCATTCAACCCACTTTTGTTGGTGCGTTGCCGCCCCAGCTTACTGCTTTGATACGCACGAATATCAACGTGCAGGAATTGACCGTGCAAGCACTGGTGACTGAAAACCGCGAACATATTTATCATGCTGCCATGATGGATCCGCACACAGCAGCGGAGCTTGATTTACAACAGATCTGGGATTTGACTGATGATTTGTTGGCGGCCCATGGCGATTGGTTGCCAGAATTTGCACGTGGATCGAGGTCTCGCCGGGCTGCTGAATGAGTAATCACTTCGTCACTGTTGGTGGTGGAACGGCGGGCTGGCTTGGCGCCCTCATGCTGCAGGACGCGCTCAAACGGCTGAAACGCAATGATACATTAACGGTTATTGAGTCTTCCTGGATACCAACCATTGGTGTGGGCGAGGGCACGACAGCGATTTTCCGCCAAATGCTCTCTTATTTTGGCATCAATGAATTTGAGTTTTTGCGCGAAACTGAAGCGACCATAAAATTTGGTATTCGCCATAAGGATTGGCGGCGTGTTGGCCATAGTTACGATGGGCCGATTGATGATCCGCATTTGGTGGTGGCTGAAGACCGCATCTTATTGGACTGGCAGCGCATTGGCAGGCAGCTTGTTTTCACCGTTGGCTTTATCGCCGTCAGCCTGGTGTTGCGACGTGTGCTCAAGCGGTTCAACGATAATGATCGCTGGTATGTGGCCTTGATATGGCTTGCGGGTGCCGGGTTTGTTGCTGATTGGTCAGGTTTGCGGTTGCGCTTCTGTTGTTGGTGGCTTCTGTCGTAGGCAAGATTCAAGGTGTATATTTAGCGGGCCGTCTTTTGAAATGGAAAGAGGGTGGGGTTTTGGTTATTGGTTGGTTGCTGCAAACAAAGGCTTTGATTATGATCGTTTTTGCCAACATCCTGTTAGGCAAAGCCATAATCTCCAGCGAAACCTTTACGACCCTTGTTCTTATGGCCGTGGGCAGCACTTTACTCACAGTTCCCATGGTGCGCGGCAAGTTGGCGGGATTGCTGGCAGATCGAAGTGCAAGTATCTCAAATTGATTTAAAATGGTGCATTGCAATATTTTAAATGCGTGGCATCATGGGCGGTGGACTATAGCCTTTCAATATTGATCATTGATGAAAACGCAGACAGGGCTGCTCTGATTGAGCAGGGCCTGCGCGAGGCCGGCCACACCAAAGTTGCGATCATACAAGAAACCAAAGGCATCTTGAAGCAGATAGATTTTATTGCACCCGATGTGATTGTGATTGATCTTGGTAACGCCAATCGCGATCTTCTCGAGCACATGTTTTTTGTATCGCGCACTGTTCGCAAACCAATTGCGATGTTTGTGGATCAGTCGGACGAACAATCTATGTTTCATGCAATTGAAGCTGGGGTTTCCGCTTATGTAGTGGATGGGCTCAAGAAAGAGCGGATCAAACCAATTCTTGATCTAGCTATGATACGTTTCAAAGCTTTTGAAAAAATGCGTGATGAGCGCGATGCAGCAAAATCTGCTTTGGATGATCGCAAAATCATTGATCAAGCGAAGCGGTTTTTGATGAAAGCGCAGAGCCAATCTGAGGAAGATGCTTATGAGAGTATTCGCAAGACAGCAATGGCCCAGAGTAAAACGATGGCGGATATCGCCAATGCATTAATCACTGCCCAAGGATTGATGGAGCTACAAGATGACCGACCTTAACGTTGGCTTTCTGCCTTTGCTTGACGCAGCTATTCTGGTCATGGCGCATGAGCAGGGGTTTGCGGAAGAGCAGGGCCTTGGACTGAGGTTGCTGAAAGAAACATCTTGGGCAAGTATTCGAGATCGAGTTTCGGTTGGTCAATTTGATGTGGCACATATGATTGCCCCTATGCCAATTGCACAGAATTTGGGTCTGTCGCCGCTCAACGTGCCATTGATTGCGCCATTCGCTTTGGGCCTGGGCGGCAATGCCATCACAGTTTCAAATGCAGTTTTTGAAGTGATGAGTGAACAATCGGGTGATCCAGTTAAAGCAGGTGCTGCTTTGCGGCGCGTTGTACAATCACGTCGGGCACACGGACTTCCTAAACTTGTTCTTGCGGTTGTACATGGCTTTTCAGTTCACGCTTATGAGTTGCGCTATTGGTTGGCGGCCTGTGGCATCCGACCAGACACTGATGTTTCAATCACGATTGTGCCGCCGGCTCTGATGAGCGATGCGATGGCATCGGGTGCGATTGATGGTTTCTGCGTGGGTGAACCATGGAACAGTCAAGCTGTGGCGCTGGGACTTGGTGAAGTGATCACCACAAAGGCTTCAATCTGGCGCTCGAGTCCGGAAAAAGTTTTAGGGATGCGGCGTAACTGGGCAGAGCAAAATCCTGAAACGCTGGCCAAACTCATCGTTGCACTTCATAAAAGTGCGCTCTGGTGTGCCGATCTTGCAAATGCGGAGCACCTTGCATCTCAATTGGCTGAGCCGAAGTATCTTGGAGTTAGCGAAAGTATTCTGCTCAAAGGTTTGCGCGGTCATGTTTTGCGCAACCAACACCAAAACGATTTTTTGGTTTTTGCAGATCGTGCTGCAAATTTCCCTTGGGTCAGCCATGCGCTTTGGATCTATTCGCAAATGTCGCGCTGGGGACAGGTAAAATACTCGCCTGAAGGTCAAACAATTGCCGCTGAAAGTTATAGACCTGATATTTACCGCGCGGCTCTCAATCCATTAGGTGTGCCTCTGCCCGGTGGTAGTTCAAAAATTGAAGGTGAATTTTTGAAAACCACCACAGTACGCGCAACAATTGGGTCATTAGCGCTTGGGCCCGATGGTTTTTTTGATGGCGTCGCATTCGATCCCGACGACATTAGCGGCTATATCCAAAAATTAAGCAGCAATGCTGCACTGCACAACGATTAGGCAGAATGATGCCAATTCTTGCGCCAATTGATTGACGCTCAATTCGCAAAAACTTCTTAAATCATTGAATATAAGGCTTTAAATATTTCATCTTTAATTGGCATGTCGCATGCAACACAATCTGCGACAGCCGAAAGGCTTGCTCGGCAATGCCGCCGACAGGATAGTGGTCGCCCCCGACTCTGATCCGGTCGGCGGCTATTTTTTTGACCCAAGGAGATTTTAATGAACAACAACCGCCGTAAGTTTTTAAAGAAATCAGCTGCAACTGTGGCGCTGCTTGGTGCCGCACGCACGCTTCTACCTGCTGGTGCGATGGCCGCAACAGGGCCAGAAGTGAATGCTGCAAAATTGGGCTTCATCGCGCTGACGGATTCATCACCTTTGATTATCGCAAAAGAAAAGGGTCTATTTGCGAAATATGGCATGGATGGCGTTGAAGTTTTGAAGCAGGCCTCATGGGGTGCCACGCGCGATAATTTGGTGCTGGGTTCTGCGGGTAATGGCATTGATGGCGCACATATTCTAACACCGATGCCATACTTGATGACTTTGGGTACGATTACGCAGAACAAACCCGTGCCGATGAAAATATTGGCGCGCCTCAATCTCGATGGCCAAGGCATTTCAGTTTCAAAGGAATATGCTGGTTTAAAAGTTGGGCTTGATGCCTCGCTACTCAAAGAAGCATTTGCAAAAAAGAAGGCCGCTGGTGCTGCTGCCAAAATCGCCGTGACGTTTCCTGGGGGCACGCATGATTTGTGGATGCGCTATTGGTTGGCTGCGGGCGGCATTGACCCGAACAAGGATGTTGAAACCATTATTGTTCCGCCGCCGCAAATGGTTGCCAACATGAAGGTGGGTACGGTTGATGCTTTCTGTGTAGGCGAGCCGTGGAACGCACAGCTTGTAGCACAGGGCTTGGGCTACAGCGCTGTCACCACCGGCGAGCTTTGGTCCAAACATCCGGAGAAGTCATTGGCGTTGCGGGCTGACTTCGTCGAGAAAAACCCGAAAGCTACCGAAGCCATTTTGATGGCGGTGATGGAGGCTCAACAATGGTGCGATGCTGACGCCAACAAAGATGAATTGGCGCAAATTGTGTCCAAGCGCGAATGGTTTAACATCAAGCCAGACGATATTGCCGGGCGCTTGAAAGGCGAGTTTGATTATGGCAACGGCAAAGTGGTTAAGGCGAGCCCGCATGCTATGAAGTTTTGGCGCGATGCCGCTTCGTTCCCGTTCAAGAGTCATGACGCGTGGTTTCTTACCGAAAATATGCGCTGGGGCAAGGTGAAGAGCGATGTTGATATTGCAGCACTTATTACACAGGTAAATGGTGCAGACATATGGCGCGCGACTGCCAAAGCGATGAGCATCGCAGATGTTCCAGCTTCAGATTCGCGCGGTGTCGAAACATTTTTTGATGGCAAGACCTTCGATCCCGCCAAGCCAAAAGACTATCTCGACAGCCTTTCAATAAAAGCCATGGTTTGAAAAATTGATGGCCAAAGCCGTTTTGAAACTTAAATCCGAATTGGTCGAGGCTATGCCTCTGCCAGTTCGTTCCCCATCGAATGTTCTTGTACTGCCATCCAAGACAGCAAAAGCGAGACTGCAATTCACGCCAAACTTCAAAAAGCTGGGTGCTGCTTTTTTGCCACCGCTGTTCGTGATGCTATTTGCTTTGTTGATGTGGCAAATTTTTGCGTCATCACCGACCTCAGGCCTGCCGCCGCCCATCACGGTTTTTGCAGAAAGCAAAGATCTTATTTTTCACCCGTTCTTTGATAACGGCGGCACTGACAAAGGCTTGGGCTTGCACGTCTTTGCCTCGCTTAAGCGGGTTGCGCTGGGTTACTCTTTAGCGGCAATTGTTGGCATTGCGCTTGGCACTTTGGTTGGAGCGTCGCAGTTGTTTATGCGTGGCCTTGACCCACTGTTTCAAATTTTGCGCACCGTTCCGCCGCTGGCATGGCTTCCAATTTCGCTTGCCGCATTTAAAGACGGCCAACCATCTGCTATCTTTGTGATCTTCATCACTGCGATATGGCCCATCATTATCAACACTGCCACGGGCATTCGCAATATTCCTGATGACTACCGGAATGTGGCGCGGGTGATTCAGCTTAACCCTTGGCAATATTTTTCAAAGATCATGGTGCCAGCGTCCGCACCTTATATTTTTACGGGTTTGCGCATTGGCATTGGGCTTTCATGGCTCGCCATTGTTGCGGCAGAAATGTTGATCGGCGGAACCGGCATCGGATTTTTCATCTGGGATGCGTGGAACTCATCACATATCAGCGACATCATAGTGGCTCTGTTTTATGTCGGCATTGTTGGCTTCGTGCTTGATAAGTTGGTCAGTTATGTGGGCTCGATTGTCACCCATGGCATGACAGTGAACTGAGGATAAAACATGCAAAAACCTTATCTTGCGCTTGATCATGTGGGCAAAAGCTTTCAGCGTGGCACTTCAATAACCGAGGTGCTGCGTGACATTTCGCTTACAGTCGAACGGGGCGAATATGTTTCTTTGATTGGTCATTCGGGTTGCGGAAAATCCACAATGCTTAATCTTATTGCAGGCCTAACACCTGTTTCGGGCGGCACGGTTTTGCTTGAAGACAAACATGTAAATGGGCCAGGGCCAGACCGCGCGGTGGTGTTTCAAAACCATTCACTGCTGCCGTGGCTCAGTGTCTATGATAATGTCAAACTCGCAGTTGATAAAGTCTGGGCCAAAGAATCCGCGAGCAATCGCAAGGCTCGTATCATGGAAAAGCTTGATCTGGTGCAAATGGCACATGCCAAAGACAAGCGACCGAGTGAAATTTCTGGTGGTATGAAGCAGCGTGTGGGCATTGCGCGCGCATTAGCAATGGAACCAAAGGTTCTATTGCTTGATGAACCATTCGGTGCCCTTGATGCGTTGACGCGGGCGCATTTACAAGACCAAGTTATGCAGATCCATCAGACATTGCAAAACACCGTTGTGATGATCACCCATGATGTTGATGAAGCGGTATTACTGTCTGACCGCATTGTGATGCTGACTAACGGCCCTGCCGCCACAATTGGCGAAATTGTGAAAGTGAATTTGCCCTATCCGCGCAAGCGCCTCGAACTTGTTTCACAGCCCGAATATATCCGCTGCCGCGAATCAGTTTTGAAATTTTTATACGAACGTCATAAATTTGTGGAGGCCGCATAATGGCTACTAAATTGGTCATCATCGGCAATGGTATGGCACCGGGGCGGATGCTGGAGCATTTGTTTGAACTGGCACCTGATCAGCATAACGTAACAATTTTTAACGCAGAACCACGGGTAAATTATAACCGCTTGATGCTGTCTCCCGTACTTTCGGGAGAAAAGACTTATGAAGACATCATCACACACGGCGATGAGTGGTATGCGCAAAATTCCGTCACGCTGCATAAGGGCAGAAAGATCGCAAAAATTGATCGCGCTGAAAAAACAGTTACCGCTGAAGATGGTACCACAGCCGCTTACGATAAGTTAGTGATCGCCACGGGTTCATCACCGTTCATCATTCCAATACCCGGCAAGGATTTACCCGGAGTTGTGACCTACCGCGATCTTGATGATGTCGAAAAAATGCTGGCCGCTGCAAAGCAGGGCGGCAGTGCAGTTGTGATCGGAGGCGGTTTGCTGGGCCTTGAAGCAGCAGCAGGACTTCATGCGCGCGGGATGGATGTGACCATACTGCATTTGATGCCAACGTTAATGGAGCGGCAGCTCGATCCTGCAGCCGCACATTTGTTGCAGCAAGCCATTGAAAAGCGCGGCATGAAGGTGCGCCTCAAAGCCAACACCCATGCCATTGAAGGCGATGGTAAAGTTGAAGGTGTGCGTCTTGATGATGGCACGATTTTGCCAGCCTCATTGGTGGTGATGGCGGTGGGCATTCGGCCTGCTTGCGCACTGGCCAAAGATGCGGGCATTGAGGTTAACCGCGGCATTCTTGCCAATGATCAATTGATTACATCTGATCCCGATGTGTTTGCACTTGGCGAATGCGTTGAACATCGCACAGGGATTTATGGTCTTGTTGCACCACTTTATGAAATGGCACGAACCATAGCCGAAACACTTGCAGGGCAAGATGCTGCCTATACAGGCTCCGTGATGTCCACCAAACTCAAAGTCACCGGCATTGATCTTTATTCAGGGGGTGATTTTGCAGAATCCCAAGACCGTGAGGAAATTGTGCTGCGCGATGCTTCGCGCGGTGTTTACAAACGCTTGGTAATCAAAGACAACAAGATCATTGGCATCGTCATGTATGGCGACACCAGTGATGGGCCGTGGTTCTTCGACAAACTTAAGAAGGGTGAGGATATTTCCGAGCAGCGTGAAATGCTGATCTTCGGCCAAGCCTATGCAGGAGGAACCCCCCTGGACCCTACGGCGGCCGTTGCAGCCTTACCGCCTGACGCAGAAATCTGCGGCTGCAACGGCATTTGCAAAAGCAAAATCACAGATGCAATTTCGGCCAAAGGCCTGACTTCAATTGACGAAGTGCGGGTTCACACCAAAGCCTCGGCCTCGTGCGGTTCATGCACGGGGTTGGTTGAAAAACTTCTGGTCATTTCACTCGGCGAAAAATATCAGCCAAATGCAATTCAACCTATGTGTCCCTGCACAGATCTGGGCCATGGTGAAGTGCGCCGCTTGATCGTGGCTGACGGTTTAAAAAATATTCAAGAATTGATGCAGACGTTGGAATGGAAGACGAGCTGCGGCTGTGCCAAATGCCGACCTGCATTGAATTACTACATGTTGGCAACGTGGCCTGGTGAATATGTGGATGATAATCAATCGCGTTTCATAAACGAGCGCGTGCATGCCAATATTCAGAAGGATGGAACTTATTCTGTTGTGCCCCGCATGTGGGGTGGCATGACATCGGCAAATGAATTGCGGGCCATTGCAGATGTGGCTGATAAATTTAAAATTCCTGCGGTTAAGGTTACGGGCGGTCAGCGCATTGATTTGCTGGGCGTGAAGAAAGAAGACTTGCCCGCCGTTTGGTCTGATCTCAATGCGGCAGGTATGGTGTCTGGTGCAGCCTATGCCAAAGGTTTGCGCACCGTGAAAACTTGCGTGGGAACAGACTGGTGCAGGTTTGGTACGCAGGATTCCACAGGTCTTGGCATAAAGCTCGAAAAATTTATGTGGGGGTCTTGGACACCTGCGAAAGTAAAGTTGGCAGTTTCAGGTTGCCCACGTAATTGCGCTGAAGCCACATGCAAAGACATCGGCGTGATCTGCGTGGATTCAGGTTATGATATTCACTTTGCAGGGGCCGCTGGTCTTGACATCAAAGCCACGCAACTGCTCACTCATGTGAATACAGAAGACGAAGCACTGGAATTGATTGTCGCGCTCACACAGCTCTACCGCGAGCAAGGCTATTATCTTGAACGTATATATAAATGGGCTGCACGCGTGGGCATTGAAAGTGTCAAGCAAAACGTCGTTGATGATTTAGCCAAGCGCAAATCGTATTTTGAAAAATTCGCATTTAGCCAAAAATTCGCACAAATCGATCCATGGCGGCAACGGGCATCGGGCCATGAAGCGCATGAATTCATGCCAATGCGGGCTTTCCCAAAACGTATTGCTGCGGAGTGAGATGATGAATCCGGATTGGATTGATATAGGCCTTGTGCGCGATGTGCCGTTTCGTGGCTCGCGCATTGTGAGCACAGGCAGAGGCGATATTGCGGTTTTTAAAGCTTTTGACGGAAAGATTTTTGCGTTGTGGGACAAATGTCCGCACAAAGGTGGGCCGCTCAGCCAAGGTATTGTAAATGGCCATTCCGTGACGTGCCCGCTGCACAACTGGATCGTGGCATTGGATACAGGCGAAGTGAAAGACCCGGATAAAGGCTGCGCCCGTAAAGTTAAATTGATGATTAATGATGAGCGCATTTATATGTCCGCCGACACGCTCAAAAGAGAAGCTGCATGACAACGACTAAAACCACATGTCCTTATTGTGGTGTGGGGTGCGGTGTGTTGGCGACGCGACAGGAAGACGGAAGCGTTTCGGTCAAGGGCGATCCCGATCACCCTGCCAATTTTGGCAAGCTCTGTTCCAAAGGATTAACCCTAGCTGAAACACTGGTAACACAAGGCCGCTTGTTGCACCCGCTGATTGGTGGCACGCAATCAAGTTGGCAAGATGCAACAGCTTTGATCGCTGAAAAATTCTCTCAAGCCATTCACGACCATGGGCCGGACAGCGTGGCATTTTATGTGTCTGGCCAATTACTCACCGAAGACTATTATGTTGCCAACAAACTCATGAAAGGGTTCATCGGTTCAGCTAATATCGATACCAATTCGAGACTTTGCATGGCTTCTGCCGTTGCGGGCCATAAGCGGGCTTTTGGCGCAGATGTTGTGCCTTGTAACTACGAAGATTTGGAAGAGTCTGATCTGGTTGTATTGGTCGGATCAAACCTCGCATGGTGTCATCCGATTTTGTTTCAACGGCTTCAGGCGGCGCGTGAGAAGCGAGGCGCTAAGCTTGTGGTCATTGATCCACGACGTACAGCAACTGCCGAGGGCGCTGATCTTTTTCTGTCCATTGCGCCTGGAAGCGACGTGGCGTTGTTTAATGGCTTGCTCCAACATCTCAATTTGTCTGGAGCAACAGATTCAGCCTTTGTTACTGCCCATACATCCGGTTTAACCGAGGCACTTTTGGTTTCGCTTGAATGGACGGTTGAGAAAGTGGCCGAAGCGACAGGTCTGACTCAAAGCGATATTGAAGCTTTTTATGTTCTCTTTGCTCAACACACGAAAACTGTCACTGCTTTTTCAATGGGTGTCAATCAATCGGCAACGGGTACCGACAAAGTGAATGCCATCATCAATTGCCATTTGCTCACAGGCCGCGTTGGCAAGGTGGGGGCAGGGCCATTTTCCATAACCGGTCAACCCAATGCCATGGGTGGGCGGGAAGTGGGCGGCATGGCGAATATGTTGGCCGCGCATATGGATATTGCGAATTCTGACCATCGCAGTGCCGTGCAGAAATTTTGGTCATCTCCGTGTATGGCCGAAAAACCTGGCCTCAAAGCTGTGGATCTTTTTGAAGCAGTAGGCAATGGTAAAATAAAAGCACTTTGGATCATGGGCACGAACCCCGCTGTCAGCATGCCTGACTCGGTGGGTATCGCGGACGCCTTAAAGCGTTGCGACTTTGTGGTCGTTTCTGAGGTTATGGTGCAAACCGACACAGCACAATTTGCGAATGTGTTATTGCCTGCCCAAGGTTGGGGCGAGAAAAACGGAACGGTTACAAATTCTGAACGCCGAATTTCAAGGCAACGTGATTTTATGCGGCCTGCTGGGGAAGCACGCGCTGACTGGAAAATTATTTCAGATGTGGCAACAGCCATGGGCTTTACGGGATTTACATATGCGCATCCATCAGAAATTTTTGCAGAACATGTGGCGCTCACCCAAATCGAAAATAGCGGTGCGCGCTTACTCAATTTAGAAAAATGGAATGACGTTGATTATGATGCGCTTTCGCCTGCGCAATGGGGCAGCTCTCGCCCATTTTCAGATGGAAAATTTCAAACGCCAGATGGTCGCGCGCGCTTCGTGCCGACAATCTGTCGGCCAACGGAAAATGTACGAGGCAAATTTACATTGAACACCGGCCGTATCCGCGATCAGTGGCATACGATGACAAGAACGGGTCTTGTGCCTAAACTCTTTGGCCACCGTGCTGAGCCCTATGTCGAGATTTCGCAACGTGACGCGTCAGTACTCAATCTGAAACCGGCTGAACTTGCGGAAATAACATCAAGCAACGGCAGATCTGTCGCCCGCGTTCTGATTAGTGATGCTGTCTCAGAAGGAAATGTATTTCAACCGATGCATTGGAATTCAGCTTTCGCTTCAAGCGGTCTTGCCAACGCCAACACTGTATCGATCGTTGATCCCTATAGCGGTCAACCTGCTTTGAAGTCGGCACAGGTTAGCCTCAGTAAGAAGCAGATGGCGTGGTATGGGTGTGGTGTAGCAACACACGCGCCAAGTTTCAAAACGAGTTATTGGGCCACGTCACCTCTGGCAAAAGGCACAGCATTTGAATGTGCTGATGAAGTTTTGCCCGATGATTGGTTTGCCTGGGTTAAGACGCTTCTACCTGACTATGAAGTCGAATTATCCACCATGGTCGTTGCCGAACGGACATCGTTCCGGTGCGTCGCATTTAAAACAGGCAGACTCGGCTTTGCCTTTTTCGCTTCGCGTGAGCCTGTTATCGTCAGCCGCTCGTGGTTGAATCAACAGCTTGGTGCGGATGTTTTGGCCCAACATGTTTTGGCCGGCAGACCTGCCGCGGCGGCGCTCGATCATGGCTCTACCGTGTGTTCATGTAACGGCATAGGTCGAAACGTAATCAAACGTGCGGTTTATGATTTGGGTGTCACATCGCTGAACGCAATTTGTGAAAAAACCAATGCGGGCATGGGCTGTGGCTCTTGCAGGCCCGAAGTGCAAAGGATCATCAATGAAACAGCAATCGCGCGCATTGCGGCAGAATAATTCTGAGCGGGTTGAGCCGCTTTCTGTGTTGCCGGTGTTTTTAGATTTGCACGGCAAAGCTGCCATCGTAATAGGTGGTGAAGGCCCCGCTGTCTGGAAGGCAGAACTGCTTGCCAAAGCGGGTGCTGTGGTAAATTTTATTTGTGAAAAACCGAGTGCAGAAGTTTTGCAGTTTGTTTCAAATATGTGGTCGGACGAAAACATCACACTAACGATTGACAGCTGGCGCAATCAAGATTTGTCGCAGGCCTTTTTGATCGTTGCCGACATTGTTGAAGATGAAGCCTCAGAGTTCTTCAGCGCCGCTAAAAAATATACTTCACTTGTTAACATCATCGATAAACCCGCTTATTGCACATTCCAATTCGGCTCTATCGTCAACAAATCACCATTGGTCATCGGCATCTCAACTAGCGGCGCAGCACCCGTTCTGGCGCAACATGTGCGCAGCTTATTAGAGGCAACTCTGCCCGCCGACGTCCAGTCCCTTGCAAAGCGTGCCGCTCGCATCCGCGCACGGGTGAATGAAAGACTAGGTGCCAGCGGCAACCGCCGTAATTATTGGAGGGCCTATTTTGGAAAAGCTTTTGGGTTTCACAATGCGTCAAAACATTTGGCGAAAACGCTTCACGTGATCAATACTCAAGATATTGAAAGCCTCACATTGCGTGATATTCGTGCGTTGCAATGTGCAGATCGAATTTATTTTCAACCTGATTCAAATCAACAAATACTTCAATTTGGAAGGCGTGAAGCGGCTCGCATTCAAGTCGACAGTCTAAACCAATTCGAAAAAGACAATTTTCGTGAGCACAATTCTGTGTTCGTCTGCAAACTCTGACGAAAACAGATATTTTAGGTTGTGTTTTCTGTAATATCTAACCGCGCCAATAGCCGATATTTGTCTGCTATTCCTTGCCGCCCTGCAGAGCCCTGATCCGTTGAGCCAAAGATATGATGTTTGCTTTGGTGCCAGACTTATTTTCTTCGGAACCAGGTGGTGGTATTATAAGTTTTTTATCGAGCATGGCATCAAGAGCTTTGAGCTCCAGTGACATAGCTGCTGACTCCGCTTCAGTGTCAGCCACTTTTTCATTGAGAATAGATTGACGGTTTGGTGCGTCGAAGTTAGCTCCTTTGGTAAGCGGTGTGTTTAAAGTTTGAACATTGCTATTCTGCTGGTCGCTCATTTGCGCTGATATTGATGTGAGCTCAGCAATACGGCGCTTCACGCGATCTTCGCCAGCATCAGCGCCGGGCTTTGTGCTCGTCATGATCCTATTAATATCGAGGCTTGTCTGTAATTCTGCACTGAGACGACCAACCATGCCACTCTTCTCACGTAGATTCAGCGTGAGTTGGGAAACCGATTGGGCGAGTTTGGTGATTTCGATGTCTTTATCGCTATTTTCTTGGGTCAATCTGTTGATCGCAATTGAACAAGAATCCAAATCGGCCCTATGAACCTCAATTTGAGAACTGAGTGCGCTGACTTCACGATCACGAATGCTGAGCGTTGATTCACGCTCTTCAAGTTTTTGGATCAAAGACTGCACGCGGTTTCTATTGCGCGAAACCTCAGCCATTTGCTCGGTCATGCGGGCTTTAATGTCTTCCAATCGCAGTTCGAGTTTTCTGGACATCATGGCATGTTCGGCGCGCAAACGATCGCGGTCTGCCTGAAGCTCAAGCATTTCGACGGGGATGTTGTTGGCGTTGCGCCTGGCACCCATTTTCATGGCCATGTTCCACAAGGCGCGGCCAAACAACAAGGCCACCAGCAAAGCTAGAGCAAAACCCAACGCGACTAACATTAAAGTCTCAGTTTGAGACATAACAACCCCCAATATTTACGATTGCTTAAGCTTTATCATTAGCCTTGCAATCGCACTATTCATCTATGCCGTTAATGTTAACGCACATTACAGCTCACGGCGATGGGGATTTATCGATTTAAGTTGTAATTTTTTCGTGAGGGTTAGAACGGGTTCCAAGTTGGCTTTCTGGAGTATTTCAGATAGCCAATGTTCGCACCGAGCCTTGCGCCAATGCCAGTGCGAATGGGTGCAAGTGTGATGTTATCTTTACGTTGGAAATTGACACCCACACCGCCCACTAAATAGGCTGAGCCTTCAACACCACCAAACCGGTCATAAAGATCTTCGGGGGATTGCGAATTGTAAACCAGCGTCAAAGTGCGCGAGCCATTACCACCAAAGTCAAAACCAACCGATGGGCCCTGCCAATAGATGCGCTTCTTTACGCCATTCTTGTAATAAATGGTTCCTTCGCCATAGCGAAGACCGCCCACAAACGCGCCTGAACCCTCTTCACCAACAATGTAAGCAGTCGGTTCACCTTCGCTGCGAAACACATATTCAACTGCTTCGGCAATGCCGCGGCTGGTTTTGCCAAAAAATTGGTGACCTTGAGTCATGATTTCTTTGGTGGTGTAGGTGCTGCGTTTTACCGGCGTGGTTGCGCTGCCGGTGGTTTGGGCCACCGCGACAGTTGCCATAGTGCCCAAAGAAAGTGCGACAACGAATGCCCGAGAAAATTTGTTCATGATCAACCTCAACTCAATGGAGCCTTGTGTCGCGCCGAAAAGAGGCGTGCCCAAGGCAAAATTCCGTCCATATCGTGTTTTACGCAGTTCTGGCTTTCAACTTGGTTAATGAAAGTGAAATGTAATGATTAAGCCGATGCTATGAAAGCGGGATTATCAAACCCACGTTCGCTTTTGCCATAGCGCAGCGGTTTATGGTCAGTGCAGTTCACTTTGCCACCGGATGCCAATAAAACGGCGTGGCCTGCGGCTGTGTCCCATTCCATTGTGCGGCCGAAGCGGGGATAGATGTCGGCCTCGCCTGCGGCAATGGTGCAAAATTTCAGCGATGAACCAGCGCCGATGATTTTTTTCACGTTCAAGGTTGCCAAATAGGCCTCGGTTTCAGCGTCACGGTGTGAACGGCTGGCCAGCACTGTAGCACCTTCTTTCGGCAATTCGCGCACATTGATTGACTGCCAGTTGGCGTTGCTTAATTGATCAGTTACCGCCAGCGAACATTGATGTGCGCCAACACTTGCTTCACCTAAAAACATTCTCGATAAAGCTGGAGCATAAACCACCCCCAAAACTGGAACGCCGTTTTTGATCAGAGCGATGTTGACGGTGAACTCGCCGTTGCGGGAGAGAAACTCTTTGGTGCCGTCTAATGGATCAACCAAAAAGAATTCCTCAGCCACTTTTGGAATTTTTCCAGCAGCGGTGGCTTCTTCTGCCACCACAGGAATGCCAGAAAAATATTTGCGAAGGCCGCCCAAAATCAGAATTTCGGCTTGCTCGTCAGCAATCGTCACAGGCGACAAATCTGCTTTAGCATTGGCACTGAATTCAGTGGCGTAAACTTGCATGATTCGCAGGCCCGCAATCTGGGCGATCTCGGCAAGGATCAAAGCGTTGACTGATGGAGATTGGTTTTTCAAAGCGACCTCATTTTGTGGCACTTGGCGGGTCTATGGTCTCATTTATAGCGCTTCGTCAATGCGGCATTCATTGGCGCAATTTGATATAGCTAAACCTACGAATCACTTTTTGGAATCAGTTCATGACCTCTTTGACTCGCCTTTCTGACCTTGATCTTTCGGCCCTTCTTTGCTCGCGGGTGTGCCATGATGTGATTTCGCCCGTGGGTGCTATCGCCAATGGTCTGGAATTGATGGACGATCCAGAGAATGACCAAGAAACCAAGACTGCTGCTTTAGACATGGTGCGACGTGCCGCCATCGTCGCTACGTCCAAATTGAAATTCTGCCGCATCGCCTTTGGCGCATCGGGCTCGGCTGGTGCGCAAATTGATATGGGCGAGGCAGGCGACATTGCCAAAGCGTTCGTTGGCGAAGAAAAGATCAAGCTTGATTGGCAAGTGCCGCGTGAGAACAGGCCAAAGCAAGATGTAAAGCTGTTGCTCAATATGTTGCTGCTCGCGATTGAAGGTCTGCCACGAGGTGGATTGATTACCATGACCGCAGAAGGTTCTGGGTTCACAGTGCGCGCCAAGGGAGACCGTGCCAAGTTGAAGGAAGCTATGGTTGCTGTTGTTGATGGCACGAGTGATCTGGCGAATTTAGATGCAAGATTGGTTCAGCCTTATTATGCGCGTATGCTGGGCGAAGCACAGGGCCTGAAACTTTCTATGGCAATGGATGGAGACGATACGGTTGTTGTCACGGCGGTGACCCAGTAACTCCGTAGTTTTCAGAAAAGCGATTGTTCCAGCTTTCCTTGTAAATCCGGCCTCTGAAACTTTCAGCCAAACTATTGATATCCAGTCCGAAGGGAATTTCGGTGGATGCCTCAGGAAATTTCTCAGCGACAAGTTTTGCAAGTTGGTCAAGCTTGGGTGGAACAGGCCTGTTGCTGACCTTCAAGGCGCGCAAGGCAATCGGTGCTAAACTCGCCAATGATTGGTCTAAGAGCTTGCCCACATGATCAAATTTCCGCCACGCTAAAAATACTGGTGATGCAACATCATCTTGACCAAAGCCGCCCGACTCAGAACCCGGCAACAGGGTCGGTGTTGCCCACATGCGGGCCTCTTCTTCGTAACCTACAATCGCCATTGGCAAGCAGCCCAAATAGGTTCCATCTTCCGGATATCCCAAATATTGGGGGAGAAGTGACACCGATGAGTCAAGCAACTTTGAGGCAATTCGACCTGTCAGCACGATAAGGTTGGCGTATGACGCGACCAACGCATCAAGCGATGCCGGAGCCTGGGCATTGTGATAGCCCCCGGTGCTGATCACAACTTCGGCGGTTTTGCGTTCATGTTTTGGTATGACGAGCGGGTTGTCTGTGATTGCGCACAATGATTGGCGTGCCACTGTTTCGGCAGCGACACTTGCTAGCCGAGCTTGGCCCAAGATGCGCGGTAAAATGCGGATGCTCACTGGCGTTTGATAGGGTCTGCGGGCATCGTTTTGGCCGCCTTCAATCAATTCACGCAGCGTTTTCAACGCCCATGCGTCGTGTGGATTGTTCCAGCACGTTTCAAGCTCTATCGCAAAATGTCCATGCGGCACATTAAATGCCTCAGCTCCAAGCGCCAACACCTCCGTTGCAATTTCCAACCTTGTTTGTGCAGCAAGGGCGGCATCAGCAATCAGCGCGGAGGCGGCAGGCGAACCATTGAGCAGCGATAGCATGTCCTTCTCGGCAAGCGATAATTTCGAAGTCAGCCCCATAAAGAGATGTGAGAGTGAAAGAATTTCACCAGCGCCGCCTTGGCCGCTCGTAGGGATTGATGGCTGCAATGGGTCGGCCAACATTGCGGCCACAGCTTCCGCCACATGTGGAGAGACGGCGGCATGACCGTCAACAAAATTAGCAAGGCGCGCAAACACGATGCCGCGCACCACACGATCAGGCAGCGGTTCACCCCAAGATGAAGCGCGGTAATGAGTGGGTTGCGTTGCTTGTTTGCTGCGGCCTTGGGTGTCAAGACGGGTTTTGGCGCGCTGACCATAGCCCGTGTTGACACCATAAATGGTGATATTTGGTTGATCGATCAGTTCAATAAAATCATCACGTGCAGATTTCAGTTTCTGCATAACCTCCGGGCTTAAAGTTACGCTCTCTTTATGCCAAGCCACGCGGCAAAACGCCTCTAAAGTAAGGTCTGAATGTGTGTTGATTGTAACCGTCATGAATGAGCACCTCGTTCTTAGATTTTATTCCATCTATCTCATGGACTCAATTCAAAAGTCAGATCATAGCTCAAATTGGTTGGGGTTGAAGCACAACACTTTCAGCTTTTATTTCGCAATGCCTTGAGCAAAAATTTCTGGCGGTTTTTGCATTTTTTGTTTAGCTCTTAGAAATGTCACTGGCTCAAAATCCAATATCTAAGGACGCTCGCTTGTTAGGTTTAGCTGGGTTGTTGCCGCAAGTAGCAGCATGTATTGTTGCGCTGACTTATACAGAATTTACCGTGTATGCCTTGGTTTCTGGCTTTGCCTACGCAGCTTTGATTTTTAGTTTTATTGGTGGTGTTTGGTGGGGGCAGGCACTTCAAGCACCAAAATGGCATCCATGGATATTTTTAGCGTCCGTGATCCCCAGTCTCATTTCATGGGCTGCGGCCTTGCTATTGTTTTCTGATTTGAAGTGGTGGTCTTATGCCACAACGGCCATTGCCATTGGCTTGATGGTTTCTCCACTCGTTGATTTGCAAATCGGCAAAATACTGCTCCAGCCCAAAGGATGGATGAAGTTGCGGTGGACACTTTCAATTGGTCTTGGTGCCTTGACCATGGTACTGGCCGCTTTCACATTGCACGCCGTCTAAACTTCCGGCAGCACTTGGCAAGTGTCGCAACAGAACACGCGCCGCGTGGCCATTTCAAATCTGCGAATATCAGAATTGCAAGTTGGGCATTTTTCTTTGGCGAAAATATTCACGCGTTCGCGGTAACGGCTTTTGGATTTGGCCACGTTTTCGACTGTGATAATTGAATTGTTTTTTACACCAATCTGTAAAAGCTTAACGCCATCATTCCACAGTCGATCAAACGTTTCGCGGTCAAGAGATTTGCCGGGCAATGAGGGATGAACTTTCTGTCGCCACAAAATTTCCGTGCGGTAGATGTTGCCAATCCCGGCGATCACCGATTGATCCATCAATAGCTGCCCGATTGACACCCAGCTTGCCTTGATCTTTGCCCAGGCTTTTTCAGGATCAGCATCAGCCCGCAGAAGGTCAGGCCCAATTCTGTTGAGCAGTGCTTTCAACGCTGCTTCATTTAAAATCTCGCAGGTGTTAGGGCCGTTAATGTCGATCACGTGACTAGAGCTCAGCAAGCGCACACGCACCGCGCCGCGCGGTTCAGGCGCTGGTGTTTTAGCTTTTCTAAATTGGCCGTATAATCCAAGGTGAATGTGAAGCGCTGATCCAAGTTGGAAATAATAAAGCAGGTGCTTGCCGTGGGCTTCAATTGCTGTGCAAATCTGCCCGTTCAGTTCTTCAGCGCCAACGCTAAAGCGCCCTTGCGGCGATGATAATTCAAGCTTTTGCCCAACCAACATTTTGCGATGATCAAGTGCTGCGCGGTGTATTGTGTGTCCTTCTGGCATTATGAACGGATAAAGGACACATGAACATTGTGTCCATGCGGCATTGCGGCTCGACCTTGATTATCCATCTAAAAAAGCCACGGATTTCTCCGTGGCCATTTTCTTATATCGTAATCTGCGTCCCAATCTCCACCACGCGATCAGGCGGCAGGTTGAAATAGTGGCTGGCGTCATCTGCATTACGCGACATTAAAATAAACAGTTTGTTCTGCCACGCATGTGGGCCGGCTTCATTGTTTATTTGAACGCTTCGGCGCGACAGAAAGAATGAAGTCGTCATAGCGTTTGTAATCACGCCATCTTTCTTGGCCAGTTCCAATAGCTTCGGCACATTTGGTGTTTCCATATAGCCGATCGATGCAACAATAGATGTGAAGTTGCCGCTAAGCTTTTTAATGCGCAGCTTTTGTGTGTCGTCGGTGGATGGTTTGTCAGTTGTTTTGACTGTCAGCACGATGTTGTTTTCATGCAGCACTTTATAATGTTTCAAACTGTGCAGCAGCGCCGTTGGTGCTGTATCCGGTTCAGACGTAAAGAAAACGGCTGTTCCCGGAACGCTGTGTGGAGGGCGATTAACAAGTGATTGCACCAATCCTGTCAACTTCACATCCATCTTTTTGATCTTTTCTTGCACTTGTTTAGTGCCCACACGCCATGTCCACATGATCATGATCAACACACCAGCAATCGCCAAAGGCACGTAACCGCCGTCAACAATTTTCAAGCTGTTTGCACCAAGGAACACGAGGTCTAATCCAAGCAGCGGCAACATTAACATCAGCGTTGCGCCCATTGACCATTTCCAACGGTTCTTGATGACGAAGATTGCAAGGCAAGCCGTTACCACCATCGTGCCCGTTACGGCGATGCCGTAAGCCGACGACAAGGCAGATGAATTACGGAATGCCAAAACCAGCACCACCACACCAAACATCACCAACCAATTGACTTGTGGCAAATAGATTTGACCTTTTTGGTCGGGCGATGTGTTGCGAATTTTCATGCGCGGCAACAGGCCAAGTTGAATGGCTTGTTGGGTCATCGAAAACGCGCCGGTGATTACGGCTTGACTGGCGATAATTGTGGCCAATGTTGCCAGTATAACAATCGGCACAAGGGCCCAATGAGGCATCATCAAGAAGAATGGATTGTCAATTGCCTCCGGTGTCTTCAACAAAAATGCACCTTGACCGATATAGTTGAGCAACAGGCATGGCAGCACCACAACGAGCCAAGCATAGCGAATTGGATTTTTACCAAAATGGCCAAGATCAGCATAAAGCGCTTCGGCGCCGGTAACCGCCAAGAATACAGCTCCTAATGTCACCAATCCGATGGTGCCGTGGGTGTTTAAAAAATGCAGCGCGTAATACGGATTGATCGAATAGAGAATCTGCGGATAATCGGCAATGTGCGCAATGCCCGCTGCAGCAATGGCAAAGAACCAGACAAGTGTTACGGGTCCAAACAAATTCGCAACACGCGCTGTGCCGCCTGATTGCACGGCAAACAGACCCACGATTATGATGAGTGTTATCACCAAAATATACGGATCAAAAGCCGGCGTAACGATGCTCAAGCCTTCGACTGCTGATAGCACGCTGATCGCCGGTGTGATCATCGCATCGCCGTAGAACAACGCCGCACCAATCATTCCAAGAATTGGGATTGTGAGAAAAAATTTTCCGCGCCCACGTTGCGCCAATGCCATCAAAGACAGCGTTCCGCCTTCGCCTTTGTTATCGGCATTGAGCAAAACCAAAACATATTTGAGTGTGACGATGAGCATGAGCGCCCAGATGATGAGAGACAGCACGCCGAAAACAATCGGCTCTGATACAACTTTATCGCCATTAAGTGCAGCCTTGACTGCCTCGCGCAAAGCATAAAGCGGGCTGGTGCCAATATCGCCGTAAACGACACCGATCGATCCAAGTGCCAATAAGTAAAAAGATTGCGGCTTAGCGCCGTGACTTGAAAGGCCGGGATCGTCTGGTGCCTCCGCCAGTGTTTGTGTGTTCGTCATAATGTTGGTTTCCTTTTATGCTGCAGTGCAGCGAAGAACTCATATACGCTTCGCCAAACAAGTATGGCATGCATTCGGTGAATGGCTGGCGTGAAGTTTGGTCACGCGATGGTCTCAAAAACAAGGTCAACTTAACAAGCAAAATCATATGTTTAAATAAGGAGCATAAATCATGCCAACAACT
Organism: Aestuariivirga sp.; assembly: GCA_043744395.1. Taxonomy (GTDB): domain Bacteria; phylum Pseudomonadota; class Alphaproteobacteria; order Rhizobiales; family Aestuariivirgaceae; genus Aestuariivirga. The sequence goes on from JAYTUV010000024.1 coordinate 29,987, forward strand.
TTTCCACCTTAACGCGTTCTCACAACAAACAAAAATAAAGCCCGGAACAAATGTCCGGGCTTTTGAAGTTTGGTGCGGCGTAAATTCGTCAAGCGATACGTAGCATTTCTTCTTCGTCATGGGCGTGGCCCGGCATTGGTGGCGCGCCTTCGCGCAGCACATATCCACGGCCCCAGACTGTTTCGATGAAATTCTTGCCTTCTGCAGCGTTGGCCAACTTCTTGCGCAGCTTGCAGATAAACACGTCGATGATTTTGAGTTCTGGTTCGTCCATGCCGCCATAAAGGTGGTTGAGGAACATTTCTTTGGTGAGCGTTGTGCCCTTGCGGAGCGAAAGCAGCTCCAGCATTTGATATTCTTTGCCGGTGAGGTGAACGCGTTGGCCACCCACTTCAACTGTCTTGGTATCGAGGTTCACAAGAAGTTCACCAGTGAGAATAACGGATTGGGCGTGGCCCTTTGAACGGCGGACAACGGCGTGAATGCGGGCAACCAACTCGTCCTTGTGGAACGGCTTGGTCATATAATCATCAGCGCCAAAGCCTAATCCCTTCACCTTGTCTTCAATGCCTGCAAGGCCAGAGAGGATGAGGATCGGTGTGCCAACCTTTGAGACACGCAGAGATTTCAGAACTTCATAACCAGACATATCTGGCAAATTGAGATCGAGCAGGATGATATCGTAATCATAAAGCTTACCTAGATCGACGCCTTCTTCACCAAGGTCGGTGGTGTAAACGTTAAATCCTTCGGACTTTAACATCAACTCAATCGATTGAGCCGTTGCTGTGTCATCTTCGATCAACAAAACCCGCATGCGAATCCCCTTATCTGCCAATCCCTCGTCGCCCGAGAGACCCTGAAAATTTCTGTCAGCCCCATTTTGGCAAACTGACGTTACGAACCATTAACTCTGAAAGTTAAGATAGACTTATAAAGGTTAACAAAACCTAATCTGTCTCACTCAATTCTTAACAACCCATTCACAACATATAGCGGCCATGAAGCGCATACCCCCTAAATCTAGTGGAGATGACAACGCGGCTTAAGCTAATTTTTACGGTAACCAATTGTTAGTGTGCAATTTACTCGGCCTTAAACCTGCTTGTTCATGATGGTGGAAGAACATCGTTTCTCCACTGCTAAGTGATTCGGAGAATCGTGAATAGAGTCGATATCAAGTTTGTTTGGCGAATGTCTTCGCCAGTGCGTTGAGTAAAGGTGGGTATGAGTATGCGTTCACGTGAAAGCCTATTGCGGTTAAACCGTTTTCGGGTTGAAGATTGCCGCAGGCAAGTGGCTGATATGGATCTGATGATCCAAGATTTAATGCGCAAGCATGATGATCTCGATGCACATGTAAAATTTGAAGAGCAACGCACAGGCGTGAGCGACATCAACAATGTGAATTATTCGATGGCTGCCAAATCTGTGCGCGGGCGGCGCGATAATATTTTGAAAACTGTTGGTGAGTTGCGCGACCAACATGAATCAATGATTGAGCGTTTGAAGGAAGCTGAAGGCGACCTTCGCAAGGTTGAAATGTTGGTGGAAAAAGAAACGCCAGTTGCCAAACAAGTGGTGCCAGATTTGGGCGCACACATGGCAACACTTGCAGTTATGAGATAAAAAGAAAAAAAGTAAATTCAGATTGGCCGGGGTGTTCCCGGCCTTTTTATTTTGAAAATGTTACAGTGCAAAGGCCTTCAATTTTTCATAGAGCGGTTTAGCTGCGTCGGCCACTTTCATTAGCATTGGATCGAGAACGATTTCTTTCGGCGCTTGTTTTTCAAAACCAGTCGACTGCCACACGGCGTTATACCAATGCGGGGACCAGACACCGTCGAATGATTTTGGGCCTTTTTGCCAGTTGAGCATCGCAGGATCGAACGCGATATGCAGCGCAGCGCATAGTTTTTTCAATGAAGCTTCTGGCGCATTCAAAAATTGATCCGCGTCAATCACGGGTGGCGCATGACCCAGATGATCAGCGACTTGATCAAAAAATTCAGCTTGTTCAACAAAGCCGATATTTTCAAGTGTGGCCTCACTCCACTTTTGTCTATAACTGGCGAGAACTTTTTCTGGTGCACGGATGAGAAAAGCGTTGTTGAGATTTTTGATAAAGCTGCGGTCGAAACCAGGCAGCATGTGGTGCGTCATATGTTTTTGATAGAAAATTGATTTTGTGGTTGGCGCAGAACAGGTGGCCGCTAATTTATCCCAGTTGCATTCATTTGCGGCCATGATTTCTTCTCGCATCGGATGGTCATGGCCGCGCTGCTTCAATGCAAAGCCATAGAACGGTTCATCCCATGCAACGCAATCTGCACGGTTACCAAAGCTATACATCATGGCCGTGGATATGTTTCGTGGGCCAGACCACATGGCGATGTTTGTCATAATGTGCGGGTCGCTTCTTTTTTTGCAAGCACTTTATACGCTTCTGAAAGTTTGGCGGTGATCGGGCCAGCTCCGCTCCAATCGTCCGTGGACAGAGGGTTTCGTACGGGTCTTCCGTCGATGATACGCACTGGTGTTGTGCCAGCAAAAGTTCCTGTCACAAAAGCTTCATCAGCACCATAAACATCATAAAGCGAAAAGGGTTTTTCAAAAACTGGAATGCCAAGATCGCGGCAAAGACGAATGATGTTTCCGCGTGTAATACCGGGGATGCAATATTGCCCCGTGCTCGTCCACACTTCGCCGCGCCGCACGATAAAGAAATGCGTGGAATTGCATGTGGCCACAAAGCCATGGGGGTCAAGCATCAAAGCTTCATCAGCGCCCGCATTTGTAGCCTGAATACAAGCTGTTATGCAGTTAAGTTTAGAATGTGAATTCAGCTTTTGGTCTTGTACATCTGGATACCCTCGGCGCACATTCACAGTGTGCAAACTCAAACCCTTTTTAAATTTTTCTGGGTTTGGATTTTTATGTTCAGGAATGATCACGATGGTGGCGGGCGAAACGGTAACGCGTGGATCTTGATAGGGCGTGGATTTCACGCCGCGAGTCACCATCAACCTAATATGAACACCGTCAGTCATGTGGTTTGCATCGATGCAAGCAAACAGCCGCTTGACCAATTCTTCAGGGCGCAAGCCAATGTCCATAAAAATTGCCTTGGCGCCTTCATAAAGCCGCTCAATATGTTCACGCAAAAATGGCACACCTCCATTCACAAGCCGAAGCCCCTCCCACACGCCATCACCCAAAATAAATCCGGAATCAAAAACCGAGACGACAGCTTTTTCGCGCGGCAGCAATTCGCCGTTGACCGAAATCAAAATGCTCGTGTTGCGCGGATCAACAGTTATGTCGTGGATGGATTGGGGAGATGTGTTCATGTATGCATCATGGCTTGCGCGAACAAAAAAATAAAGGGGCCAGCCATGTTGAGATTAATTCGCCAGTCTGAAATGGTCGAAGGTCCATGGCGCAATGGCATGGGGGTATCGTGGGAAATTGCTTCGCGCCGCGAACCAAATGCGAAAGAATTTTCCTGGCGCTTTGCCAAAGCACGGATAGACCGTGATGTGCCCTTTTCAATCTACCCCGGTATGGAGCGCGTGTTCATGCAGATTTCAGGCAATGGTTTGGATTTGGAATTTGAGGGTGGCCACAGAATTGAAGTTCGCCAAAGCAATGTGCCATATGCCTTTCCCTGTGACATTCCGTTGAACTGCAAATTGCTGGATGGCCCATGTTTTGATCTTAATTTTTTCACCGCGCGCGAGGCTTACGAGGCACAAGCGAGCGTATTGAACCTGAGTGGCATGGAAACACTTGATCTCGCTGGCATTGAGGCTGTGTTTTATGCGCTCGAAGGCAAAGCGGTCTTGAGTGGGCAGGGTGGCGCGGTTACCCTCAACAAAGGTGATGCAGCAATTGCGTCACACGAGCAGGCGATCAATCTCGCTGGGCATGCTGCTTCACTGTTTGTCGGAATCTTGACGAAGTTCTAATCCTCACTTCTCGACGTAATAGACCTCAACCTTGCCCGTCACTTTGATGACCATCGGATTGCCATAACGATCTTTTGATTTTCCACCGATGGGCATGCGCACCCAGTTTTCCGAAATGCAATATTCTTCAACGGTAGTTTTTTCCACGCCGTTGAAGCGAATGCCAATCTGATGTTGCAGTACGGCCTCGTTGAAGTGTGGGCTTTTGGGATCAGTGCTCAAATGGTCAGGTAAAGCTGGCTTGGTAACGGCGGGTGTATCAGTCATTCAAACGACTCCGATGAATTTTTTGCATGCTCTAGCCCAAGTTTAAAGGCTTGTCTCTAAGAGTTAGGGCGCAGACGATCCGCCATTTGAAAGATCAACACCATCGCCAGCGCCCAGCCAACACCAATGATGATAAGTGAGACGATTATTGGCTCAGGCATAGTCGCGGCAACAAGTTTCACGCCGCCTACGTAACTTAAAGGCCCAAAGACCGCCCCCAAAAACAGCTGAAGCCACAGCCGCCCCGAAAGCCAGTTTAAACTTCCATGCGGCAGCGTGGCAAAGGCAAACCAAAGCGCAATGATCCAAATCGGCGGCAACACAGCGCCAGCAGCAGTTCCCGCATAATGCAGTGCACCGACAGACACAAAAACCGTTTCAACAATCACCCCTAAAACTGTGATGACAGCTATCAATAATATTTCGCGCCTCAGATGCTCACGATTCATGAACAGATGAATGACCACCACAACAACAGCAGGAACCGAACCCAGCACAGGCCAGCCACTAGCCCCGCCCATAATCGCTGCAAACCACGCGACTTGAAACAGAACAAAATTAGAAATTGAAGTGATCATTACAACCTATTTTCAGTGACAGTGCATTTTATTATTGAGATATGAAGACAATAATATCAGATTTTTTTGAATTGAGGAACATGGGGCTAAAACGGCAAACGTCAATCGATAGTTAAATGCACTGTCACCGTAACC
>JAYTUV010000025.1:0-34416 GCA_043744395.1 Aestuariivirga sp.
ATGCAGCAAGCGGCGGTGCACGGGCTTCAAACCATCGCGCACATCGGGAAGAGCGCGGTGCATAATGGTGGATAAAGCATAGGCAAGATAACGCTGTTCAAGAGCGTCTTTAAGTTCAACACCCTCAATTTCGCGTGGGACCTGTGGCGGTTCGATTGGTTTTTTGGACATGGTGGGTGGGGATTATAGCAGTCTAATGGATTCGTCACCTTCGTCCTCTACCGCAAAGCGGGAGAGGAAAGGGGCCCATCGCTTGCGATGGGATAGGTGAGGGTAAGTCTTCACATGCCGCCAAAAGGCCCTCATCTATCCCATCTCACTGCCGTTCGACGGGCCCCTTTTTTCTCCCGCTGTCGCGGGCGAAGACACTTACATAAACCTTCTCCCTCAAGGGGAGAAGGGAATATCATGATTTCTTTTTTGTAGCCTTTTTCGGGATAAACCAAAGAGAGGGTAGAAATATAGCGAGACAAAACACATCCAAAATTCCAAATAGTTTGAACGCAAATGTTGCATCTTCGCAATCGCTTCCATCTGGACACTGGAAGTTAATAGCAGAATTAGTTGCAAATACTAAAAAAGTGAAAAACAAAGCGCCAATGCCACTTATCCCCGCCGCAATGAAACAAATCACCCTGTCGATCATTGACATTTAAACCCTAACCACCACAACCTTGCACACAGGCTTCTTGCCCCAGATGTTATCCGCCTCACGTCTGATCGCAGTGCGCACCACTTCTTCGACCGTCGCATCGTCCTTGCGCTTCGCCCTCGGCATCGAGTCAAAAGCTTTTTCGGCGGCTTCGGCGAAGTCTTCGTCGAGGCCTTCAGGCACGCCGTCGGCGATCACCACCATGTCTTCGGCCAGATCAAGCTTTGTGGTGATCACCACCGTGGCGAACACGATGCCCGCGAAAGATAGTTTACGGCGGTGTTTGGCAGGGCCGTCGGCGCTGTCCACAATCAGTTTGCCGTCCACATGCAGGCGGCCACCGGGGGCTTCGTCGATGATTTCGGCTGGCCCTGGGCAGAGCCTGGCGATCTTCAAATCTTCAAGGATCAGCGTTTCTTTAATGCCTTGCGCTTTGGCAAAAGCAGCGTGGGCGCGAAGGTGGCGGGGTTCGCCGTGCATCGGCACTACGATGCGCGGGCGCACCCATTCATACATCAGTTTCAGTTCACCTTGGCGCGGGTGGCCTGAGGAATGCACCAAAGCGTCATCCGCCGTAATGATCTCAACGTCCAACTGCGCTAAATTATTATGGACGGCGGACACGACTTTTTCATTGCCCGGAATTGTGCGGGCGGAAAAAATCACCATGTCGCCCTCTTCCAGCGCGATGTTCGGATGTGCATCTTCGCCAATGCGGGCGATGGCGGCGCGGGGTTCGCCTTGGCTGCCTGTGCACAGCAGCATGATTTTTTCACGCGGCAGATAGCCGAACGCATCTTCGTCCAAGAATTTGCCTGCGTCTTTCAGATAGCCGCATATGCGCGCGGCTTCGATGGTGTTGCGCATGGCCCTGCCCGCAATCACAATTTCGCGGCCAGCGGAACGTGCGGCTTTAACGGCGGATGCAATGCGCTCCACATGTGAGGCAAAAGTAGTCACGGCCACGCGGCCTGTGGCGTTAGTGATGATGTCTGTCAAAGTGGCGGCCACATCTTGCTCAGAGGGTGACATGCCCTCGCGCAACACATTAGTTGAATCGCAGACCAGCACATCTATGCCTTTATCACCGATTTCGCGGAAGCGCTTTTCGTTGATGGTTGGGCCCAGAAGCGGCGTGCGGTCAATCTTCCAATCACCGGAATGCAATACCTTACCAAATTCAGTTTCGATGTAGAGCGCACAAGATTCCGGAATGGAGTGGGTTACGTTGACAAACTCAAGCGTGAAGGAACCGAGGGTGAATGGCTTCAGAGGCTTGTGAATGATAACTGGTACATCTTCTTCAATGCCGTGTTCGCGGAATTTGAGCTTCATCAATTCAGCGGCAAATGCTGTGCAATGCACTTCGCATTTCAGCTGTGGCCAAAGACGCGCTACGGCACCAATATGATCTTCATGCGCGTGGGTGATGACGAGGCCCGACAGGCGCTTGCGGTTTTTGGCAATGAAGCCAACGTCTGGCAGGATGACATCCACACCCGGTTCATTCTCGTCGCCAAACTTGACGCCCAGATCAACCATCAACCATTCGCGGTGGGATGCAGGTCCCACGCCATAGCAATAGCAATTCATGCCAATCTCGCCCGTGCCGCCCAGTGGCAGGATGACGAGATCGTTTAAAGGTTCGTGTTTTTTCTTGGGCGTCATGCCGTTTGGTTCTCTTTTGTTTGTGGTGTTACGCTTATATCGCCCGCGTGGATTGTGATTTCTGTGTTGTCTGCCTGAATGAGGATCATGGCTCCATCGTCATTCAGGCCTTTGAATATGCCTTGGCGGGTTGCTTGACCTGTGTCCACTGACAGCTTTTTGCCGAGGTTAAGAGCTTTTGACTCCCACGCAAATTTGATGGTTTCGAAGTCTTTCCCGTTGCTCCAGATTTGCAGCCAGTTTTTTAAACTTGCGGCCAAGACTTCATGTGCTGCTTTAACTGTAGCACCCTTCAAATACGTGGCGGCATAGGGTGTGTCTTTGGGAGCATGGGCGATGTTCATGCCGATGCCTAAAGCGATTTGCGAAGGCGCTAAAACCTCGGATAATATGCCACAGAATTTAGCACCATCAATTAAACAATCATTCGGCCATTTCAATGCGATAGGCGTGTTTTTGATGAAAGTAGTTGCGACATCGTGCACGGCCAAAGCAGCTACAAAACTGATCTGCGCGAGTTTGGATTGGGGTGCAGCGCAAGGAAACAAAAACGTGGAATAAAGATTTCCTGGTTTTGATTGCCACTCGCGCCCCATTCGGCCCCTGCCCGCTTTCTGCTCATCCGCCACAATCCAAATCGGCCCGCGCTCACCCTGCTCATAAAGACGACGCGCTTCAGTGTTGGTGCTGTCAATTGTATCGTAATGGAGGATTTGGATTGGCGCAGTCAAAACTTAATACAGTGATGCGGCGGCACCCGCTGCGAGTTGGACTAAAGGTTGGGCGAACACAGCAAAAAGCAGGGCGAAGGCGCCCGCTGCATAAATCACCCAATTTACTTCTGTGTCAGTTTGGTCGAAGGCTTCAACTGGTGCATCAAAATACATGATCTTGATGATGCGCAGATAATAATACGCACCAACCACGCTGGCCAGAACGCCAATGACTGCCAGTGCAAAAAGGCCAGAATGAATGGCGGCGAGGAACACAAAATATTTGCCGAAGAATCCAGCCAGCGGCGGAATGCCCGTGAGAGAGAACATCAACATAGCCAGCACAAATGCGTGGCCCTTATTGTTGCGCGCAAGGCCGGAGAGATCAGAAATTTGTTCAACGTAAACGCCCTTGCGGCGCATGGCGATGACGCAAGCGAACACGCCCAATGTGGTGACCAGATAGATCAACATATAAACGATGACGCCCTGAATGCCTTCTACGGAGCCGCTAGCCAAGCCCACCAATGCAAAGCCCATATTGGCGATGGATGAATAGGCCAGCAGGCGCTTGATGTTGGTTTGGCCGATTGCCGCAAATGCGCCCAGCACCATGGAGGCGATTGACACAAACACCACAATCTGCTGCCAATCATGCACTACAGCTGCGAAAGGGCCAACCATGACGCGGCAGAACAATGCGATGGCAGCGATTTTTGGCGCTGCTGCAAAAAAGGCAGTGACGGGTGTTGGAGCGCCTTCATAAACATCCGGTGTCCACATGTGGAACGGCACGGCTGACACTTTGAAAGCGAGGCCAGCAATGATGAAGACGATGCCAAAGATGATGCCGAGGTTAGACCCAGACACAGCAAGCGTATTGCCGATGGCTGTGAATCCGGTTTGACCCGTGAGGCCATAAACAAGCGATGAACCATAAAGCAACATGCCAGAAGAGAGCGCGCCAAGGACAAAATATTTAAGGCCTGCTTCAGAAGATTTGGCACTGTCGCGGTTGATGGCAGCCACCACATATAACGCAAGTGATTGGAGTTCGAGGCCCATGTAGAGCGTGATTAAGTCATTTGCTGAAATCATGATCAACATGCCGACGGTGGCCAGCATGATGAGGACGGGATATTCATTCGAGTCCATCTTGGTGCGGGCGAGATATCGGCCCGACATGGCAAGGGCCACGGCAGAACCGAGCAGTGCCAACACCTTCATGAAGCGCGCAAATGGATCAGCCACGAATGCACCACCAAATGCAGTGACGGTTCCAGTGCCAGATTTCCACACAATCATCCCAGCAACAACAATCAAAGCCGCGATAGCTGCAACACGGATTGCGCTTGGCGTAATGGATTTGGAGAACACGCCTTCCATCAACAAAATCATCGCCAGAACAGCAAGAACGATTTCAGGAAGGGCTGCGGCTGCGCCGATTTGCTGGAACAAGGGGATCATTTCATCACCGCGTGCAAAGTTTTGAGTATGGCTTCAACGGGTGTGTCGAACACATCCAAAAGCGGTGAAGGATAAATGCCAAAGAAGATCGTCAGCACAACCAGCGGCCCAAGCAAAGCAAGTTCGCGCGGGGTGATGTCTGGCAGATGCATCAATGATGGTTTGTCGAGAATGCCAAATGCAACGCGGCGATAAAGCCACAAGGCATAGCACGCCGACAGGATCACGCCGGTTGTGGCAAAGAATGCCACCCATGTGTTGGCTTGGAAGCTGCCTAAGAGTGCGAGGAATTCGCCTACGAAACCAGATGTGCCGGGAAGGCCCACGTTGGCCATGGTGAACAACAAGAAGATGAAAGCATAAAGCGGCATGCGATTTACGAGGCCACCATAAGCTGCAATGTCTCTCGTGTGCATACGGTCATAAACTACGCCAACGCACAGGAACAGCGCACCAGAAACAAGGCCGTGGCTGATCATTTGAAACAATGCACCGTCCATGCCTTGGCGCGTGAAGGTGAAGATGCCCATGGTCACGAAACCCATGTGAGCGACAGATGAATAAGCGATCAGCTTTTTCATGTCTTCCTGCACCAGCGCCACCAGCGATGTGTAAATGATGGCGATGACTGACAGCGTGAACACCAATGGCTGAAAATAATGGCTGGCATCAGGGAACATAGGCAGCGAGAAGCGCAGGAAACCATAGCCACCCATTTTCAACAGGATAGCAGCAAGGATGACCGAGCCAGCAGTTGGCGCTTCAACGTGGGCATCAGGCAGCCAAGTGTGCACAGGCCACATTGGCATTTTGACTGCGAAGGATGCAAAGAAGGCAAGCCACAACCATGTTTGCATTTGCGCCGGAAAGCCCGGGCTGCGGGTCAAAAGTTCTGCAATATCCGTTGTGCCCGACTGCCAATACATGGCCATGATGGCCAGCAACATGAGCACCGAACCAAGCAATGTGTAGAGGAAGAATTTGAAGCTTGCATAGACACGACGTGGGCCACCCCACACACCGATGATCAAGAACATGGGGATGAGGCCAGCTTCAAAGAACAGGTAGAACAACACCAAATCCGTTGCGCAGAACACGCCGATCATCAAGGTTTCGAGAACCAGAAACGCAATCATATATTCACGCACGCGGGATGTCACGAACCAGGATGCGCCAATGCAGATGGGCATCAAGAATGTGGTAAGGATAACGAAGGGCATGGAAATGCCGTCCACACCCATGCGGTAGCCAGCGATGTTGCCGAGCCATGCATGATTTTCAACAAGCTGAAAACCTGCTTGGGTGGAATTGAAATTCTTGAGGATCAGCAGTGACACCAAGAAGGTGATGATGGTTGTCCAAAGCGCTGCCCAGCGGGCATAACGGGAGGCTGCTTCATCTTCGCCACGGGCCAGTAGAATGAAGGCTGCGCCAGCAAGCGGCAGGAAGGTGACAACGGAGAGCAAGGGCCAATTCGACATTTAGTGAGCGCCCCCGAACGAGAACCAAGAGATGATTGCAGCCAAACCAATCAACATGGCAAAGGCATAGTGATAAACATAACCGGTTTGCAGACGCACAACTTGGGTGGTGATGCCACCCACGCTGGCTGCAACGCCATCTGGCCCGAAACCATCAATAACTGCGCCATCACCCTGCTTCCATAATAAGCGGCCGAGCCAAAATGCTGGGCGCACGAAGAGGAAGTTATAGAGCTCGTCAAAATACCATTTGTTGAGTAGAAATTGATAAGCAGGTTGGTTCATGTCGGCGATACGCTTCGGCAATGTCTTGTCTCGTATGTAAAATATGTATGCCAATACGAGGCCTGCGAGCATAGCGATGGTGGCAACCCAATGGACCCAATGCGGAACTTCTTCCATCTTGGTCAGGATTTCATTGCGGGCCAGCGCCTTGCCCCAGAATTCGGCTTGAGCCTCACCCATGAACCAGTGTTGGAATACAAAACCCGCAACAATCGCACCTGCTGCTAAAACATAAAGCGGGATCAACATGACGGGTGGGCTTTCGTGAATGTGTGAAACAGTATCTGCGTCAGCATTGGTTTTGCCGTTGAACGTCATGAAGGCCAAGCGCCATGAATAGAACGAGGTGCAGAAGGCCGCGATGACGAGCAAACCAAATGCGAATGTCGCTGGTGATGAGCCATAAGCGAAGGCTGCTTCAATGATCGCATCCTTCGAGTGGAAACCTGCAAAGCCACCAATGCCTGGAATGCCAACGCCTGTGAGTGCGAATGTGCCGATGAGCATCATGGCCCATGTGATGCGGATATGGGGTGCAAGGCCGCCCATTTTGCGCATGTCTTGTTCGCCAGACATGGCGTGGATGACCGAGCCTGCGCCTAAGAACAACAGCGCTTTAAAGAACGCGTGGGTGAAGAGATGGAAAATGCCAACGCCATAAGCGCCCACACCCATGGCCACAAACATATAGCCCAGCTGCGAGCAGGTTGAATAAGCAATGACGCGTTTGATGTCGTTTTGCACAAGTCCAACCGTGGCGGCAAAGAAGGCCGTGATACCGCCGACAACAATGACGACGGAGCGGGCATCAGGCGAAAGCTCAAACAATGGTGACATGCGGGCAACGAGGAACACGCCAGCAGTCACCATGGTGGCGGCGTGGATCAAAGCCGATACAGGTGTCGGGCCTTCCATTGCATCAGGCAACCATGTGTGCAGCAAGAATTGCGCCGACTTACCCATGGCGCCCATGAACAATAGAAGACAGAGCGTTGTGAGCGTGTCCCAATCATGGCCTAGAAAATGCATGGTTTTGCCCACTGCATCTGGCGCATGCTGAAAAATGGTTTCAAATTCAACTGAACCAAATACTGCATAAACACCGAAGATGCCTAATGCGAAACCAAAATCACCCACGCGGTTCACCACGAAAGCTTTAATGGCGGCGGCGTTGGCGCTTTCGCGTGTGTACCAAAAGCCGATCAAGAGATATGAGGCAAGGCCCACACCTTCCCAACCGAAGAACATTTGGATCAGGTTGTCAGACGTGATCAACATCAACATGGCGAATGTGAAGAGCGAGAGGTAAGCAAAGAAGCGCGGTTGATGTTCGTCATGGCTCATATAGCCGAGTGAATAAACATGCACGAGGGCGGAGACGGTGTTCACGACCACGAGCATGACGGCGGTGAGCGCATCAAGCCGGATCGCCCATGGGGCTTTGAGTGTGCCTGAGGTGATCCAGCTTAAAAGTTCTATGCGGCTGTCATGGCCCTCATGCAGAAAGCCCCAGAAAATAACCCAAGACAAAACCGCGCCAAGGCAAAGCAAACCAGTTGTCAAATACATAGGCCAAGCTGGGCCATCATAATGGCCGTGGTGGCCATCATGCGCATGGTCGCCGGAATGTGTATCGTCGTGATGATCTGCATAAACATCTGCATCACGGCCAAGGTTTTGGAATGCCTTGGTGCCGAACAGGCCCGCAATCAGCGCGCCCAGCAATGGCAGGAAGAGAATTGCCTGAACCATTTGCGTCAGCCCTTCATCATATTGATATCGTCAACCGCGATAGTTTTGCGGTTGCGGAAATAAGTGACCAAAATGGCCAAACCAATGGCGGCTTCACCCGCTGCGACTGTTAAGATCAGCAGTGCGAAAATCTGACCAACCAAATCGTGCAAATAAGACGAGAACGCCACAAGGTTGATGTTCACGGCCAACAACATCAACTCAATCGACATCATAATGATGATGACGTTTTTGCGGTTGAGGAATATGCCGAAAATGCCGATGGTAAAAATGATGGCGGCGACAATCAGATAATGTGTGAGACCGATCATTGGAGGCCCTCCCCCGATTTTACTTGTTTGACTTCAACAGCGGTTGCCGGCCCACGCGCCACTTGATCAGCAATCACTTGGCGCTTTACGTTTGGCTTATGGCGCATGGTGAGCACGATGGCTCCAATCATAGCGACCAACAAAATGAGACCTGACATTTGAAAGAAGAATACATATTTAGTGTAAAGTATCTGCCCGATTGCTTCAGTGTTAGTGATACTGCTTGCTGCAGGCGCTGTGGCATTGGCGATCAGATCAGGCGAAATTGTCCAAGTGCCAACCAGCAGTATCATCTCGACCAATAATATCAAACCAATGACGCCGCCGATCGGCAAATATTGCGCCATGCCCTCGCGCATTTCGACAAAATCCACATCTAGCATCATCACAACGAATAAGAACAACACCGCAACCGCGCCCACATAGACCACCACCAAAATCATGGCGAGGAACTCAGCGCCGAGCAGCACGAACAATCCCGCCGCATTGAAAAAGCACAGGATCAAAAACAGCACCGAATGCACGGGGTTGCGCGCCGTGATCACCAACATGGCCGAGGCGATGGCCGCGAGTGAGAAGAGGTAAAAGAAAAATGTGATTGCCATTGTCCCTGCCCCTTAACGATACGGCGCATCAAGCGCAATGTTTTGGGCCAGTTCACGCTCCCAACGATCACCATTTGCCAACAGTTTTTCTTTGTTGAACAAAAGTTCCTCACGGGTTTCTGTGGCGTATTCAAAGTTTGGGCCTTCGACGATGGCATCGACTGGGCAAGCCTCTTGGCAGAAGCCGCAATAGATGCACTTCACCATATCAATGTCATAACGCGTGGTGCGGCGTGTGCCGTCATTGCGGCGCGGGCCGGCTTCAATGGTGATGGCTTGGGCCGGGCAAATGGCTTCGCACAGTTTGCAAGCAATGCAGCGCTCTTCACCATTTGGATAACGGCGCAGTGCATGTTCGCCACGGAAGCGCGGAGACAACATGCCCTTTTCGTGTGGGTAATTGAGTGTGGCTTTGGGCGCGAAGAAATATTTTATGCCAAGCCAGAAGGCCGACACAAATTCTGCGAGAAAAAGCGAACGTGCGGTTTGAGATAATCTCATGATGGCAACCATCCCATATAAACGAGTACGCCGGAGGTGAGCACCACCCAGAACAGTGAAATTGGCAAAAATACTTTCCAGCCGAGGCGCATCAATTGGTCATAACGATAACGCGGCACAATGGCCTTCACCATGGCGAACATGAAGAACACGAAGACCAACTTGAGCATAAACCAGATGATGCCGGGAACCCAGTTGAATGGGGCAATATCAACAATCGGCAACCAGCCGCCAAGGAAAAAAATCGATGTCATGGCGCACATGGCTGTGATCGCCACATATTCGCCCAGCATGAACAGCAGATAAGGCGTGGATGAATATTCCACCATGAAGCCTGCAACCAGTTCAGATTCAGACTCAACCAAATCGAATGGAGGACGATTGGTTTCGGCCAGTGCCGAGATGAAAAAGATCACGAACATAGGGAACAGCGGGATGAAATACCAATCCAAGAATGATGCAGGCGCGCCAAGCTTTGTGCCGAGGCCATGGTTTTGCGCGTGAACAATATCAGTCAGGTTCAATGACCCAGCGCAAAGCAAAACACTGATGATGACAAAGCCGATTGAGACTTCATAAGACACCATTTGTGCGGCGGAGCGGAGTGCCGAGAGGAATGGATATTTCGAATTTGAAGCCCAGCCGCCCATGATGGTTCCGTAAACCATCAATGATGAAATGGCGAAAAGATAAAGTACGCCCACATTGATGTTGGCAACATTCCATCCTTGATTCAGCGGGATGACTGCCCAAGCGGAAAGGCCCAACAATGCTGTAACGATCGGGGCGATGACAAAAACACCTTTGTTTGCGCCGTCAGGAATAATCACTTCCTTCACAGCAAACTTGATCAAATCAGCGAATGATTGAAGAATGCCCCATGGGCCAACCACGTTCGGGCCACGGCGCATTTGCACAGCTGCCCATACTTTCCGGTCGAAATAAATCAGCAGCGAAACCGAAATTAGCACGGCGATGATCATGCCCACGCTTTCCACAAGCGGATTGCGGAGGAAGGTTTCGACGAACCAGTTTGAACTCATCGCCATGGTTTACTCCGCCGCCTGCATTTTGCGTTCGTTCTTCAGCGCCGAACATTCCGCCATGGTGCGCGAAGCACGGGCAATCGGGTTGGTGAAATAGAAATCTTTCACCGGGGATTGGAACGGCGCTGATGTGGTTTTGCCTGCGCCTTGATGCAGTTCAACCAGTGCAGCGGGATCGGCTTTTAGAACTTGATCAAGGCTGGCCAATTGTGGTGCGATTTTATACATGGCCGCGCGCAGCTCTTCCAAATTGTTCCACGGCAAAGTTGCGCCCAATGATTCCGACAAGGCACGAATGATGGCCCAATCTTCTTTTGCATCACCGGGTGGGAATGCGGCGCGTGCTGTCATCTGCGCGCGGCCTTCGGTGTTGACATAAGTTGCTGATTTTTCAGTGTAAGCAGCGCCCGGCAAAATAACGTCGGCGCGTTCAGCACCCGCATCGCCATGGCTGCCTATATAAACCACAAATGCATTGCCAAGATTTTTGGTATCGATTTCATCAGCGCCCGCAAGAAACAAAACGTCGAGCGATTTGTTCGCGGCGGCTTTGAGCATCTTGGTTGTATCCATGCCGCCATCGCCGGGCAAGGCACACACATCAAGCGCACCGACACGACCAGCCGCAGTGTGGAGAATGTTAAAACCGTTCCAACCTTCTTTAATTACGCCGAGTGCATCAGCAGCCTTATAAGCCATTGCCAAAACCGCAGCGCCATCAGCTCGCGCAAGAGCGCCCTGCCCGATGATGAACATTGGTTTGGTTTTGTTGGCCGGTGGATGATCGATAAATACGCTCAAGCTTTCAGGGCCTGCGCCTAAATAGTTGTATGAATATGTAAGGTCGGCTTGTTCGCCCACAACACCAATCAAGCACCCGCCCTTCAATGCGCGCTTCCTGATGCGGGCGTTGAGCACGGGTGCTTCAAGACGCGGGTTACAACCGATCAACATAATTGCATCGGCTTCTTCGATGCCTGCGATTGACGAATTGAACAAATAACCGGCGCGGCCACCATGTTCTCCCAAAGGTGTTCCATCTTGGCGGCAATCAATGTTATTGATTTTGAGGCTCATCGCCAAAGTTTTAAGCGAGAACGCTTCTTCAGCCGAAACCAGATCGCCCAGCAAAATGCCGACTTTATCTGGAGTGGTTGATTTCATCTTCGATGCAATGCGCGCAAAAGCTTCGGCCCACGTGGCGAGGCGCAGTTTGCCGATGTCGCGCACGAAGGGTTGGTCGAGGCGTTGGTTTTTCAGGCCGTCCCACACGAAGCGGGTTTTATCGGAAATCCATTCTTCATTCACATCTTCATGGGTGCGCGGCAAAATGCGCATCACTTCGCGGCCGCGCGCATCCACGCGGATGTTGGAACCCACAGCATCCATCACATCGATGGTTTCAGTTTTGCGAAGTTCCCATGGTCGCGCTTTAAATTCGTATGGCAGCGATGTGAGAGCGCCCACCGGGCAAAGGTCAATGATGTTGCCCTGCAACTCGGATGAAATCGCTTTGTCGAGATAGGTGGTAATTTCCATATCTTCGCCGCGCCCAGTGGCACCCATTTCTTCAACGCCCGCCACTTCGGTTGTGAAGCGCACACATCGCGTGCATTGGATGCAGCGATTCATTGACGTCTTGACCAGCGGGCCCAGATATTTGTTTTCAACAGCGCGTTTGTTTTCGGCAAAGCGGTTGTGATCCATACCGTAAGCCATGGCTTGATCTTGCAAGTCGCACTCGCCACCTTGGTCGCAAATCGGGCAATCCAGCGGGTGGTTGATCAACAAAAATTCCATCACGCCTTCGCGTGCCTTTTTGACCATCGGGCTGGTGGTGAACACTTCAGGCGATTCGCCATTGGGGCCGGGGCGAAGATCATTGACTGACATGGCGCAAGAGGCCGTTGGCTTTGGCGGGCCGCCCTTCACTTCAACAAGGCACATGCGGCAATTGCCAGCAATCGACAAGCGTTCGTGGAAACAAAAGCGCGGCACTTCTGCACCCGCTTGTTCGCAAGCTTGAAGCAGCGACAAGCCGTTTTCGACTTCAATTTCTACGCCGTCTATTTTAAGTTTTGGCATTACTATAATCCAATAAGTCTTCTACCGTGAAACGGGAGAAGAAAGGGGCCCGCTTTGCGCTTCGCAAAGTGGGATAGATGAGGGAGCACCGCAAACCGTGGCCCCTCACCTATCCCATCACTGCGTGATGGGCCCCTTTTCTCTCCCGCTACGCAGGCGAGGACGTTAAATTTCAAAACCAATTTCATGCGCACCTCAGAGAGCGCATGCGCTCAATATCCATCACTTCAGCCCATCCGAATGCTTGTTCGCTTGGGCCGTTCATCTGGTAAAATTCTAACTTGTCGACGGCTTCAGACAAGGCAGGAATGTAACCTTCTGGCACCCACCAAAACACCATATGTGCTTTTTCCAATTTCTCGAACCATTCAGCACGGGATTTATAAATCTGCACGTGCACGGTTTTGAAAACATAATTCTCAAGCGACTTCACGTCTTTCCATACTGACATATTCACAGCGTAATCATCGTCGCCATAGCGCAAGTCTGTTGCATTGTTGCTGCCATCAGAAACCAACCGCCAAACGAAACCCTCAGCACGATCAGCAAGCGCATTCACACGGTCAAGATTATCCGTAAACCCAGCCATGCGCGGATCGCTGGTTGGAAATTTGAATTTGCCTATGTTGAGTTGGGCGAGGTGCATTTTCACTCCGCCGCGTGGCGCACTGCGCCATCTTTGTCAGAACGATAAGTATAGGCATCAATCCGCGCCTCAATCACGGGTCTGAAATGTGTAATCAAACCTTGCACAGGCCAAGCCGCAGCATCACCCAGCGCACAAATTGTGTGGCCTTCAATTTGTTTGGTCACATCCAGCAACATATCAATTTCGCGCTTTTCAGCCCTGCCTTCAACCATGCGGTTCAGAACGCGCATCATCCAGCCTGTGCCTTCGCGGCACGGGGTGCATTGGCCGCAGGATTCATGTTTATAGAATGCAGCAAGACGGGCAATAGCGCGGATCAAATCAGTTGATTTATCCATCACGATGACAGCAGCAGTGCCAAGGCCGGAGCGGAGTTTAGAAAGCGAGTCAAAATCCATTGGCGTGTCGATGATTTGCGCCGCTGGCACCATGCGCACAGATGAACCACCGGGGATGACCGCCAATAAATTATCCCAACCGCCGCGAATGCCGCCCGCGTGTTTATCGATCAGTTCGCGGAAGGTCACGCCCAATTCTTCTTCAACGTTGCACGGTGTGTTCACATGGCCGGAAATGCAAAATAGTTTCGTGCCCACATTATTAGGTCGGCCCATGGAGTTAAACCACGTTGCACCACGGCGCAAAATTGTGCCCGTAACGGCGATGGATTCCACGTTGTTCACAGTGGTTGGCGCACCATAGAGGCCCACGTTAGCGGGGAATGGCGGTTTCATGCGCGGCTGGCCTTTTTTGCCTTCCAAGCTTTCAAGCATGGCGGTTTCTTCGCCGCAAATATATGCGCCCGCGCCGTGGGCAATATAAATATCCATGTCCCAGCCGTTCACATTGCCCTTGCCGATGAGCTTTGCTTCGTAAGCTTGGTCAATTGCAGCTTGCAGATGTTCCCGCTCGCGGATGTATTCACCGCGCACATAGATATATGCAGCAGAGCAAGCCATGGCCGCACCCGCAATCAGGCAGCCTTCCACCAACAAATGCGGATCATGTCGCATAATCTCGCGGTCTTTGCAGGTGCCGGGTTCGGATTCGTCGGCGTTCACCACAAGGTAATGCGGGCGCTCGCCAACAACCTTGGGCATGAAGCTCCACTTGAGACCCGTCGGAAAGCCAGCGCCACCACGACCACGAAGGCCCGATGCCTTGATTTCATTGACCAGCCAATCACGGCCTTTGTCGATGAAGAACTTTGTGTCGAGCCAGCAGCCACGTTGTTTAGCGCCAGCCAGGCCCCAATCATGGAGTCCGTAGAGGTTTGTTAAAATGCGGTCTTTATCAGCGAGCATGGTTCATCTATTCCGCTGGCACACTGGAAATGTCCATTCGGCGCTCAAGCCGATCAAGGCGAATTTCGATGGATGAAGTCGTGCCGTAGATATTCTTTATGTCCGTCAACATGCCAACATTATGCACTCGGATCGCCTGCAATTCATTTCGAATTTCACCATTTGAACCTTCAATATTTGTCAAACGTTGTTGAATTGATTTCAGGACTTCATAGGGCAATTCGTTCGTTACCTCAGCCATCACTTATTTTCTCCCCGGCTTATCGCCGATTTCATTGTCAGGCCGCCAACCTTTAGCAAGTTTCTTGGCTTGTTTCACCCATTCATCGCGAGCGATGCGGCCTTGGAAGCCTTTCAACAATGCATCTACGTGTTTGATATCGGCGGCAGACCACGATGCAATCTGGTCGAAGTGCCACACGCCCGTTTTGTTCAACAGCTTTTCAAAGGCCGGGCCAACGCCCCAGATGAGTTTCAGATCATCCGCTTTGCCGCGCGGCTTTTTCAAAAGTTCGGGTGCTGCTGGATTGGCGGCAGGTGCTGTTTTCTTGACTGGCACTTTTTCAATCTTTGCGACGCGTGAAACAACGGGCGCGTTCACAGGGGCAGCGACAGGCGCTGGTGCCACAGCCACCGGAGCGCCTGCGGCAGGAGCTGGCGGGGCTTCAACACGTTTGAAGGTGCGTTGCTTGCTATAAAGCGTCTTATCGGTCAGCGAGGTTGCGCCACCAAAGGCCATGGATTGTTGGCGGTCAATTTGTGGGCCGGGCTTGGTGGGGCGGCCTGCTTGCAAATCATCAATCAGTTTTTCCAGTGTGGCAGGTGTCAAATCTTCATAAGTGTCTTTCCACACCTGCACCATCGGCGCATTCACACATGCACCCAAACACTCCACCTCTTCCCAAGATAACGAACCATCAGCATTCAGATGATGTGGCTCAGGGTGAATTTTCTCGCGGCACAGGCTGAGTAATTCTTCAGAGCCGCGCAACATGCAAGGCGTTGTGCCACACACTTGAATATGAGCTTTTTTGCCCACGGGCGACAGCTGAAACATGGTGTAAAAAGTGGCTATTTCATAGACGCGAATGAACGCCATTTGCAGCATCTCGCCCACATATTCCATGGCTGGCCGTGACACCCAACCCTCATTCTGCTCCTGCGCCCGCCACAACAAGGCGATCACGGCGGAAGCCTGTTTCGTGGGCGGATATTGCGCAATCGTCTTCTTAGCCCAAGACGCATTTTCAGCGTTGAACTTGAAGGGGGTTGTTGGTTGGACGGGGTCTAAACGACGGACGGACATTATTCGAAATTCCTCGCAACAGAAGCTGCGTTATAAATTAAAACTCCGTCATTCCATGCAAGGGCTTTGCCCTTCGCGGCTCTTCCCGCGAAGGGTTTGCCCGCGACATGGAATCCCGCTTTGGATATTGGTTTGCGTTGAAAGAAAAGCTGGATTCCGGACAAAGGGCTAACATTTTGCTGCGCAAAATACGCCCTTTTCCGGAATGACGGTATCTGGGGAATGACGCTCATCGATCCACCTCACCAAACACAATATCAAGTGAACCCAACACCGCGCTCACGTCAGCCAATTGATGCCCACGGCACATGAAATCCATGGCTTGTAGATGCGCAAAGCCGGGCGCGCGGAGTTTGCAGCGGTAGGGTTTGTTGCTGCCGTCGGAAACCAGATAAACGCCGAACTCGCCTTTCGGCGCTTCAACGGCTGCATATACTTCACCCGCTGGCACTTTATAGCCCTCGGTATAAAGTTTGAAATGGTGGATCAAGGCTTCCATCGAGCGTTTCATTTCGCCGCGCTTTGGCGGAACCACTTTGCCATCAGTTGACGAGATCGGCCCCTGCCCTGCGCTCGATGAAAGCATGTTCACGCATTGCTTCATGATGCGCACAGATTGGTGCATTTCTAAAACGCGAATGAGATAACGATCATAATTATCGCCGTTTTTGCCAATCGGAATATCAAATTCCATTTCGGAATAGCATTCATAGGGCTGGCTCTTGCGCAAATCCCAAGCGGCGCCAGAGCCTCGCACCATGACACCTGAGAAGCCCCATTTGAAGCAATCATCAAGCGACACAACACCAATATCAACATTGCGCTGTTTGAAGATGCGGTTTTCCGTCAGCAGTGTTTCAATGTCGTTCAGGCGCGCTGGATGCGTGTCACAAAAATGGCCAATATCGTCGATCAGCTTTTGCGGCAAATCTTGGTGCACACCACCGGGGCGAATATAAGCCGCGTGCATGCGGCTGCCCGATGCGCGCTCATAAAACACCATCAATTTTTCGCGCTCTTCAAAGCCCCAGACCGGCGGCGTCAATGCACCCACGTCCATGGCTTGGGTGGTAATGTTGAGCATGTGGGAGAGAATACGACCGATTTCCGAGTAAAGAATTCGGATCAGCTGTCCGCGCTTAGGCACTGTAATCCCGAGCAATTTTTCAACGGCCAGAGCATAAGCATGCTCTTGGTTCATCGGCGCCACATAGTCTAAGCGGTCAAAATATGGCACAGCTTGCAGATAGGTTTTTTGCTCAATCAGCTTTTCAGTGCCACGGTGCAGCAGGCCGATATGTGGATCGACGCGGGTAACAACTTCACCATCAAGATCAAGAATCAACCGTAAAACACCATGCGCCGCCGGATGCTGCGGGCCAAAGTTAATCGAGAAGTCGCGGGTGGAATGTTCGGTCATATCTTCACCTTCTCGTCGCCGGGCAGAACATATTCAGTGCCTTCCCACGGGCTCAAATAATCAAACTGCCGCATTTCCTGAACCAGTTTCACAGGTTCATAAACCACGCGCTTGGCTTCATCATCATAACGCACTTCAACATGACCCGTAACGGGGAAATCCTTGCGAAGCGGATGCCCAGAAAAACCATAGTCAGTGAGGATACGACGTAAGTCTGGGTGTCCTGAAAACAGAATGCCGTAAAGATCGAACGTCTCGCGCTCATACCAATTAGCGGCGGGGAATACTGATATTGCCGATGGTACTTGGGTTTCTTCGTCAGCTTGAATTTTTACGCGGATGCGCGTGTTTTTGTATGGGCTGAGTAGATGATAGACCACGTCGAAGCGCATTTCGCGGGTTGGATAATCAGCGCCGCAAATATCAATGAAGCACACAAATTTGCATTCGGCATCATCGCGCAGAAAAATCAGCACGTCATTGATTGATGCTGCTTCCGCATGAAGCGTGAGTTCGCCAAATGTGATTTCGTTGGTCACATTCAGCTTGCCAGAAATATATGTTCCGAGTTCAGCCAGTGTCATCATCAACGCTCAATCGTGCCGGTGCGGCGGATTTTCTTTTGAAGCATCAAAATGCCATACAGCAAAGCCTCGGCGGTGGGTGGGCAGCCCGGGATATAAATATCGACAGGCACAATCCGGTCACAGCCGCGCACGACTGAGTATGAATAATGATAATAGCCGCCGCCATTGGCGCAGGAGCCCATAGAGATCACATAGCGCGGCTCTGGCATCTGATCATAAACTTTGCGTAATGCAGGCGCCATTTTGTTGGTGAGTGTGCCCGCCACAATCATCACGTCTGATTGGCGGGGCGAAGCGCGGGGTGCAAAGCCGAATCGTTCCACATCATAACGCGGCATGGACGTGTGCATCATTTCAACAGCACAGCAAGCCAGACCAAAGGTCATCCACATCAAAGAGCCAGTGCGCGCCCAAGTGATCAAATCTTCGGTGGAGGTGACAAGAAAGCCCTTATCAGCCAGCTCGTTATTCACGTCTGAAAAAAAGGCGCGTTGATCAGGTGTTGCGTTTTCGATCAATCCCATTCGAGAGCACCTTTGCGCCATTCATAGATAAAGCCAACGGTTAAAACACCTAGGAACACAATCATCGACCAGAAGCCAAACAAGCCGATTTTACCCAGCGAAATGGCCCATGGAAACAGGAAGGCCACTTCAAGATCAAAGATGATAAACAAAATTGAGACAAGATAAAAGCGCACATCAAATTTCATACGCGCATCGTCAAAGGCATTGAAACCACATTCATAGGCTGAGAGTTTTTCGGGGTCTGGCGCCTTAAAAGCAATGGCCAAAGGGGCCACCATCAAGGCCAGCGCAACCACTGCTGCAAGGCCCATGAAAACCACGATCGGCAAATAAGAATAAAGCAAGTCATTCATGTTCGCATGGCACCCTCATTTGCGCCCCTCAAATTATGCGCCGTGGTTAGCGCAGCGCAGCATTTCGCGCAAGGCTTCCAAAAGTCGCATTGGACGTGAAAGCGAGGGCAATGTCCAAAGACAAAATGAGCTTTGTTTTGATTTGTCTACACGGCTAATCTGGTAGCAAGGTGGGCGACACAACCATTGATATCAACGCATGGGGCGAATCTGGCGCTGCTATTTGATCAAAATGTGGCAAATCCAAATTTGGCTTGATGACTGTTGTCGAATAACTGCAATCGAACGAACAGTTGACCAAATAGTCGTTGAACTGAATAATGGATAGCCTTAGCGGGTGGCATTTTTTTAGTGCAAATGGCGCGAAAGACGGGGCTCGAACCCGCGACCTTCGCCGTGACAGGGCGACGCTCTAACCAACTGAGCTACTTCCGCACATCTATTAAGCGGCTGGATAGATGAGCCACCGTGGCCTGTCAAGCGTTGCGTCTTGGTGATTGGCAGTTCAGTCAAAACCAGCTAGTTCAAGCATCATGGGCTTTTTCAAGAACCGCGTCTTTAATTATATCTATGCGCATGGCGCACTGCAGTCTTTTGCAGGCTATGGTGGGGAATCTTTTGCTTTTGTCTATCTGCTGAAGGCCGGTATTTCAGCACCCATTGTCTTACTGTCAATCGGTTGCCTCTTTGGCAGCAGGCTGGTTTTTCGCAAAATCGTTCTGCCATTTGCCAAACGCTTTGGGCTTCGCAATGCTTTGGTGTTTGGAATTTTGTTGGAAGCAACGACCTATCCAATACTTTCCCAAATCAACGCCGTGGACTGGAAACTTGTGGCTTATCTCACCCTTTGGGCCATCAGCAGCAGCTTTTATTGGACAACCTATCACGCATTTGTTTCTCTCATCGGCGACAATGAACATCGTGGCAAGCAGGCCAGCGGTGTTGAGTTTATTGGCATGTTGATGGGCATTATTGCGCCAATCGTCACTGGAACGTTGCTGACATATTTTAGTTCAATTGTGGCTTTTGGCGTGGTTGCAATTGTCATGGCGTGTTCTGCAATTCCATTGATGTTCACACCTAACATACAAACTCAAAAAGATGCCGTTGTGCCGCGTGAAGCGCTCAACAAAGCGATCAAATTTATGTTTGCTGATGGTTTGCGCGCAGGTTCGTTTCATTTCACATGGTTGATTGCGCTGTTCATTACGCTGGGCAGCAGCTTTGCTGGCTTTGGTGGCGCGCTTTCTGTGGCAGGGGCCGTGGGCGCATTGATTGGCTTGTTCACCGGAAAAATGGTTGATCTTGGAAACGGCAGGCGAGCGTTGCAAATTGCTTTTATAGCACTCACATCGGCAGTGCTTGCCCGGTCATTTGGCTATTCAATGGTATGGAGCGCCGTGCTGGCCAATGCTTTTGCAGTAGTCATTTGGCCAATCTATTCCACAGCATCAGGTGCACGCATATATAATTTGGCGCGCCAATCGCCCTGCCCTTTGCGCTATCACATCGTTGCTGAAGGCGGTTGGGACGCAGGAACTGCAGGCAGTTGTTTCTTTTCAGCAACACTGATATATTTTGGTTTCAGTTTTTTCTGGCCGTTGCTCGTGGCATTGTTTGGCTGCGGCTTGGGCTATTGGGTCTTGAACGCCACCTATGACACTAAAACGATGCCCCATCCTTCTTCGTAAACCGTGGGCCGTTTTCATCGCGGCGATACTTCATATCGATGTCAGGATAATTAGCCTCTTCAACAAGCGCCCTTGTGCCAACCACCAAGAACTTCGCTGGTTTGTCGCTCTCGTTCACAATGCAATGTGCGTTGGGCGTGTTCGCCTTCCAGCCCGCGCATTGACCGGGTTCGAATGGGTGTCGTCCATTATCATCAACAATCACCATCTCGCCCTCGAGGGCATAAACCAGTTCATCTTCGTTCAAGTGCCAATGGCGTTGTGACGACCATGCACCCGGTTCGAGGGTTGTTATGTTTGCACCAAACTGGGTCAGACCAAATGGATTGCCTAACGCCACATTGCTGCGGCCTTTTAGTTGTTTTGTGTGAACTTCAGGATAGCCCGAGCCGGTGCGCACGTTGAGATCAGCAACATTGAGAACAGTTTTGGTCAATCCGTCACCTTTTCAATTTGATTTACAGCATCGACAACGGCATCAAACGTTAGTAACGTTGAAGCATGACGCGCTTTGTAATCGCGCACCGGAGTCAACGCCTCTAAATCGGCCCATTTGCCTGTTGGTGCATCCCCATTTTCTTTCAGCATTTTATACATCTGGTCGCGTAATGCGCGCAACTCATGTGGTGTTGAGCCCAGAACATGGCGGGCCATAATGGACGACGATGCTTGACCCAAAGCGCAGGCCTTTATGTCTTGACCAAATTCGGAAACAACACCCTGTTTCAGTGTCAAATCGACTGTCACTTTGGAGCCACAGAGTCTTGAATGTGCAACGACTGTTGCATCTGGATTTTCCAAACGTTTTAACAACGGAATGTCTGCCGCAAATTCCAAAATCTTTCGGTTGTAAATTTCGTTGATCATGTCCATATCCGTTTGCTGTCAGCTACCTAACAGATATGGTATGGTACTGGCAAATTTGGAAGTGGCGGAATATCGTGCAATCCGCTCGCATACCAGTAACGTAGTTGTGACGGTAATGTGCAAACCATAGAAAGTGAGTTCGCCCCATGGATGTCAAAGTGTATCCTAAGCAAGTTCTAAAGCCTGTCCCAACACCTACTCAAGATGAAGCCGAACAGGCTGTTCGGGTGCTGTTAGCGTGGGCCGGTGACAATCCAAATCGTGAAGGCCTATTGGAAACACCAAAGCGTGTGACCAAAGCTTTTAAAGAATATTATTCTGGTTACGCCCAAGACCCTGCAGATGTGTTGGACCGCGTGTTTGACGAAGTTGGTGGATACGATGACATGGTCATGCTCCGCGGCATCAGCTTCACCTCTCATTGCGAACATCACATGGCGCCATTCTTTGGGCAGGTGCACATCGCCTATCTGCCAAATGGCGGTGTCGTTGGAATTTCGAAGTTGGCTCGCGTGGTTGAAATCTATGCGCGGCGATTGCAAACCCAAGAAACCATGACTGCGCAGATTGCCAATGCAGTGTTTGAAGGCCTAGGTGCACGCGGCGTTGCCGTGTTTGTTGAAGCGATACACACCTGCATGTCGATGCGCGGCGTTCAGAAACATGGAGTGGCAACTTTGACGTCGCAGTTTAATGGTGAATTTAAAACAAACCCTGCCCTGCAAGCGCGTTTCATGGATTTGGTTCGCGCCCCACAACGCGAATTCACGATTTGATAGATGTCGATTGCAAACGATGAGACCTTAGAATTAGGCCTGCGCTTTGATGCACAAGGCCTAATTCCGGCTATCGTTGTTGATCAGTCCGATAATGCAGTTCTCATGTTCGCCTACATGAACGCAGAGGCTTTTTCCGAAACGCAGCGCACTGGCATTGTGCATTTTTACAGCCGCTCTCGCGCCAAGCTTTGGAAGAAAGGCGAAACCTCAGGCGAGACTTTTGAAGTCGTCGAAATGAGCGTTGATTGCGACCAAGATGTATTGATGATCCGGGTGAAGCCCAACGGCAAAGGCAATGCTTGCCACACGGGGCGGCGCAGCTGTTTTTACCGTGTGATTGAAGACGGAAAATTGATTTTCAAAGACTAAGCAGCACCTGCAATATAGGCTTTCATTTCTGCAGCTTCGCGCTCAATGGCTTCGATCCTGAATTTCACAATATCGCCAATTGAAATAATGCCCACCAGTTTGCCATGATCAACAACAGGCAAATGCCTTATACGGTTTGCGGTCATGAGTGCCATCAGTTCAGTTTCACTATCGCCATCGCTACAGGTTTTAACACCCTTGGTCATGAACTTGGATGCTGAAACATCAAGCGCTTTTGCCCCATCTTCAGCAAGGCAACGCACAACATCGCGCTCTGAAACAATGCCTTCAATCTTGCCACTCGCCGATAAAATAACGATTGCACCGATGCGTTTGCTTGCCAAAGTTTGGGCAATGTCGCGCAAACGATCTTGCGGATTTGCGGTGATAACGTCCCGACCTTTAGACTTTAGGATGTGTGATACGCTCATGAAGTCCTCCCACAGTTTTCAGGAAGACTAACACAATTAAAATTGCGACGATATGCCTTTACGATTCAAAACATAAAAAGCGATCAACCCCATAACAAAACCACCGAGATGGGCTTCCCAAGCAATAACACGTTCCTCAAGGAATGCTGTGCCTGTCATGTATTGGCTGGTGGCAGTGATGACGGTCAACACCAACCACATAATGCCAAAACTCAGCGCCCTGCGATTTGTGAAAAGCTCGCCTAATGTTAATGGACGAAACCGATAATACAATCCTTCGGGCTCGCCCGGCTTTCTGTCGGTCGTTCCATACATGATTGGGATAGCTGCCGCCAAAATGCCGGAGACACCAGCAGATGCGCCGACCATGATGACCAACTGTCCCCAATGGACAATAAGCCCAGCTATCGCCCCGGCGATGACTGACAGTACAAGAATCAAGAGATACCGCCCCGTGCCCAACCAAGTTGCGACTGGTTTTGAAAAAATGGCCAGCCACAGCGCGTTGGTGCCAAGGTGAATCCAATCAGCATGCAAAAATCCATATGTTAACATGCTCCAATAGGCCGACCCGGGAATTTGGGGGAAAGGTTCCGCCCCAAAACGTGCAGGCGTAAATGCAAAGGCATACTCAACCCAAGTTCGGTCGGTCGGTTTCAAAAATTGCAACCCAAGATGCACGGCGACCAAAACACAAATTACAACCAACACGACAGTTGGCAAATTAATAAGCTTTTCAGACTTTTCAACTGGAATTTCTTCATCTGCATTGATTTCAGGTTGGTTCGTCACATGGCTCTCCGGGTGGCACGGCTCGTGCAACTCTAGCATCATCCGTTCCCGAATGGGACAGGAAAACCCGTCTAGATCAAACTGACTTTTAACGGAAACGTCAAAAGTCAGGAAAATTGATCGTAAATAGTAACTTAGGCAATTTTGATGTTTCCATGAAACATTAAAACGCTCTGGTTGGAGTTTTGATTGATGTCGATGTTTAATAGTTCAGAAGTTTCCCAAACCGGCATGCAGATGTTGCACCCGGGCAGTCGTAAGCTATTTCGTTATTGGGAAGCTTTGCGGGCTGAGCGTCCTTGTCCAGATCGCAACGACATCGATTTGCGTCAAATCGTCGAAGTCATGCCAAATATGGTGATTCTTGAATTTAACCCACTGCTCCAAGAGTGGACATACCGTTTGGCCGGAACAAAAGTTTGCGAATTGATGGACGGCAGTCAGACGGGCAAAAATGCTATGGCGGGGTGGGATAGTTTTGAGAGAAATGTAGTTGCCAAGTCGTTTGCCATTGCCCAAGCGCGCAAACAACCGTGCCTTGTGCGGATGCGTTTTGTCTATGAAAATGCGCCAATAATGGCTGCAGAAATGTTGGTACTTCCCGTGATTGAATCAAAAACTCAGCAAATTCAACTCTTTGGCGGGCTTTTTCCGGTGCTCAATGGCAAGCCATCTGCGCCAGCGCGTTTGATCCGCCGAGAATTGGTTTCAGCCCGCATGATCTGGACAGAACATGAAACGGGCGACGCCCTATTGGAACACGTTGGGCGCAAAGCACCACCTATGCTTCGGTTGATCAATGGCGGCTTGGCTTGAGGGATTATTTATCCTTGGGCAGTCGTTAACCCAGCCTTTACTCACACACCTTTAGATGATTGGTAAGCCAAAACGGAAGTTGGCTTCGGTGCCTCGGGAGAGAAGTCAGGCGCCAACAATCAGGGGTCAAATGTCAACGTGTTGAACATCACTAATTCCACAACAAATGATACCGTCAATTCTCTCGGAATTGTTTTCGGGCGCTTCATGTTGCCAGATATGTCCGAACATGCCTGTCAGGTGACAGACCTTACTGCAACTGGTGCTACATTTCTAACGCAAGACGTGCCCGAAAAGGGCTTGGCCATTGTCGCTTATCTCGAAGAGGTAGGCCGCGTGGAAGCCATTTCTGGACTTCCCGTTAATGGTGGCTTCAGTGTTTTTTTCAGTCTCACGGGATCACGTTTAGAGCGCTTGCAACAACGCATTTTATGGCTGCAACAGCGCCAATCGGGCGAGCAACCTGATGGCAGACGCCATGCCCGTTATGAGCCATCTGATAAAACATCGCAAATCTCGCTGCCCGACGGTCGTATATATTCTTGCGAAGTGCTTGATATTTCGCTTTCAGGTGCCGCCATCAAAACTGAAGTTATGCCAAGTGTTGGCACTTTTCTGATGCTTGGAAAAATGCGTGGCCGTGTGGTGCGTTATTTGGATCAAGGTGTGGCCATTGAATTTGTGAAGCAATTGGACCGCACTAATTTGCCTCCTGTTTCTGGCCCTTCAACTTTATAAATCCTGAACGTCTAGAACGCCGCTAATCGCTTTTATCGCACCCTTGATTTGTGGTGTGATCGCAAATTTTGAACCCAGTCCAATTTCAACTTCACGCCCGTGATCAAGCACCAATGTCAGACGAACCGGAGCGCGCCCGCCCGGCGGCAACCTTTTTGCAATTGACTCAAGCGACTTGGAATCACGAACAAAAATCTCAATGCCTTGCACAATGGCTGCCGCCGCTTTGTCGAGAACTTCAAGACCCTGCAGCCGGAGCTTAATATCTTCGCCATCGACGTCGGCTTCAACACGCGCAATCACCGCTTTACCCGGCTCCAGCAAGTCACGCACAGCATTCAAAGTATCAGAGAAAACTACAGTTTCAAATTGACCTGTCGGATCAGAAAAACCAACAAAGGCAAATTTGTTTCCAGTTTTGGATCGGCGCTCTTGTTTGTAGGTAATTGTGCCAGCCAGCTTTGCCGCGGTCGCACCTCTTGTCATTATCTTCTCTTGGAACGAAGCCCAAGTTTCAACGCCCAAGCGCTGCAAAGGCTTGGCATATTCATCAAGCGGATGGCCCGAGAGATAAAAGCCGACAGCTTCAAATTCCTGTGCCAATTTTTCCATGGGCAACCAAGCGTCGCGGCGCGGCAAAATTAAATCATCGCTGGGTGATTGCAATGCGCCGAACATATCATTTTGTCCTGCGGCTTCTTCGGACGCCGTGCGATTAGAAATTCCGATGATGCTGTCGATGCCATCGAGCACCTGTGCACGATTGGAGTTGAACGCATCAAACGCACCAGCCTTCACCAAGCTTTCCATGGCTCGTCTGTTCAAGGCGCGTGGGTCAACACGCTTTGCAAAATCGCCGAGAGATCTGAATATGCCACCCAGCTCTCTGGCTTCCACAATTTGCGCCACAGCACCTTGGCCCACATTTTTGAGAGCGGCGAGTGAATATAAAATGGTGCCGTCCTTAACAGCAAAATCGACACCACTAGCATTGACTGAGGGTGGCACGACTTTCACACCCAAGCGCTGCGCTTCACGGCGGAACAGCATCAACTTATCAGTGTTGCCAGCATCCAATGACATTGACGCCGCAAGAAATTCCACTGGGTAATTGGCTTTCAAATATGCGGTTTGATAAGCAACTACTGCATAGCCAGCGGCATGTGATTTATTGAACCCGTAGCCTGCAAATTTTGCCACAGATTCAAAGATGACATCGGCATTGCCACCATCAACTTTATTGGCCGTTGCACCCTCAACGAAACGCTGTTTCTGAGCATCCATTTCTTTTTTGATTTTTTTACCCATGGCGCGTCGCAAAAGATCAGCTTCACCCAGCGAATAACCTGATAGCACCTGCGCAATCTGCATGACCTGTTCTTGATAAACCATAACACCGTAGGTTTCTTTCAAGATTGGTTCGAGCATCGGGTGTAGATAATCTGGCTCTTCGTCGCCTTTTTTGCAGGCGATAAAGCGCGGGATATTTTCCATGGGGCCTGGCCGATAAAGTGCTACAATAGCGATGATATCTTCAATGCAATCGGCATGCATTTTTTTCAGCACATCGCGCATACCCGAACTTTCAAGCTGAAACACACCTATGGTGTGCCCCTGCCCTAACATTTCAAATGTTTTTGTATCATTATCAGGAATGTGTTCCAGATCAAAATCTGGAACGCGCGCACGAATTAATTTCTGTGCTTTGTCTAAAACTGTAAGTGTTTTCAAGCCCAGAAAATCGAACTTCACCAACCCCGCCATTTCAACATATTTCATACTGAATTGGGTGGCGGGTAGAGTTGAACGTGGATCACGGTAGAGAGGAACCAATTGTTCCAACGGTCGGTCACCAATAACAATGCCTGCGGCATGCGTGGAGGCATTGCGGTTCAAACCTTCAAGCCGCAAGGCGATATCAAATAAGGCTTTTACGTTCGGTTCACGGTCGCGTTCCTCTTGCAGGCGTGGCTCTGAATCAATCGCCTGCTGCAATGTGAGTGGGTTTGCAGGGTTCATCGGAATCAGTTTTGAGAGTCTGTCCACTTGCATATATGGCATCTGCAAAACACGGCCCACATCGCGCGTCACCATGCGTGCTTGCATTTTACCGAACGTAATAATCTGTGCAACGCGGTCTGTGCCAAAGCGCTGCTGCACATAGTTGATCACTTCGTCGCGGCGCTCCTGACAAAAATCGATATCAAAGTCGGGCATTGAAACACGCTCAGGATTCAAGAACCTCTCAAACAACAAATTGAACCTGAATGGATCAATATCCACAATCTGCAATGCATAAGCGACCAGTGACCCCGCACCCGATCCACGCCCCGGCCCCACGGGAATATTATGATCTTTTGACCATTTGATGAAATCATGAACGATCAAAAAATAACCCGGAAAATCCATTCGAATAATCACATCGAGTTCAAAAGCCAGTCGCTTTGCATAAGTTTCTTGGTCGACGCCCGACATCAAGCCACGGGTTGCCAAGCGTTGCCTCAAACCCTCTTCCGAAAGCTTTCGCAGAACATCGCCTTCATCACCATCGGCAAAGCGCGGCAAAATGGGTTTGCGGCCTTTCACCCAGAATGCGCAACGTTTGGCAATCTCGACAGTGTTTTCTAAAGCTTCAGGAATATCAGCAAACAGTGCTGCCATTTCGGCTTGAGTTTTAAAATAATGTTCTGGCGTCAACCGTCTGCGATCCTCGGCGGCAATCACTTCACCCGCCGCAATGCAGATCAGCGCATCATGGGCCACATAATCATCCGGTGTGGCAAAATAACTTTGATTGGTGGCCACCAGTGGAATGTTATGTTCATAAGCGATTTCAATCAAACGTGGTTCGGCGGTTTGTTCCGCCTCGGTGCCATGACGTTGAAGTTCGATGTAAAGTCGGTCGCCGAATAAATCTTTCAACTGATTTGCCAATTGCACGGCCAGCGTGCTTTGCCCTTGCACGAGGCATTCGTTCAACGGGCCCTCGGGGCCACCCGTCAGGCAGATCAAACCTTCACTGCACGCTTGCAATTTGGCCCAAGGCACATGCGGCTCGGAATTGTCGGGCACTTCCAGAAATGAACTGGAAGTAAGCTTCATAAGGTTGAGATAACCCGGCTCATTTTTGGCCAGCAGCACGATGGTTGGATTATTTTTCAGTCCCGTCTGCTGCTGTTTTGAAGTGTCGTTGGGCGGAGCCATGTCAACACGAAGCCTGAGGCCGATGATGGGCTGGATGCCCTTTTCCACCATTGCCTCGGAAAATTCCAACGCCCCGAACAGGTTCCCCGTGTCGGTTATGGCCAATGCTGGCATATTTTGCGCTTTGGCCATGCCCGCCAATTTTTTTATCGGCAACGCGCCCTCCGACAAGGAATAAGCGGTGTGGATGTGGAGGTGGATGAATTTTGGGTCGGCCATTCGCAAAAGCTTAGCGGTTTATGCCACAAAGGAAAACGAAAGAGCTGTGGATGAAACCATAAAATATTGCAAGTTTGTATTGAATCTAGTCCCATTCCTGCCATAATAGAAAGTCAAATTCATCTGCTTCCTAATAGCAAATCCTTTTGGAGTCTTGACCAAATGTCAAAACCTCGTTTTTCGATCATGTCCAGTTCCATCTTGGTTTTATCTATGGGCTTGTTTTTCGCATCACCAGCGGTGTCAGCAGCGACGATGGCCGCAGATTGCGCCACGCAGTGGAAGACGATGGTTGCAGCTAAAACTGTTCCCGCTGGCATGACAGAAGCGGCCTTTGCAACAAAATGCGCCACTGATGCAACCTCGGCAGCTGTGGCACCACCTGCTGATCCTGCGGTCGCTGCTCCAAAAGCGACAGTGGCAAAGGCAAAAGTGAAGAAGGCCAAGACCATGGCTAAGGGTGCTGATGTTATGGCTGCAACACCAACTGAACCAGCAGCGCCAATGGCCAAAATGGAAAAAGCCAAGAAAAAAGTAATGCCTAAGGTTATGGCGGCAAAACCCGTTGATGCGGTTGCCCCAGAGGCGCCTCCGGCTGATGCAGCAGCAGTGGCAGCACCTGCCATGAAGAAGGTCAAACCTATGAAGGCCGTTGCCAAGAAAATGCATGCGGTGAAGCCTGCCGAAGTAACGCCGCCTGCAGACGCCATGGCCGCTGCTCCTGCTGAAGCTGCTGCCCCAAAAGCCGTCGCGATGAAAAAGAAAAAGATGAAGAAGCCAGCGGTTGAGATGGCAAAACCAGCAGAAGCCGCAGCAACACCACCAGCTGATGTGGCTGCTCCGGCGGAAACAATGGCAAAGCCAGTCATTGCGATGAAGAAGAAAGCAAAGATGCCCGCTGCTGAAACAATGACAAAAGCACCGGATGCAATGGCTAAGAAGCCGGTTGATGCAACCATGACGAAAGCCAAAAAACCTGTGGCTGTTGTTGCATCTGCTCCTGCCGCAAAACCACTTGATGCTAAGGGGATGCAACAAGCCCGGATCACCGAATGTGGAAATCAGTGGAAAGACATGAAGCTGAACAACAAGGTTCCAGTGGGCAAGACGTGGGCAATATTCTGGGTTGATTGCAGCACCAAGATGAAAGCTGCCGGCAAGTAAAATTTCTTTGTTTATTGAAACCCGCTTGGAGCAAAACTCCGAGCGGGGTTTTTAGTTGCGTCTTACAATGCAGGCGGCACCAACAGCCAACAACTGATTGCAGGTTGATTGCGCTGCTTCCGAAGATTTTTCACCCAACATGACAAAGGCCATTTTGCGCGTGCCGCGCGACAAATTCTTTTTGCGTGTGATCATCGGACTGCGATTTGCAAAGAGAACTGGAAAGCGCAACTTTAACCTTTGAAACATGACGATTGCCGTTTGTTCATTAAAATTTGCCGCCACCAGTGCGCCCCAAGGTTGGCGAGGTGCTGCGCGTGTTCCGGCACCGGCCAGCCTCGTCTTTTGCAGCGCCAAAGCAACGCAATTTGAAATGAAATCTTGTTGTTGGCCAATGGCTGGCATCGAGAAACTGGCGCTGGCAAGTTTCCACTCCTCAACCTCATGGCCCGTAATGAACTTCACGTATCCTTGGGTTTCATCAGGCATGGACGATTTATCCAGTTGCCATTTCGAGATGCGCGTCTCCCCCGCATTGTAAGCTGCCGCCGCCAATCCCAAATTTCCAAACTGGTTGCGTAAGTCTGAAAGAAAAGCAGCTGAAGCTTTGACTGCACTCACCGGATCAAACGGATCTTCAAGGCCGCGGCGTTTGGCGGTTTCCGGCATAAATTGTGCAATCCCTTGCGCGCCTTTGCTGCTCACGACATTTGGATCAAAAAGACTTTCGCGCCACAGCAACCTGGCAAAAAAGGCCGGATCAATGTTGTTGTTCTTGGCCTCTTGCTCGGCTGCAACACAGATCGACGAGGCAAAATCTTTTCGGTCAACAACAGCGGCCTGCGCACTGGCCGAAGACAATAACAAAAGGCAAAAAATCGACCGCCTAACCATCCACCAAACTGCCATTACTCAAACGAACAACCCGGGTCATGCGACTTGCAAACTCAATATTATGAGTTGCAATCAAAGCGCCAAGCCCCTCTTCCCTGATGAGCCGCGTGAATTCCTGGTGCACCATTTCGCCAGTGGGCGGATCAAGATTACCCGTCGGTTCATCTGCCAGCAAAAGCAGTGGTCGATTAGCAATGGCTCTGGCAATGGCCACGCGCTGTTGTTCTCCACCAGAAAGTTCTGATGGGCGATGATCAATGCGGTGGCTCAACCCCAAACGACCCAACAAATCCCTCGCACGCTTCTCCGCATCGCGTTTTGGCGTTGCTGCGATGAGTTGTGGAATAACCACATTTTCGAGTGCAGAAAATTCCGGCAGTAGATGATGGAATTGATAAACAAAACCAACACCAATGCGACGAATGCGCGTGCGGGCGGCATCATTCAAATGATTGCACTTTTGGCCAGCAATCACCACCTCGCCCGCCGTTGGTTTTTCAAGCAAGCCTGCAATATGAAGAAGAGATGATTTGCCAGCGCCCGACGGGCCGATCAATCCAACAATCTCGCCCGGCACAATTGTTAATGACAAGTCTTTAAAAATCTCAAGCCGCGTTTCGCCTGCGCCAAAAACGCGGGAGATGTTGTTTAACTCTAAAGCAGGGCGTAAATTCATTCGTAACGCAAGGCCTCAACTGGGTCGAGACGCGCGGCCTTCCATGCCGGATAGATCGTTGCCAGATAAGAAATAATCAAGGCCGCAACAACGATATAAACTGTCTGCACGGGATCAATTTTTGCTGGAAGTTTTGCCAAGTAATAAAATTGCGGATTGAACGGATCAACCCCAGACAGCCACTGAATTCCTTTCCGAATGTTATCGGCGTTCACACAAATCAAAACGCCAAGCACTGTTCCAACAAATGTCCCGATGGTTCCGATTGCTGCTCCGGTCAAAAAGAAGATGCGCATAATCGACCCACTGGTTGCCCCAATGGTGCGCAGAATAGCGATGTTACTTCCCTTATCTTTCACCAACATGAAAAGACCGGAAATAATATTGAGGGCCGCCACCAGCACCACCAAAAACACCACCATAATGACCACATTGCGCTCGACCGCCAAAGCGTTGAAAAACGCCACGTTCCGTGTCTGCCAAGATTGCATCATCAGGTCTGGGCCAATGGCTTGCAGAATAGCCGGAGATTTAGAACTAATCGTATCAGGATCATCAACCATGATTTCAAAGCTGGTCACGCCGTCGTCGGTCGAGAAAAAATCTTGGGACTCGGTAATCGGCATATAGACCACGCTGTTATCATAATCAGACATACCCATCTTAAAGATGGCGATAACTTTATAGTCGCGGATGCGCGGGGTATTGCCAATCACCGTGTCTGGGCCATTAGGCGCAATCAGAGTGATCGTGCTGCCCAAAGCAACTTGGTGTTGCCGCGCCATGTTTTCACCAATCGCCACACCATCAGATTTATCAAAACCGACGAAGCTCGGCGTGGCATCTTGAACGCCGGGAACTTGAATTGCCGTGCGCAAATCCTTGTTGCTGATGTTGGTAACCTTCAACAAATCTTCTTCACTAATGCCCCGCACCAATGCACCCGTGGCTTGTTTCAGTGAAGACACCATGGCTTGGCCCTCGACGAGTGCAATGACCCGGGTCACACCATCCACTTTGCTGATCTTAATTTGAAGTGGTTTGTAATCTTTGATCGGGTCTTGGTCGCCGCGAAACACCGCGGCGTGGCCCGAAAAGCCCAAAATTTGATCGAGCAATTCAGCATGAAACCCGTTGAACACCGACATCACCACAATCAATGTCGCAACACCCAAAGCAATGCCGAGAAACGACAAAGCCGATATAACCGAAATAAAACCTTCGCGCCTTCGTGCACGCAAATAACGAAAAGCAATCTGCCATTCAAATCCGGCAAAGGGTTTCGTGTCTGGAAGGCCTTGCGCCATTATTTTGTGAAGCGTCCAACAATTTGGTCGAGCGCCACATTTTCTCGCGCACCCGTTTTGCGGTTTTTAACTTCAGCAATGCCTTCTTTAAGCCCACGTGGGCCGATGATGATTTGCCAAGGCAAGCCAATCAGATCCATCGCGGCAAATTTTGCACCGCTGGGTTGGTTGCGGTCATCATAAAGCACGTCAACGCCTTTGGCCTGCAGCGCTTTGTAAATCTTATCAGACGTCTCTTCAGCCTCTGCATCACCTACTTTGATATTGATCAATCCAACGTGAAATGGCGCCACGGATTCAGGCCAAATGATGCCGTCTTTGTCATGCGATGCTTCAATAATGCCACCAACCAAACGCGAAACACCAATGCCGTATGAGCCCGATTGCAACGTCACTTTTTTGCCATCAGCACCCTGCACTTCGCAACCCAGTGGCTTGGAATATTTATCGCCAAAAAAGAAAATGTGCCCCACTTCAATGCCGCGCCCCGAAAGCTGCTTATCCTTTGCAACGCGCGTATCAAATTCTGCCGCATCATGCTTTTCGTCAGTGGCCGAATATTTCGAGGTGAAGGTCTTCACCACGTTTTCAATGACCGCCACATCGTCGTAATCAACGTCGAAATTTTCCCAGTCCATATCATGAAAGTCTTTGTCAAAGAAAACACCGCTCTCGCCATTCTCGGCAAGAATCAAAAACTCATGGCTGGCATCGCCGCCGATTGGACCCGTGTCAGCGCGCATGGGCACAGCTTTCAAACCAAGCCTTGCAAATGTTCGCAGGTAAGCCACAAACATCTTGTTGTAAGAATGCTGGCCAGCTTCAGCCGTCAAATCAAATGAATAAGCATCCTTCATCAAAAATTCACGGCCGCGCATCACGCCAAAACGCGGGCGCACTTCGTCGCGGAATTTCCATTGGATGTGATAAAGATTGCGCGGCACATCTTTATAAGATTGAATGCCAGAACGAAAAATATCGGTGATCATTTCTTCATTGGTCGGGCCAAACAGCATGTCGCGGTCTTGGCGATCTTTGATGCGCAGCATTTCTTTTCCGTAATCATCATAGCGGCCAGATTTTTTCCACAAATCGGCGGACTGCAACGTGGGCATCAACACTTCAATGGCCCCTGCTCGGTCTTGTTCCTCGCGCACAATCTGCTCAATTTTTTTGAGAACGCGAAAGCCCGTCGGCAACCAAGAGTAGCTACCGGCCGCCTCTTGGCGGATCATGCCAGCCCGTAGCATCAACCGATGCGAAACAATCTCCGCTTCCTTTGGATCATCGCGAAGGACGGGCATGAAATATTGCGAGAGGCGCATAAGAATCCTTGTGTCGTATTGATTTTGCGTTCTTTTAAGCGATTGGGTGATTTAGGCAAGGTGTCGAAATTTTCGGTGGCCATAGGAATGTCATAATTCACTTGGCAAACACAAAATTATCTGATTAGTTCCGAGATCTGAGACGAAGGCTGATTGCCCGGGTCCGGGGAGGAAGAATTGAGTGGCGCTTTAAAGCTGCCGCCGGTCTGTTGTCCGCAAGAGCGACAGTATAACGAGAGAAACCCAAAATTGGCGGAGCCTGAACGGTTCCGCCTTTTTCTATTTGGGCATACAGCGATCAAATAGATTCAACGCCAAGTTTTTAATCGTCATCCCCGCGCAGGCGGGAAGGTGGATTCACATTTGAAGTGCAACAGTTGTTTTGAGAATAGCTCGGCTGGTGTCTTGAAGCCAAGACATTTGCGCGGGGTA
>JAYTUV010000026.1:0-34267 GCA_043744395.1 Aestuariivirga sp.
TCCATTTCAAGTGCCATGATTTTCTCCGATTACATCTCTGACTTCACGTCAGCATAAGTCTTGTCCAAGGCCAGTCGCACCAGACGGATCATTTCATCAATTTCTTTTTTCGAAATGATGAACGGCGGAGATAGCACCATGGTGTCCCAACACGCCCGCATAATCAGACCATTATTGATGGAATGATCGCGGCAGATCGTGCCCACGCGGCCACAATCATGAAAGCGTTCGCGGGTCTTTTTGTTTTTGGCAATTTCAATAGCGCCAATTAAACCAACCGAACGGGTTTCACCCACAAGTGGGTGATCATTCAGTGTAGCTAAGCCAGCGGCAAAATAAGGTGCCAATTCTGCAACACGTTCGACCAGTTTTTCATCTTCAATGATTTCGATATTCTTAAGCGCCACAGCTGCTGCCACAGGATGACCCGCATAGGTCATGCCGTGGTAGAATTCTCCACCTTTCTCAAAAAAATCCTTAATCAAGTGTTCAGAGAAAGCAGCAGCACCAATCGGCTGATATCCAGACGATAAGCCCTTAGCCATGGCGATAATATCTGGATCAAAGCCAAATGTTTCAAAGCCAAACCAATTGCCCGTGCGACCAAAACCGCAGATCACTTCATCGGCCACAATCAACACGCCATATTTTTTGCAGATGCGCTGCACCTCTGGCCAATAGGTTGATGGCGGAATTAAAACGCCTGCAGCACCTTGCAAAGGTTCAGCATAAAATGCGCCAACATTGTCAGGCCCCAATTCAAGTATTTTCTTTTCCAAATCTGCGGCTGCATCAAGTCCAAATTCCTCGGGCGTTTTATCGCCGCCAAAATCATACCAATAAGGTTGCTGAATATGATGGAAGCCCGGCAGCAAATCGCCGCCTTGTCCGTGCATGGCGGGAAAGCCGCCCAAATTAGCCGCAACCCATGTTGAGCCATGATAACCCCGCCTGCGCGCAATGATGTGTTGGCGGTAAGGCTTGCCCATCAATTTCCAATACTGGCGGATGAACCGCACGATCGTGTCGTTGGTTTCACTGCCGGAATTGGTGAAGAAGATATGCTTGAAACGTTCTGGCAATACGCTTGAGATTTTTTCAGCCAACATTGTGGTGGGCACAGTCGTGGTCTTGAAGAAGGTATTATAGAATGGCAAATCCTGCATTTGCTTATAAGCAACGTCTGCCAATTCCTTGCGGCCATAACCGATGTTCACACACCAAAGCCCCGCCATGCCGTCTAAAATTTTATTGCCCTTGCCGTCCCAAATATAAACGCCGTCTGCGTGCGTCATCACGCGCGGGCCGCCATTGGCGTGGAAGGTTTTATGATCCGTGAACGGATGAAAATGATGGGCAATGTCAGCTTTGACGATTTCTTCGAGATTTATGTTTTTTGGGACGACGTTCATGATGGTGCTCCAGATACGAAAAGGGTTCCAGCATTGAGTGCTGGTTTCACATAACAATCAGGGCGGAAATGCTAAGGCTTGAAGCCAATGCGTGCGCAATTGACCATAACGTCATCGCGCAATGTTCGACCAATAATGGTGGAATGAAACTTCATGATTTGTAATATGCCAGTTTTGAAACAAAAAGGCAAATTGCCTACCAGAGCAGACTATATCACCTTCGAAAAAACAAGGTCATTGGCCGCAACAGAAAGCCTATTATTGCTGTGATTAATAGACTTCCTATGGTGAAACATGCAGCGGCAAATTTGGCAGTTTCAATTCC
Source organism: Aestuariivirga sp. (assembly GCA_043744395.1). Classification (GTDB taxonomy): domain Bacteria; phylum Pseudomonadota; class Alphaproteobacteria; order Rhizobiales; family Aestuariivirgaceae; genus Aestuariivirga. The sequence continues at coordinate 1,738 of JAYTUV010000026.1, forward strand.
GAACAGAAAAATAGGAATAGAGCAAGTTATTGCGATGATCGCAGGCAACCATGCTTCAATGGCGTGAAGTGCAGCTGGCGCGCCCCGTTCTGAAATCTCGGCCTTGAGAAAAGTCGTCGCGATGATGCTGAACAAAAGCGACAGCACCGTTAATCCAATTAGAAAAATCTCTGGCGAAAGTTTAAGCTGTAAATATCCAATCATCCCACCGAAGATTGACAACACAATTGAGACTGTGAGTGTGGCGCTAACGATACCCGCCCCCTCCGCCATGCTCAGGCTTAATAGAACTAAACCCAAAACAAAAGCTGATGTTCCAACAACAATAATGGTTCTAACGTTGCTTTGATTTTTCAAATCTGCAACGAGATCAGGATGAGCAACAGGCAATCCGTTTTTATAAAGAATTTCGGCAAGCTGCGCATTCGATGTTCCCGGTATTGCTGATACTTCGAGCCGGTAAACACTATATTGCGACAAGAAGAGTGCCTTCAAACGCGGGTCGAGCGATTCAAGATTTGGGTTTTCAAGACTGGCCAGAAAATCAGAACGATCGGCGAGTGTGTTAAACCTCCCAAACAAACGATTTTCAATTTCCACAATTTCTGCATTGCTGCTGGTGTTCGAAAGCAGTGCAAGACTGCGCCGAAATTCATCGGCGGCATCGCGCAGTTCTGGCCGTGTGTTCGGCAGCCCCGCAATTTCAGTAAGGCTGTCTTGAAGCAAGCCAATTTGATCGCGTAAATCGTCTGGTGATTGTGCGTTGAGCGAGCCAATACGCAGAAATTGATCTTTCAGCGATGCTAATGCGGTTTGCTTCGCCACCACGTCTTGCGGCAAAAAAGCACCCAGCCAACGCACACCGCTCGCTTCAGGAATTGATTTGAGTTTCTGCAATGTGCTGGTGGCTTCATCAATACTTGATACCAAAATATTTACAGGCTGACTTGAACCACTTTCGATATTATTGTTTTTCAAAACCTGAGGCACAAAAAATAATCCGGTTCCAGCTGCTGCCAAGACCGCTAATGTAAGTGCAGTTCTGGTCGCTCGCCACATTCGGTTTCCAAACAATGCAAAATAAGTTGGGCTTAGCCAAGCTTGTGCGTGCCAATTCAAGTCTGAGTTAAAAATTTTTGCAGTGGCGGGAATGAGCGTTAAACTTGCAATCAGCGCCACAAAAATCCCTGCTGTGGCCAGAGCTGAAATTAAAACCGTCCCCTGCCCCCAGAGCGCCAAAAATCCTGCCCAAACTGCAATGTTGATCGCAGCTTGCCAAATTAAACCAGAGCCCTGTTTTTGGGCGGCTAACATGATGGCTGTTTCAGTGGTTCGACTTTCAGACATTGCTTCTATCGTCGCAAATGCAAACCGCCCAGACATGACTAAAGCTGCAAAGCCAACACCTGCAAAAACTGGCCAGAGCGCCAAAGTGACAGAAGGCTGTGCGAAGGCCGCAACTAAAATTGAGCAGCCAATTCCCGCTGCCACTGGCACAACGAACATCGCAACAAGACCGGCGCGTCCTAGCGCGGACGCAAGACCTATGATCAAAAGCAACACAGCCATCGAAACAGCTTGAATGACGCGAGCATTCCCGACCGACGAGGTTGGTTCGGCTAATCGCTCTGCTGAAGTTACAGCAAGGCTGGCTTGCGTTGCAGTTTGCTTGCCGAGCGTGTTCAAGTTTTGCACCAGAAAATCTGCTGCTTGCTTATCTTGCCCAGGTTTTGGCAAAACCAGAATGATCGCTGATGTTGGTGATGGGTCAACATTAAGCCCGGCAATTGCTGTCCAATCAACAGGCAGTTTGGTGCCTTGCATCAAAGCCTGTAATGAAAGCGCTGATTGCCTGAACAGATCATCAAGTCCTTGCGGGTCTTTGCCTTGCTTTATAGCAGCAGAAACTTCACCCACTAATGTCGAAAGACTTTCGGTGCTGGGGGCTTGGGCAATGGCTGAGAAAAGCGGTCGCAACGAAAGCGCATAGGCAACGCGCGCTTCGATTTCCGCTTTAGGATGATAAAGCATCGCATGTCTGTCGTAGAATTCGCCAGTTCCAGGTGCGAAGGCCAACTCAAATTGATCTTTTTGATTTTCAATTGCGCTGACCAGAACATCGCGAGATTGTGTCAGGAGTTCAGAATTTGGATTGCTGAGCGTAATTGTGACCAGCGATTCCAAATGTGCAAAATTTTTATTCAACAGTTGAAGATTTTCAGCAGGCTTTGAACCAGCACCGAACTCAAAAGATTGCTGTTCAAAACCTGTAATCTTCTGAACTGCAAAAAAAGCCGCAAGCCCTATGAAGGCCAGCCAAAATAGAAAAATGAAGTTGGAATTTCGATACGAAAACCTCGCTAGTTTGGCAAATCCATTGGGTTGAAGTTTTTGCGGTTTTTCTTCGGCCGCAGAATAATCAAAAAGCGTATGCCGTGGAGTGCGCAACATTAATCTGCCGCCTGCCCTCTTTTGCGTCTGCGGTAAGATAAAAAGCTAACGGGCACGAGCGCCAAGTAAAGCGCCGCGATCGTTGCAAATGACTCCCATGGATATGAAATCAGAAACAACACACCCAAAGCCATTGCAGCAAGAATTGGCAGAACAGCTTCACGCGGTACACGCGCCAAAGTTTTGCCCGAAAATGTTGGGACGCGGCTGACCATTAAAATAGCAATTAGCACCACAAAGCCCGCGATGACTTTTGCGTGTTCATGGGCGTCAGGATAAAAACCAAGGAACTGATAATAAAATGGTGAGAGCGCGAGGAGTGCACCTGCTGGTGCCGGAATGCCGATGAAATAAGCCGCTGTCCAACTTGGCTTATTGGGATCATCAAGGGCCACGTTAAAACGAGCAAGCCTCAGTGCTGCGGCAATTGCCAACATCAGGCACACCACCCATCCAAAAGTTTTGAAGCTGCTTAAAGCACTAAAATACAACATCAAAGCGGGTGCCACTCCAAAATTTACAAAATCAGCAAGTGAATCAAGTTCGGCACCAAATCGCGATGTGCCATTCAAGTATCGCGCCAACCGACCGTCCATCGCATCCAAGACAATTGCGAGAATAATAAAACTAACGGCAATTTCATATCGATTTTCGATGGTAAATCGTATGGCTGTAATGCCGCTGCAGAGCGCTAGCAAGGTGAGCAGATTGGGCAAAAGATAACGCACAGGCACGGGCTGAAAACGTTTCCGCTCGTTTGTTGGTGGCGTCAGATCGTCCATGATCAGGCTTTACGTCCGTTGCGACCTGGCCCCATTTGGCCCAAATCCGCCAACACTGTTTCGCCCGCCACCGCGCGTTGTCCAAGACAGGCCAAAGGGGCAACGCCTTTGGGCAAATAAACATCCACCCTGCTGCCAAAGCGAATAAGTCCAAAGCGTTGGCCCACAGCCAAGCTTTCGCCTTCGCTGGTGAATTTCACAATGCGGCGTGCAATGAGGCCTGCGATTTGAACAACACCGAGCTGCGTGCCATTAGGAGTAACAAGTGTCAGCGCTTGGCGTTCATTGTCTTCGCTGGCTTTATCAAGCTCTGCATTGACGAATAATCCGGGCACATAAGTGAGTTTGGTAATGCGGGCCGAAACCGGGCTGCGGTTCACGTGCACATCAAACACATTCATGAATATGGAAATGCGGGTCATGGTTTCACGCGGCAAATCTAACTCAGGCGGCGGGATCACATTTTCAATAGCGCTCACCCGGCCATCCGCTGGTGAAATTACCAAGCCTTCGGCCAATGGTGTAACACGCTCCGGATCACGGAAGAAATAGGCGCACCAAGCTGTCAGTATAACGCCAAGCCAACCGATGGGTTGAAAGCCCAACCAGAAAAACAAAAGTGTTACCGCGGCAAAAATTGCGATGAAACGCCAGCCCTCGCGGTGAATGGGTGCAAATGACGTCGTAATGCTTTGGATAATGGACATAGGGCCTCAATAGCGGGTTTGGCGCTGTAATGGAATTATTTCATTGCGCCCGTTATAGCAACAAAAAACCCGCTCTGCTGGTTTAGCAAAGCGGGCTTGATTTTTGAATGTCGCCGAAAGTTAGTGCATATATGCGCCAACAACGCGAAGTGCTGGTTTTGCCATATAGGGAATGGCTGAGAAAGCATCGTCATTTGCCGCTTGCTCAAACGCAGGCATTGCGGCTGGCAATACTTCTGTGCGAACGGCAGTGCCGGTAGCCACAGCTGTGAACAGGCCTTCCGACATTTCAAACACTTCCAAACGCATGCCGATGATGGCATCAGCGCCTAAAAGTTTAGCTTGTGCTGTGGCCTTTTTTTCGGCTTCGTCTTTTGCACTATTCAAGCCCTCGGCAATATCGTCCATGCTTGAATATTGCAGGCCGCGCAGGCCGCCATAGTTGTATTTTGTGACACGCTTTGACCAAAGGGCCGAACCGCGTACAACGCCGAGCGTGTCTTCTGTGCTACGTCCGGCAATGGTCTCCATAGTGGTAATCTTCATTTGACTTAATCCCCAAATTGTTATGGCGCTGCATCTTGTTTCTTCAGACGCTTGACACCGGTCCCATGTCCGTATGTGCTGCGGTTCTTGGAGGTAGTATTAGGTTGCAAACGTAAACAAAGATGAATCACAATAGGATTTGCATCAAATTTGAAACAATTTTTCGGCTCATTTGAGCGACTGGGTTAACAGGTAATTCTCGGTCTTGCTTACTGAATGATTGATTCAGCGGTCATTCACCATTGCTCGAAAGCTTGCATAAAGAAACGAACCGAAAATCCCACATCGAGCAGAGTTAAACTATGCGTTCACCTTGTTGCGGGCCAGATCCTCAGCCTTTGGTCCACGCACATCCAAATTCTCAGCCAATTTACGCCGCGCTTCATCTGCTTCCTGCTGGCGGTTCCACATCACAGAATAGAGACCTTTCTTTTTCAGCAGAACCTTATGCGTGCCCCGTTCGGCAATATGGCCTTTTTCCAATACTATAATTTCATCGGCTTCAACCACAGTCGAAAGCCTGTGCGCAATAACCAAAGTTGTGCGATTTTTCGAAATGCGTTTCAGTTCGTTTTGAATATCTTGCTCGGTCAAACTATCAAGCGCAGACGTCGCTTCATCAAGAACCAAAATCGGCGGGCCCTTCAATATCGTTCGCGCAATCGAGACCCGCTGCTTTTCACCACCGGAAAGTTTAAGCCCGCGCTCGCCCACCATAGCGTCATACTGTTTCGGCAAACTGAGAACAAAGTTATGGATCTGCGCCATCTTTGCCGCTTCTTCAACTTCGGCATCTGTTGCATCTGGGCGGCCATAGCGGATGTTATAGCGAACCGTATCATTAAACAGCACAGTGTCTTGCGGCACCATGCCGATGGCGCGGCGCAATGACTCTTGCTTCACGTCGGCAATGTTTTGCCCATCAATCAATATGCGCCCTTCCGTTACGTCATAAAATCGAAACAGCAAACGCGAGATCGTAGATTTGCCAGCACCCGACGGGCCGACAATCGCCACGGTTTTTCCAGCGGGCACATGCAGCGAGATATTTTTGAGGATGGGACGTTGCATATCATAAGCAAAGGAAACATTTTCAAAAACAATATCACCCTTGCCCGCTTTGAATTCAGCCGCATTAGGCTTATCGGCAATTTCGGCGTTCTGGCGCAGAATTCCAAACATGCCTTCAACGTCAATTAAACCCTGCTTGATTTCGCGGTAGGATGAGCCAATGAAATTGAGCGGCATATAAAGTTGGATCAGCAGTGCATTGCCTAAAACAAAATCACCAATCGTGCTTGTGCCCTTCATGACGCCAAAACCCGACATCACCATAACTATCGTCAAACCAATCGAATAGATGATCGCTTGACCTGCGTTGAGCACGGCGAGTGAAACCCAAGTTCGAATAGCCGCGTTCTCATATATTGCCATCGAGCTGTCATAACGCGCAGCTTCGTGTTGCTCGTTTCCAAAATATTTGACAGTTTCAAAATTTAGCAAACTATCAATGGCTTTGGAGCCTGCATCATTGTCGGCGTTGTTCATGGTGCGGCGAATATCAATGCGGCGTTCCGTGGCCCAATATGTAAACCACAGATAGGCGATGATCGTGGCCACAATAACCAGCATGTAGGTGAGGCCTAGCGAATAAGCCATCAAGCCACAGACCAGAATGATCTCAAGCGCTGTTGGAAAAGTGTTGAACAGCGAAAACCGCAAAACCGAATCCACGCCATTAATGCCACGTGAGATTATGCGCGAAAGCCCGCCGGTGCGGCGCTCCAAATGGAATTTCAAACTCAGCGCATGAAGATGGCGAAACGTGTTGATCGAAAGTTCGCGCACCGCGCGTTGACCAACTTTAGCAAAAATTGCATCGCGCATTTGCGCAAACACAACGGCAAAAATCCGGCCCAACCCATAAGCCAGCACCATAAAAACCGGAACGCTGAGCAGCGCAACTTCAATGCCTTTGCTACCTACTAAATAATCGGTTGCCCATTTGAAAGCATAGGGCGTCAAAACGGTGACGGCTTTAGAACCAACCAACAATGAAAGGGCGATGACAACACGCGCCTTCAAATCCGTTCGGCCCTGCGGCCACAACAGCGGCATTAAAGCCTTCATGGTTTCCCACTGGCTGGTTTCGCCAGTCGGTTTGGTCATTGTCGAATCCATCATGATTATTGTGCCTGAGCTAAAGGGGCTGTGATAATTTGACCGGGGAAAATCATGCGCGGATTTTTGATGATCTGTTTGTTCGCTTCATAAAGCACAGTGTATTGCCTGCCATAGCCATAGATGTTGCGCGATATGACCCAGAGATTATCACCGGGTTGGATAGTGATTTGGCTAGGTTGGGGTACGACCGGAGCTGCCGCATCGGCCACTTTCGCTGGTGCATCAGGTGTTGGCTCCAGTTTTGGCATTTGGGTTGCGGCTTGTGCGGCCCTCACGACGTCTTCGCGTTTGAACGGCGATTCGATGCGCGACTTTACCTTGCCATCAGCTGCCAACTCATCAACACGCAATTTGTAAACACCAGCAACAATCGTCGTACCACCGCTAAAGTTCCATTTGCCTTGCGCATCTGCTTTGGCTTCGCCCAGAAAAATATTATCAACATAAAGCCGCACAGCGCTGTTTGGCGTGCCACGACCCGCAAATTGAATATTGCCCGCAGCACCATAATCAACAGCATCCAGCGTTACAGTTTCTGACTTTGTGACCGGAGCTTGCACAATCTTCGTTGGTGCGTCAGGCGCTATCACAGCAACTGTATTTTCGCCCTCACCCTTTGGCTTCACTGCCACCGCCACAGTCTGGGCCGACGATTGAACAATGCCGTTGATTTTGGTTTCCAAAGTCAGCGCGCCAGCACCTACCGGCAAAGCCTTTTCAGGAATCATCACAAATGACCCATCAGCAGTGGCCATTGCTGTGGCAACCACTTCGCCATTCAACTTCGCCACAACGCTGGTTCCAGGCGCTGCATGGCCCGCAATCACAGCCTCGCCCCCGGTTTCAACGCGCACTGTGTCAAAACTTGGAACAATGGCTACAGGTGTTGCGGGCTTGGCTGGTGTTGCCGCCATGGCCTGTTGCTCTGGCTTGGCCACGGCTTTCGGCGCTTCCGCGCTCAGCTTTGAAACATCAACCAATTTTGGTTGTTGCGTCACCACATATCCAAATGTTCCTGCGGTGATAACAGCAAGGCTGGTGAAAATGGCAATCGGATTTAATTTCATAATAGTTCCAGTTCAATCGGTCGAAATAGAAATGCAATAGATGCTATATAGGCACGAGTCGGGCGCTTCATAAGCCCTTGCCCTACACCAAGCAAACCGGAGAAACCATGACTATCCCCACACATCGCCTTTGCGTTTATTGCGGCTCTGGACCCGGCCGAAACCCAGCCTATATGCAAGCCGCCGATGATTTGGGCAAGCTTATGGCCGACGCCGGAATTGGCTTGGTTTATGGCGGCGGCGGCATGGGCTTGATGGGACAAGTGGCAAGTGGCGTTTTGTCTGCTGGTGGGCATGTAACGGGCATCATTCCTGAATTCCTCGTGTCCAAAGAACGGATGCTGGACGGTGTTTCTGAATTGATCGTCACGCGCACTATGCACGAGCGTAAAACCTTGATGTTTGAAAAGGCCACGGGCTTTGTGGCCCTGCCCGGCGGTGTTGGCACGCTTGAAGAACTGGCCGAAATCACAACTTGGGCGCAACTCGGTCAACACGCCAAGCCATTGATTGTGTGCAATATTGAAAATTATTGGGATCCTTTATTGGTGTTGTTTGATCATATGCGCGCCGAAAGCTTTATCCGCGCCGGAATGGAAGTTTTGGTTGATGTGGCAAAAACGGCTGCAGACGTCGTGCCGATTTACCAGCATCGCCGTTCTGTGACCGTTGACAAAGTTCCGTTGAAAATTATTCGGGATCAGCTTTAGCCGAGATCTCCGGATTTATCGGTTCCTAGCAGGTTCACCGTACGGAGTCAAGGATTATTTTGCTGCTCTAGATTTTTCAGCCTGAAGTGAAGAAACCGAATAAATTACCAGTGCTATCCAAATCATCGCAAAAGACAGCAATTTCCATTTATCCAAGTGTTCGTGAAAAATGAACACTGCCGTCAGGAAAACCAAGCTCGGCGAAATATATTGCAACAGGCCTGCTGTTGAATAACGCAGGCGTTTGATCGAAGCCGCAAAGAAAATCAAAGCTCCCGCCGTAAACACGCCACAGCCCATAAGCATCAGCGTATCGACAACATTCCCGCCAAAATGGGCTTGGCCTTGATTTGCAAGCCACAGCTCAACGCCCAACAGTGGCAATGCGCTCAACAACACTTCAACGAAAAATCCGGGCACAGGTGGCACTGAAACCGTTTTTCGCAACAACCCATAAATACAAAACGTAATTGCCAGTGCCAAACCGATTATCGGAAAAGTACCCGTCGCAATTGTTTGCACAGTCACCGCCAAAATTGCCAATGCTATAGCAATTAACTGCAACCGATTGAACCTTTCACCCAGAAAAATAAATCCAACTACCACATTCAAAAGCGGATTGATGAAGTAGCCAAGACTGGCTTCCAAGGTACGGCCTTGTTGAATGCACCAGATGTAAAACGTCCAGTTAAAAACGATAATCGCGCTTGTGAGCGCCAGAATCAATGCTGTCTTTGGATTCTTAAAAACAGCCCATACATCGGCATATTGGCCCAGCCACCATACAACGACCGCAGCAATCGGGATCGACCACACGCCACGATTGACTGCAATTTCCATCGGATTGATATGGCGCATCAGCCCAAAATAAACCGCCATGCCACCCCAAAACAGATGGGCGATCACGGCGAAGAGCACGCCCTTATTTGGTTCCGTCAATTTGCTGAGCATAATTTAAGCCGTCACACTTTCACGCAACAGCTTGAAGATAATTGCATCCAGCAGCGCTTGGAACGAAGCCTCAACAATATTGGGCGAAACTCCAACGGTAAACCAGCGCTCGCCTTTTGCATCTTTGCTTTCAATCATAACCCGTGTGGTCGCACTCGTGCCACCGTTCAGAATACGCACTTTATAATCAACCAATTCCATATCATCTATATATCGCTGATAGTGCCCAAGGTCTTTGCGCAAAGCGACATCAAGCGCGCTGACAGGGCCGTTGCCTTCGCCCGTGCTGGTCAGAATTTCGTCGCCCACTTTTACTTTAACTTCGGCATGTGAATACATCCGGCCATTTTGTTGACCTACATTGACCGAGAATGATTCAACATCAAAATAATGCGGCACATTGCCAAGCGTGCGCCGTGCCAGCAGTTCGAATGAAGCATCTGCCCCATCATAAGAATAGCCATTATTCTCGCGCTCTTTCACTTCGCGGAGCAAATGATCGAGGCGCGGATCATCTTTGGCGATATCAAGATTGATGCGTGTTAGCTCTGCCAGCAAATTCGATTTTCCTGCCTGATCAGAAACCAAAATGCGGCGGTTGTTGCCCACACTTGAAGGAGGCACGTGCTCATAAGTCTCAGGCTCTTTTGCCAAAGCCGAAGCATGAATGCCGGCCTTGGTCGCGAATGCGCTTTTGCCAACATAGGGCGCTTGCGCATTAGGCGCACGGTTCAGCAACTCATCGAAGCCACGGGAAATTGATGTGAGTTGTTTGACATCAACACCAATTTCAAATCGCTCCGTGTACTGATGTTTTAAAGCCAAGGTCCCAATGATCGAAATCAAATTGGCGTTGCCACAGCGTTCGCCAATTCCATTCAACGTACCTTGAATTTGGCAAGCCCCCGCCTCAACAGCAGCAAGCGAATTGGCAACCGCCTGCTCGGTATCATTGTGTGCGTGAATGCCCAAATGTGACCCCGGGATAATTTTCGTCATTGTACGGACGATTTCACTCACCTCAGATGGAAGCGTCCCGCCGTTAGTGTCGCACAGCACAACCCACCGTGCACCGGAATCATATGCTGCCTTTGCGCAAGCCGCCGCATATTCAGGATTAGCTTTATAACCATCAAAAAAATGCTCGCAATCAACCAACACTTGCTTGCCAGCCGATTTTGCGGCGGCAACCGAGTCGACGATGCTTTCCAAATTCTCTGCATTGGTGCAGCCCAACGCCACGCGCACATGATAATCCCAAGACTTAGCCACAAAACAAATCGCCTTCGATTTGGCCTGCAACAAAGTTTGCAACCCCGGATCATTCGAAACCGATCTGCCTGCCCGCTTGGTCATTCCAAACGCCGTGAATGTCGCTTTCGTGTTTCGCTCTTTGGAAAACAGCTCATTGTCCGTCGGGTTCCCACCGGGATACCCACCTTCAATATAATCCACGCCCAGTTTATCGAGCATGTCCATGATGACCAATTTATCATCAAGCGAGAAGGTGACGCCGGGCGTTTGCTGTCCATCGCGGAGCGTGGTGTCGAAAAGGGAAAGGCGGGTTTTCATGACTGACTTACTTTCTTCAAGTCTCTCCCCTCGCGGGAGAGACAGCCTCGCCCTTGCGAGGCAGGAGAGGGAAGTTGCAACGCATCGTGAATAGCAAGCAACGTTCCATCCAGCGCCGAATTAATGGCGTTATTCCAAAATCTCAAAACTCGGAAATCTTGTGAGCTCAACCAAGCATCGCGCTTTTGATCGTAAGTTGAGCCTTCATGTTGCGAACCATCCAACTCGATGATCAGGCGTTTTTCAAAGCAGATAAAGTCGACAATGTAAGCTCCAATCGGAACTTGCCGTCTGAATTTATAACTCTCAAATCGCTTGGCCCGCAATTGCTGCCAGAGTTTGGTTTCAACATCGGTCATATTGCTGCGCAGTTGTTTAGCGAAGCTTCGCTTCGGCCCCTCTCCTGACTTGGGCAAGCCCAAGTCTGTCTCTCCCGCAAGGGGAGAGACTTGGCTTGTGGCCTCTTCCTTTTCTTCCTTACTTAAGTCTCTCCCCTCGCGGGAGAGACAGCCTCGCTCTTGCGAGGCAGGAGAGGGCCGCGTCATCGCTTCACGTCCCACGTCGTCGTCCCATCCTTGTTATCCTTGATCGCAACCCCCATCGCATCCAACTGGTCCCGGATGCGATCAGATTCTTTCCAGTTTTTAGTATGACGAGCATTGAGGCGGTCTTCGACGAGGCCGATGATGTGTTCGCGGTTGATGTGATCGTTTCCAACTAACGGTTCAGTAGAAAAGCCAAGAAACTCCAGCCCACCCTTAAGATAAGCTGCGGCTTCGCGCATATCTTGATCGTTTGAAGGCTGCGGTTGCATCCCACCATTCACAACAATGCCGTTTGCAACTGTGCCATAATGCGAGAGCAGATCAACGGCGTTCTTCAAGTTAAGATCGTCTGACAGCCTGTTGATAAATTGTTCCGATAAATTGGGTTCAAGACCATCAAAGTTGTTGAGTGTCCGTTTCCAACGGACTAATCGATTTTTTGATTCTATTAGGCTAGACTCGGTCCAATCAATTGGCTGTCGGTAGTGTGTCTTCAACATATTGAACCTTGCAACTTCACCCGGCCAATCTTTCAACACCTCCGCAATCGTCACGAAATTCCCCAAGCTCTTAGACATCTTCTGTCCTTCAACTTGCAAGAATCCATTGTGCATCCACACATTGGCCATCACTTGCGAACCATGCGCGCATCTTGATTGGGCGATTTCGTTTTCGTGGTGGGGGAAGATGAGATCTAGGCCGCCACCGTGGATGTCGAACACTTCGCCCAAATAGCGTTTGCTCATAGCGCTGCATTCGATGTGCCAGCCCGGCCTGCCTCTGCCCCATGGGCTTTCCCAGCCCGGTTCATCAGCGCTTGATAATTTCCACAATACAAAGTCTGCTGGATTTTTCTTGTGGGCTTCCACAGCCACGCGAGCACCCGCCTGTTGGTCTTCCAGTTTGCGGCCAGAGAGTTTGCCATAATCAGCCATAGACGAAACGCTGAACAGCACCTCGCCCGCAGCCGTGTAAGCATGTCCTTTATTGATCAGTGTACTGATAATATCAATCATGCCGTCGATATTATCAGTGGCACGGGGTTCTTCATCAGGAACCAAGCAACCCAACGCTATGGCATCATACTTGAATTGATGAGCTGTTTTTTCCGTCACATTGCGGATCGCTTCATTCAACGGCAAGTTTGGAAAATCGCGCAAGGCCCTTGCGTTAATCTTGTCATCCACGTCGGTAATATTGCGTACATAGGTAACGTGATCCGCCCCATAAAGATGGCGGAGCAACCGATACAGCACATCAAACACAATCACAGGCCGCGCATTGCCGATATGGGCGAAATCATAGACCGTAGGGCCGCAGACATACATGCGCACATTGTTCGGATCGATGGGGGAAAAATCCTCCTTCGTTCTGGTCAGCGTATTATAAAGGCGCAAAGTCATAGTTCTTCCTCAAGGCTTGATGCTGCCCGGGAAACGCTATTCAGATTTTGAGTAAGCGGCGCCCAGCCAGCGATATGTCGCTAGATGCAGATAATAATGCTGCAAATGGCAGCGGATGGGCGGGCGATGTTCATGTCAACAAAATGCTTGAATATCTCTGCTTCGTCAAGCCTTGTCCCGAAGCAAGGTTGCTATGCCGTTTACGAGATGGCCCTGCCCGCTTCGGCCTGTTAATTTCAAAGCATGAATCAGGCACATCACCGCAACGGCATTCTGATAACGGCGTTGGCTCCCTTGGCTTGGTCGCTGTCTGGGTTGTTCACACGGGCCATCACCGCTGATTTGATGGCCATGCTGTTTTGGCGCGGGGTGTTTTCGGGCAGCGCCGTATTTGTCGCTTTCTTTTTGATCGAGCGCGGACAAATTTGGCAGCAACTGAAAAAACTGCGCTGGCCTGCGCTTGGCGTTGCCGTGTTTTCATCAATGTCGATGATCACCGGCATAGGTTCGCTGCGCTATTCTTCAATTGCCGATACCATGGTGATTTATGCCACTGTGCCATTTGTGACGGCGGCCATTGCTTATGTGGTGATTGGCGAAAAGCCTTCGCGGTCAACTTTGATTGCCGCTGCCGTGGCCTTGCTCGGCGTGGTCATCACACTGGGCGGCGAAGGCCTTGGCGGTGGCGCTTGGTTTGGAAAATTTCTTGCCGTGTTCATGACGCTTGGCATGGCTGGCGTTTCCGTTTTGATGCGAAAATACCAAGGTGTGCCAATGTTGCCGGCCATGGGCGCTTCTGCTTTTTTCACCAGCCTGTTCAGCTTCTGGTTCGTGCAATCGTTTAAGGTATCTACACATGACATTGTTTTAATTGGCTTGTTTGGAATTGTCCAAAACGCAGCTGGACTGATTTTATATACACTCGGGTCGCGCCGCATTCCCGCCGCTGAGGCAACTTTAATTGCAGCCTTGGAAGTTCCGTTTACCCCGCTGTGGGTTTGGATGGTGATGGGCGAAACCCCGCCCCCCACAACTCTCATTGGCGGGGCGGTGGTATTATTGGCGTTGTTCGGCCATATTTTCAGTGAACTGCGCGGGGTAACGAAAGCCGAACCAGAAGGTTTTCAGAGCGGGGTTTAGGGCCTGGCAGTTTGATTAAACAAAACCTTCTTTTCTTCGTCGGTCATCGGCTTGGAATACGAGGCCGCCGCGTTGGCATAGGCCTTCACCACCGCTGGCCGCGCCTTAATCGCATTGAACCAACGATGCAAATGCGGAAAGTCTTCTAGCTTTTGCTTGTGATTTTCATAAGGCACGATCCACGGGTAGCTGGCCATATCGGCGATTGAATATTCGCCCGCCACAAATTCGCGGTCAGCCAGGCGCTTGTTTAAGACGCCATAAAGGCGGTTAGTTTCCTTGGTATAGCGTTCAATTGCGTAAGGCACTTTTTCGGGGGCATAGACATTGAAATGTCCGTTTTGGCCAGCCATTGGCCCAAGCCCGCCCATCTGCCAGAACAACCACTGCAAAACTTCCACACGACCACGAATATCTGCCGGAACAAATTTTCCGGTTTTCTCAGCGAGATAAAGAAGAATGGCACCCGATTCAAAAACACTGATCGGCTTGCCGCCATCTTTTGGCGCGTGATCGACAATGGCGGGCATGCGGTTGTTGGGCGAAATCGCCAAAAATTCCGGCTTGAATTGGTCGCCCTTGCCAATGTCCACTTTGTGAATTTTAAAATCGAGGCCAGCTTCTTCGAGGAATATCGTAATCTTGTGGCCGTTTGGAGTGGGCCAATAGTGAAGGTCAATCATCGGGGGAGCCTTTGTGTAATTGTTTGGATTACAGATATGGGGTTTCTCAATTTGGTTTCAAGCCGCGTTGATCGCTGCCATTGTTTCCAAGGTTTCAACGCATGCGGCAGCGGCTTCTCTGCCCTTATTATGCGCGTCGTCGCGGCTGCGGGCGATGGCTTGCTCATCCGTATACGTGGTGATGATGCCGAAGGTGATCGGCATTTCCATTTTTAAAGTGGTTTGCATCAAGCCATAAGTTGCACCCAAGCTGATGAATTCAAAATGCGCCGTGTCGCCTTTGATCACGCAGCCGAGGCAGACCACGCCATCATATTGTTTTGATTTGGCCAAGGTTTGCGCAATCAGCGGAATTTCGAATGCGCCGGGTGCTGCATAAATGTCAGCCTCGGCCACCTTAATGCCCTGCTCTGCGAGATAAGCTAATGCACCACGCTTGAGGCCGGAAGTGACTGGCTCATTAAAACGGCTGACCACGATGGCGATGCGGAAATTTGATTTAGACATTTTAGTTTCTCACTTTTTGTTCGAATGAATGGCCCAGCTTGTCGCGCTTGGTTGCTAGATAGCTGGCATTGAACGGGTTGGACTCGATCACCAGCGGACGTTGCTCGACGACCTCTAATCCCATTTCTTGAAGCGCGTAGGTTTTGTCTGGATTGTTGGTGAGTAATGTCAGTTCGGAAATGCCAAGTGCTTTAAGCATGTGGGCAGCGGCGGCATAATCGCGCGTGTCGTTCGCAAAGCCTAAGGCGGTGTTGGCCTCGACGGTGTCATGGCCAAGGTCCTGTAAAGCATAGGCTTTGATTTTGTTGGCCAGACCAATGCCACGGCCTTCCTGGTTGCGCATGTAAAGCACCACGCCACCCTCGCTTTCGGAGATCATGCGAATGGCGGTTTGCAATTGCGGGCCGCAATCGCAACGCAGAGATCCCAGCGCTTCGCCCGTGAGGCATTCCGAATGCACACGCACCAGCGGCGTTTTGGGCAGCGGATATTTGACGATTGCCAAATGCTCTGTGCCGTCAATGCGGCTGCGGAAGGCATGAACTTTTAAAGGCTCATCAGCATAAACAGTTGGCAATTCAGATTTTGCAACTTCGTCGATCAGCACCTCGGTTTGCAGGCGATGGTTGATCAGCTCTGCTATGCTCAAGATTGGAAGGTTGTGAGTTTTGGCAAAAACCTCAAGTGCTGGTCGCCTCGACATTTCGCCGTCATCACCCATGATCTCGCAGATGACCCCGGCGGGGTTAAGGCCCGCGAGTATCATCAAATCGACAGCACCTTCGGTGTGCCCAGCGCGTTTCAACACGCCGCCTTCTGCGGCACGCAGAGGAAACACATGGCCGGGCGATACGATGTCTTCGGGTTTAGTATTGGGATTGATGGCGGTGGCAATTGTGTGGGCGCGATCGAAAGCCGATATCCCAGTTGTAATGCCGTCGCGGGCTTCGATTGAAATTGTAAAAGCTGTTGAGCGACGTGCACGGTTGACCGGTGCCATTTGCGGCAAGTCGAATTTTTCGAGTTGCGCAGCAGTCATCGGCAAGCAGATGAGACCACGGCCAAACCGCGCCATGAAATTCACAGCCTCAGGCGTGGCGAATTGTGCGGCCATCACAAGATCGCCTTCGTTCTCGCGGTCTTCATCATCGGTGAGGATGATCATTCCGCCACTACGTAATTGCTCTAAAGCTTTTGATAAGGCTGACATAGTCTCTCCACATATTTGGCCATAACATCAACTTCGACATTGATGGCATCTCCGATTTTTACCGCAAAAAGATTGGTGTGTTCCCATGTGTGCGGGATGATGGTGATGGCGACTTGGGTTACGCCATTTTTTAATTGAGCAAGGCTATTGATGGTGAGGCTGATGCCGTTCAAGCAGATTGAACCTTTTTCAACGCAATAGCGCGCAAGTCTTTGCGGCAGGTCGAAGGCCAAACGAAATGCACCGTCTTCTGGAATGATCAGCGTGAGAATGGCTTTGCCATCGACATGGCCTTGCACCATGTGGCCAGATAGGCGTGTGTTTAAACTTACAGCACGTTCGAGGTTGACGTGGCTGCCGATAATGATTTGGTCGAGATTGGTGCGAGCCAGTGTTTCAGCACTGGCGAAGAAATCGGCTGCTCCATCGTTGGTAAATTTTGCAACGGTCAGGCACACACCATTTACGGCAATACTCTCGCCAAGTCTGAGATCACTCATGTCTGTAGCCACTGTGCATTGCAGTGCGCCATTTTCACGGGTAGCTTTGGTGACCTGCGCCACGCGTTCAATGATTCCGGAAAACATGGGGTTCCTTATTTTGAATGATTTGGATTTGGTCAGGTTCGCCTTGGGTGATCAACATATGTTCATCCCAAAGATTGCTGTCCAAGATTGACTGGGTAAGCGAGTGGCCAGCTTCAACAAGCACTTCAAGAGTGCCCTGCTCATTCAAATTTTTTAAAGTTGTGAGCAAGTCATCAGCGAATGAAATTTCGAAACCCCGTGCTGTCGCGGCCTCAAGATAAGATTGCGAAATGCGTCGCCTGCGATCAAATAAAACCAATTGACGTTGCTTGTTTGGGAAATCATCAGCCAGTCGCACGGTAAAATGCGGGTCATCAGCCAACACGGTGCCAGAGCCAGTGATGATTGCATCAGCGCGGCGTCGAAGTTTATGGGCCAAGATCAGAGATGATTGCGACGTGAAAGTTTTTTGACCAGATGGTGGAATCATGCTGCCTTGAGTGTTAATGGCTTGCTTCACGGTTACCCACGGGAGGCCGTGAACAACGCGTTTGGTAAAAGGCGCGATTAAGCGCTGCAAATCTGACTTCAGTTTTGGTGCATCAGCGTCATTCAAGAATTGGACATTCAAACCAGCTTTTCGCAAGTGATGCGCTCCACCACCTGCAACATGCGGATTGGGATCAGCCATACCGATCCATATATTTTTTGCAGGCGTCGAAAGAATAGCCTCAGTGCAAGGCCCGGTGCGGCCTGTGTGGTTGCACGGTTCGAGGGTGACAACGACTGTGTTGATTAATTCTGGTGCGTCACAGTTTTTGATGGCCAAAGCTTCTGCATGAAGCGTGCCCGCTTTTTGATGCGCCACCGCAGAAAGTATATTGCCGCTTCTATCCAAAAGAACGCAACCCACAGGAGGGTTGGGCGCTGTAGCTCCTTCAAACTTCTGGGCTTCCATCAAAGCAACGTTCATCGCTGACAAAATATCTGCCGCAGTTTCCAAACTTGCTCTCTCTTTTGTAAGCTCCATGCCCTCGTCTCGTCATAACTCCGACGTCAACAGGGCAAATGACATCACGCGTCTCCAACTTTCCAAAAAGAAAGCAGATTCCGCGCGTCATCATTGTTCTCTTCCATCCGGACTATACCGTCGGCCCCGGAATTAAACCGAGTCTGCTGACCTTATGCGAAACAAGAGCTTCACTTAAGCGCTCGCGGGCTGATGAAGTTTCCTTCAAACACCGCCGGTGGGGAATTACACCCCGCCCTGAGAACGTATTCTGTAACTTGTATAGTCATCATTTTCTGGAACTGCAAGTCAGCCCCAAAATTCGAAATTATTCCGCCGCTTCTGCTGCCTCTTCATCCACCCATGTTTTTGGACGTGAAGCCATTTCTTTTTTTAACTCGTCAGCCACAAGGAACGAGAGTTCCAACGCCTGTGCCGCGTTGAGGCGCGGATCGCAGAAGGTGTGGTAACGATCGTTCAGGTCTTCATCACGCAATGCGCGAAGGCCGCCTGTGCATTCGGTCACGTCCTTACCGGTCATTTCAACGTGAACACCGCCAGCATGCGTGCCTTCAACTTGATGCACGCCCATGAAGCGGCGCACTTCGGTCATAATAGCTTCAAAAGGCCGCGTCTTGTAACCAGATGTGGCCTTAATCGTGTTGCCGTGCATTGGATCACACGACCAGACAACCACCCTGCCCTCGCGTTTCACGGCCTTAATCAAATCGGGCAAATGTTTTTCAACCTTGTCCGCGCCAAAGCGCGCAATCAGCGTTAGGCGGCCCGGTTCATTTTCTGGATTCAGAATATCAATCAGTTTGATCAATTCATCAGGCTTCAGAGATGGTCCGCATTTCAGGCCGATTGGATTTTTAATGCCGCGTGCAAATTCAATATGCGCATGGTCAAGTTGGCGCGTGCGGTCTCCAACCCAAATCATATGGCCGGATGTTGCGTAGTAATCGCCGCTGGTCGAATCAACGCGGGTCATCGCCTGCTCATAGCCAAGCAGCAAAGCTTCATGGCTGGTGAAGAAATCTGTGGTGCGCATTTGTGGTGCGGTTTCAGCTGTTATGCCACAAGCGCGCATGAAGCCTAAGGTCTCGGTTATCCGGTCGGCCACTTCCTGATATTGCTCTGAAGCGGGGGAATCTTTCAGATTGCCTAAAGTCCATTTATGCACGTGTTCAAGATTGGCATATCCACCTTGTGCGAAAGCCCGCAGCAGATTGAGCGTGGCTGCAGACTGGCGATAAGCCATGATCTGGCGTTCGGGATCGGGCTTTCGGCCTTCAATGGTGGCCTCTGCATCGTTGACAATATCGCCTCGGTAAATCGGATATTCCACGCCATTGATTGTCTCAGTCGGTGTCGAACGCGGTTTTGCAAACTGCCCGGCAATGCGGCCCACTTTCACAATCGGTTGGCCGCCTGCAAACGTCAGCACCACAGACATTTGCAAGAACACGCGGAAAAAATCACGAATGTTATCGGCGGAATGCTCGGCGAAGCTTTCGGCGCAATCACCACCTTGAAGAAGAAAGCCCTTGCCCGCCGCAACATTTGCCAACTTGCGCTTTAACTTGCGGGCTTCACCTGCAAAAACCAGTGGCGGAAATCCGGCTAAGCGGCCTTCCACGGTTTTTAGTTTTTCGAGATCAGTATATTCCGGCATCTGCATTACCGGAAATTTCCGCCAGCTGTCAGGTGCCCAAGTCGCGCTCATTTTACAAACTCCAATACAAAATATCTCTTTGATATAGGCCGATCTGATCAATTTATCTAGCCCGATAGAATGCCACAATGATTTTTGCGACGAACTATTAACCTTTGCCCCATAAAAGTCCAAGGCGTGGGGCGTGGAAACGCGTGAGGGAAGCATGTTCGAGTGGTATTCTACAGTGCAATGGAGACAAATTTCGGCGTTGTTAAATTCCGGAAATCCTTCAATTTTGCAGCAGTTAATAGTCGTCAATGCAATATCACTTGCAGTCATCGTGTTCATACGCGTTCGACGCAAAACGACTGTTTATCGGCGGCCAAAATATTTCATTCAGGAAATATTGCTGTTGGCCAATATGTTTATTTTGACCGAAAATCAATTTTCGGCATTTCTTCATAACAGCGTCATTCCGATGGTATATCAGTTCAGGCAATACGCCAATTAAGTTCTCTGGCGGTGATCGGCGAATGCTTCGGCAGCTGATCTATAAGCGAGTTGTTTATCGACGCTCCAATAGCGCAAATCATCTATCCTAATTTGCGCTCCTGAAACCGCACAGCGTACAAACTCACCCTCTTTGACAATTTGAAAATCGCCATCGAGATATTTCAATTTGGCTTCCCGATGATTTGGAATAATGGGATCGACGAAATTCATGATGTTCAATTAGCGAAATTATGTGGCGATTAAAAGAGCGAGGCTTGAGATTTTTTTGGGGTAACAACCACATCTAATCGACCGTCTTGCATTTCAATTTCCAAACTCGTCGGTGGCTTTATTCCCGCAATCTGTTGCTGTGGCTTACCATGGGCGTCGCGGATTACAGCATAGCCCCGCTTGAGCACCGATTGATAGCTGAGCGAAGAGAACAGTTTCAGTTCAGATTTCAACTTATCAGATTTTCTCGTGGTCAATTGTGCAATGCCTCTGCTCAAGCGGGCTTGCTGGTCTTTCAGGCGGCGGCGCTGTTCTGATACGCGCAGAACCATTGACTTAATGCTGAGCCTGCCGGAGCTGCGGGCCAGCAAAACGGCATGGACCTGAACGTTGGCTTTTAATGCCTTGGGCAATTTTGATGCTGCTACGTCGAGGCGCTGGCGGGCCGTGGCTAAAATTTCATCAGGCTTAGGCAATGCGCGGGCGGCGGAATGCAACCTTGTTTTCGCGTCGCCCACAACGCGGCCCATGGTGCGTTTTTGACGAGCGTTGAGCGAGGCCAGTTCGGCCAATAGATCAGCGCGCACGGGTACGGCGCGTTCGGCAGCTGCCGTGGGTGTGGGTGCGCGGAAGTCAGACGCAAAGTCAATGAGCGTTGTATCGGTTTCATGGCCGATTGCGCTTATCAGCGGGATGGTGCTGGCCGCGGTGGCCCGCACTACAATTTCCTCATTGAACGGCCAAAGATCTTCAAGCGACCCGCCGCCCCGCGCTACAATCAATAGATCAGGCTTGTGTTCCATCGCGTTAAAACCAGCAATTGCCGCCGCCACCTCTGACGCCGCCGTCTCGCCCTGTACGCGCACGGGCCAGACGATGACATGGCGGGGGAAACGATCATTCAGGCGGTGCAAAATATCGCGGATCACAGCGCCTGTGGGTGATGTGATGATGCCAATGGTGCGCGGCAAGTAGGGCAGTTCCTTCTTGCGGGCCTGATCAAACAATCCTTCCGCCGCTAAAGTTTTCTTGCGCTCTTCAAGAAGCGCCATGAGAGCGCCAACACCTGCGGGCTCAACATTTTCGATAACGATTTGATAATTGGATTTGCCGGGATAAGACGTGATCTTGCCCGTGGCGATCACTTCTAAACCTTCTTGCAATTTTGAACGCAGCTTGGTGAACACGCCGCGCCAGATGACAGCGTCCAATTTCGCGCCATCATCTTTCAATGCAAAATAGGCATGACCGGAACTATGCGGCCCACGATATCCCGATATCTCGCCGCGCACTCGCACATGGCCAAAGCGATCTTCCAGCGTGCGCTTTAAGGCATGGGAAATTTCAGTGACCGACTGTTCGCCCAGATTGGGTTTAGTGGGTTCAATAATTTCGCCGGTTTCGGGATCGTAGTCGGGGATGAGAGACATAGAGTGGGTTTAAGCTTTCAAGTATGGATTGAACAGCTTTACACCGAATCTGCCGAAATCCTTGGTGTTTCTTGTGACAATTGTCAGTTTATGGTGTTTGGCCGTTGCCGCGATCATGGCATCCTCCTGCAAATGACTTGGCTGGCGGTGCATAAGTTTGGCCCAGATGCGGAATATCTGCGAATCCATTGGCAAAACATTATAGGTTTCGGTCACTTCAATAAGCCATTCTTCCAGCTCATTTGCACGTTTCAAATCGGTTTCGCGGGTTACTTCAATGCCCGCTTGAATTTCTCCGATTGTCACCCCGGCAATGTGCAGAACTTGCTCAGCCGTATTTGCGAACCACTGCTTCACTGCGCCATGTGGTCTGACACGGCGCAATTCTGAAATGATACTTGTATCCAATAAGTACATAGATCAAATAAAAGCCTGTGGCGGTCGACGTTTTAAATTGCCACGCGGCGGAATATTCAATTCTCCAACTGGCTCCTTCGCCATCAGCAATTCTTTTAATGTTCGCTTACGCGAAGCCTGCATGCGCCGCCACTCTTGCACCGGCACCAAAACAGCAGCTTCCTCGCCGCGCTTAGTGACCAATTGCGGGCCATCTTTCAAGCATGTATCAAGGAATTCACTGAAGCGCGCCTTTGCGTCTTGGACTGACCATGGTTTCATCGGAGGGCTTCCACTACTAACTAGTCATATACCTAGTCATAATTATTGGATTTGTCAATTTGACACACTATCGAGATCGGCCTTCTCGCCTCCATGGAAAAAGCAGATTGCAGACTCTTTGCTAAGAGATCGCAAAAGGTTTGCAAGCAAACCACCTTGATGAGCGGGCTACTTCAAAGAGTCCTGCAATTAACCAAAAAACTCACGGGTACAGCCTCGTTATACGGCGTCCCACACCTACTTCCACCTCAATAGTAGAAGGTTGAGGCAATTCTGTGCACTGTCGCTGGACATCAACAAAACAGTTATCCCAAAAGTGTTCGATCTGCTATTCATTTCAAACTCAAAGGTCGGATGTCACTGAGTTCACCTCGATCAAAGTAACAGGTACCTTCTCCCTGCTTTTTGTCTAATAGTATCCAATAGCCGTCTTTTTTACTCAAAAGCATCACCCAGCTTGCCCCCGTCGTTTCTTGGCCGCTCAAAGCAAGGATTAAACTGTTGCCCAGCTCTTGGCTTGCCCAACCTCTCACTTTTACGCCTTCAAATGTATCTTGTGTGTTACCGCAACGGGGGTTGCCGCTGCCGGGTAATCCATATCGTTCGTCAAATCTAGTCTGATGTAGGCTCAAGAGTGGATTGACACTAATTCCTTTATCTAAAAGACAGTATGTGTCAGGTCGTTCCTCGCTTAGACGAGAGAAAACTGCCCATTTCGCCACTGATGATGGAGAACTGATCTTTTGTGTAAAGATCAAATACCAAACTTCGCCATTTTTTTTGAGCTGAAATCCCAACCATTCTTTCCCACCTATTTCTGGAAGCGTCTTAGTAAACAAATTACTCATTTCCACACAACCCATATCTTTAGAGTCTGCTTTAGATTCTGAGTTCCACGCACCAAATGTAAGCGCCAAAATTATCGCAAACAATCTATTCATGTCGCACTTCCTTTTGAATTCAAAAATTATTGAGTACTGTTTAATCTATGTTAAAATTGTAGCACTTTTCAACCAAGTCTAGAATTTTGGCTATTAGCAATGGGATTCAGTTAATCGGTGGATCCGCACCGCAACCAAATATAGCGCACTCTACTTCTGTTATCAGCCTAATTTCCCTTGCTTATAAACGATAAACTGCCAAAAAACAGCTTAGCACAGGATATGAATCTATGAATGTACTTCTCATTGGCTCTGGTGGCCGCGAACATGCGCTGGCTTTTGCACTGGCGCGCTGCCCGTTGCTGACAAAGCTTTATGCGGCTCCCGGCAATCCGGGCATTGGGAAATTGGCGGAGTTGGTTTCGGTTAAGGTGACCGATCATGCAGCTGTGATTTCATTTTGCAAAACATACGAAATTGGGTTTGTCGTCGTCGGGCCGGAAGCGCCTTTGGTGGCGGGGCTGGTGGATGATTTGACGGCTGCTGGCATCAAGGCTTTTGGCCCTTCAATGTTTGCGGCGCAGTTGGAAGGCAGCAAAGGATTCACGAAAGACATTTGCGCGAAGTTTGGCATACCAACGGCAGCCTACGGTCGATTTACGGATGAGGCCAAGGCGATGGCCTATCTTAGGGTCCACGGCGCACCCATCGTTATCAAGGCTGATGGCTTGGCGGCGGGCAAGGGTGTTACCGTGGCGATGAACATGGCCGAAGCCGAGAACGCGGTTAGGGAAATTTTCGCTGGCCGCTTTGGCACGGGCGAATGTGTGATTGAGGAATTTATGGAAGGTGAGGAAGCAAGCTTCTTTGCGCTTTCTGACGGCGTGAATGTGCTACCCTTGGCCACTGCACAAGACCACAAGCGCGTGAGTGACGGCGATGTTGGCCCAAACACAGGCGGCATGGGCGCTTATTCGCCTGCACCATGCATGACCGAAGCTTTGTGCACTGAGGTTCTGGAAAAGATCGTCAAGCCCACTGTGGCTGCGCTCGCCTCGATGGGGCACCCCTACAAAGGCGTGCTTTATGCGGGGCTGATTTTAACTCGCGATGGACCAAAGTTGATTGAATACAATGCGCGGTTTGGCGACCCTGAAACGCAGGTTTTGATGATGCGGCTCAAAGATGATTTGCTAACTTTGCTGATGGCGAGTGTGGATGGCACACTCGACAAAATGTCTGTGCGCTGGCGTGATGATACGGCGCTGACAGTTGTGATGTGTGCCAAGGGCTATCCCGGTGATGTGGTTAAGGGGAGTCATATCAACGGCTTGGGCCAGGACTTTGGCACGGGGGTTGAAGTGTTCCATGCGAGTACAGCATTGGACGGCGAATTCATTGTGGCCAATGGCGGGCGAATTCTAAACGTCACGGCTCTTGGCAAAACGCCGCGCGATGCCCAGATGAAGGCTTATGCTGCAGTCAATAAAATTGATTGGCCCGAAGGCTTTTGCCGCCGAGATATTGGGTGGCGGGCGGTGACAGATTCTGCGCAAATTCTTGTCGATCAGACGAAGACGTCTGATCAGAAAGCGCGCCAGTGAAAATTGGTTTGGCGCTGGGTGGTGGCAGTGCGCGGGGCTTGGCCCATATTCCGATGCTTGAGGCGTTTGATGAATTGGGCCTCAAGCCTGATGTAATCGCCGGGTGCAGCATGGGCGCTTTGGTTGGTGCTGCTTATGCTGGCGGCATGTCTGGCCGCGATTTGCGCGAACATGCCGTCAAACTATTATCGAACCGTATTGATATGGCTCGACATGTGTTTGGGGCCAAACAGGCGCGGCTTGGCGACATATTTTCGCTAAAAGGTTTGATGTCGCTTCATCTTGATGGACAAAAACTGGTGGATATCGCTTTGCCTGATCATCTGCCGTCACTGTTAGAAAATTTGAAAATCCCTCTGAAAGTGGTGGCGACGAATTATGATGATATGGAAGAAGTTGTATTTACCAACGGCTCGGTGATCGAAACTGTGGGTGCTTCAATTGCCATTCCTGGCGTTATTGCGGGCCACCGCATCAATGGTAAAATTCATGTTGATGGCGGCGTTAAAAATCCTGTGCCGTTTAATCATGTGACCGAAGGCATGGATTTGGTTGTGGCCATAGATGTGACCGGACGCCCCAAGCCCGTCACTAAAATGCATCCGTCAAATCTTGAACTGGCAGTCGGCTCGCTGCTGATCATGTTTCACGAATTGGCCGATGTGCGCCGCAGGCAAGCACCGCCGCAGATCTACATCGAACCCGACATCAGTGAATTTGGTGCTGGTGATTTTTTTAAAGTGAGAGAGATTTTTGCGGCTTGCGAGCCTGCTAAAGATAAATTGAAACGATCATTGGATTTAAGAATCAAATCATTGGCTTAACGCCGAGACTTGAAAAAGTCTTTTAACATCGTTTTCGCTTCAGCTTCTCCAATTCCACTATAGACTTCTGGCTCGTGGTGGCAGGTGGGTTGTTTGAAAAAACGCGGGCCGTGGTCGACCGCTCCCATTTTTTCATCGCTCGCTGCAAAGTAAACTCGCCTGATCCGCGCAAAGGAAACGGCAGCGGCGCACATAGCGCAGGGTTCTAGTGTTACATAGAGATCGCAATCGATGAGGCGCTCGGATTTTAATGAATGAGCAGCAACACGAATAGCCAGCATTTCGGCGTGGGCTGTGGGGTCTTTGAGTTCTAAGGTTTGGTTGCCCGCCTTGGCAATCAGTTTGCCGTTGGCATCGACGATCACAGCACCCACGGGCACCTCGCCACGTTTGGCCGCCGCTTCCGCCTCGGCGAAAGCTTGCAACATCGGCTCTGGCAGTTTTTGTTTCATGGCGCTACAGAAGCGGCAGTGGCCACAAAAGGTCAAGAGGATTCAGCGTTGCGCATTGTTGGTGGAAAATTTCGAGGCCGAGATATTTTGGGGCCAACCACGGGCGATACGCGTCCGACCTCTGACCGCGTGCGCGAGTCCATCTTCAACATTCTGGCGCATAGCATTGCCGATTTTACGCTGCAAGATGCGCGGGTGATGGATATGTTTGCGGGAACGGGAGCATTGGGGCTAGAGGCTATTTCGCGCGGGGCAAAATTTTGTTTGTTCGTTGAAGAGTCTGCGGAAGCCCGGGGTATTATCCGTAAAAACACCGATGCTTGCGGTGTGATTGGCCAATGTAAAATCTGGCGGCGCGATGCGACTGACCTTGGGCCTTCTGCACCGCAATCCCCTTTCACGCTTGTGTTCGCCGATCCGCCTTACAATAAGGGTTTGGGTGAGAAGGCATTAGTTTCGCTGATTTCTGGTGGCTGGCTGGCGGCGGGGGCAATTGTGGTTTTGGAAGAAAACTTGAAAACCTTGGTGCCAGACGTTGCAGGGGTCACATTGATTGATGACAGGGCCTATGGCGATACGCAGGTGCGGATTTACCGGGCGGCCTAACTGCGCCCGAAAAGTCTTTCGACATCGTTCAATTTCAACTCAATAAATGTTGGCCTGCCGTGGTTGCATTGGCCTGAATTTGGCGTCACTTCCATTTCGCGCAGCAGCGCGTTCATTTCCTCAACACGCAACACGCGCCCGGCCCGCACGGAATGGTGACAGGCCATGGTCGCCAGAACACGATTGATGCGCTCGTCGATTGCTGCGATATTTTCAAGTTCGCGCACGTCATCGCTCAAATCATTTAAGATTGAAACGATGTTGGCGTTGCTTAAAGCCGCCGGAACCTCGCGCACTAATATTGCATTTTCGCCGAATGGTTCTGTCACCAAACCCGCATTGGAAAGCAAATCCTCCACCGATGCAATAGTTGCAACCGCGCCGGAATCAAGATCGATAACTTGTGGCACTAAAAGAGGCTGAGTGATAATGCCCTGCCCCGCCCGTTCGCGTTTCAGGCGCTCATAAACGATACGTTCATGAGCAGCATGTTGATCAACTAAAATGAAGCCATCGGCAGTTTGGGAGACAATGTAAGTGTTGTGAATTTGCGCACGAGCCACACCGAGAGGGTAATTTTTTTGAGCTTCGGATAGTGCTTCGCTCGCCATGGCTTGCATCGGCATTTGCATTTCAAAATTGGCTTGGGCTTCTTCAGAAAATCCATCAGTGTACTGATTATAATTACTGCTCAAGCCGTGCCTGAATGCTTGCGCCGTGGTGAATGATTTAGATGTATCAGGTTTGGCTATGGTTCCGGCAATGGCGCGGCGAATGGCTGACACGATGAGGCCACGCACAAAACCGGAATCACGAAAACGCAGTTCAGTCTTGGCGGGATGCACATTTACATCCACGCGGTCAGGCGCGCAGGTGATAAACAGCGCCACAGCGGGATAGCGCCCAGGCGGCAGCACATCGGCATAAGCGCCTCGGATTGCACCCAAAATCAATTTATCACGCACAGGTCTACCATTCACAAATGCAAACTGCATGGTGCTTTGGCCGCGGGCGAAGGTGGGCAGACTGACATAGCCTTCAATCTTAATGTCTTCATTTGAGTGAGAAACGACCACTGCATTTTCAAAAAACTCTTTGCCCATGATACGGGTGATGCGGGCTTCAGTCGTTTCATTTGGAGGTACATCCAGCCAGCGCTTGTCTTCGGTGACAAAGGCAAAACCAATGGCAGGATGGGCCAAGGCCAAACGGCGCAGAACCTCCAACGCTTCTGTAGTTTCGCTGCGATCTGTTTTTAAAAATTTCAACCGCGCTGGTGTTGCAAAAAACAAATCGCGGATTTCGATTTCGCTACCTTCACCCAGTCTTGCAGGTGTCATCTCGGATTTTTGTCCAGCTTCAATTTGCAAGATGAAAGCATCGGCTGTGCCCCGCGCGCGTGAGGACAATGACATGCGCGACACGCTGGCGATCGACGGCAATGCTTCGCCGCGAAAACCCAGTGTGTTGATGCGGATTAACTCATCATCGGCAAGTTTGGATGTGGCGTGGCGTTCAAGCGCCAGCTCGATTTCATCTGGTGACATTCCGTAACCATTGTCCGTGACCCTGATCAGCGATTTGCCACCGCCCCTGAATACGACCTCGATTTGAGTTGCATCGGCATCGATAGCGTTTTCGACCAGCTCTTTCACAACGCTGGCGGGGCGTTCGATCACCTCGCCTGCCGCAATGCGGTTGATGGTACCTTCGGGAAGTTTGCGGATTCTCATTGGGGCAGATTAGCCCAGCGATTGATTAGGCCACAATGAAAATGAACGACTTAAGGCGATTTTGATTTTTCGAAGAAAACTCAAAACACTCTATTGGTCTTGAAAAATTGCGCCGATGTTGGCCGCTGTGCCGTAGTTTGGATTGGTTTCGCGTTTCTTTTTCAAAATCGCCACTTTAAGTTCAGCCTGCATAACTTCGGGCTTTCTTGGCGTTCCGTCCGGATTCAATTTGGCAACACCATATTGATCATAGATATCTTGCTTTACGGGTAAAGGGGCCAGCGGCGCTGCACTGGCCATTTTCTTCATTGGTTTTTTGCTGGGTGCATCTAAGCTCGGATCGAGATTTTCGGAAACAATGGGGCCATTGGGTTCATAAGCATCAGAAGTTTTGTTTGGCGTTGCCAATTGCAAATCTGGCGGCATGGTGAGACTGTTACCGACCGGAATGTTGGTCGCTTGAGGCACATTCGATTTGCTGTTGAGCAAAGATTCACCATTGGTGCAGCCCACCAAGGCCAGCCCCGCAACAAACAAAATCGCTTTGGTAGAAACAGTTTTCATTAAACAAAAAATCCCCTGCAACAGCGTATCGTCCCTGAATCTGGCAAATCCAAGGCTTAACTCTGGCGCTGCTCAATGAAGGATTCATAGAGCAGCAAGGCCACACCTGCAACTATGGCCATGTCGGCAGGGTTAAAGATATACCAGTTCCATTCGTGCCAATGCAGCAGGAAAAAATCTGCAACTGCCCCGTGCACCCAGCGATCTAACGCATTGGCCAATGCGCCGCCGATGATCAGGCCGATAGCGGCAACAGTCAAAGGGCGGTTGCTGCGGCAGGCCCATATCCAGAGCACGATGGAGATCAGTACACTGACGATTATCAACAGGCCTTGGGTGTTTGTGCTGAACAGACCGTAGGACACGCCGCGGTTCCACGCCATGACCAGATCGAAAAACGGTGTGATCATAATTTGGCGGCGCTCTTCCATGTGGACGATGTTGAGCAAATACCATTTGATGGTTTGGTCAAACCCAAAGGTCAGCGCGGCCAGCGAAAAGGCTAGTGGTGCTAAACCACTCCAGATTTTTGGAACTGTCATACAGTTTTCCCGAAGCGGTGCATCCATTCGCGGACTGCTGCGGCATCACGAGCTGTGATGTCGGGGAAGTCTTTGTCAGTGCCAATATCTTTAGAGATTTTCCACGACCTTGCGCACTTGGCACCCGTCGCTTTGTGGAACACGATAGCTACATTTTTTAAATCATCCATGCGGAAGGCTTCTGCGGGGCCCTCGCCCACTTCAAGTGTTGCGGCAGATGTGATGCAAAGCTCGGCCAAATCTTGCGCTTTCACCGCATCGATGGCCCATTGTTCCATTTGGATGAAGATAGTTGGAGCCGCTTCGAGAGACGAACCTATGGTTTTGTTGGCGCGTTCAATTTCGAGTGCGCCCGTAACCGCGCGGCGGACGTTGCGGATGACTGTCCAGTTTTTGGAGAGTTCTTCGTTTTTCCAAGCGTCTTGCACTTTTGCAAATTGCATAAGATGCACTGACGAGCCTTCGCCATTAAAACGCGAAAGCCAGACCTCTTCCATCGTGAACACCAAAATCGGCGCCCACCATGTGGTGAGGCAATGGAACAATTGATCCATCACCGTGCGACACGCTTTGCGCTTCAGACTGCTCCACGGGTCACAATAGAGCGTGTCTTTGCGGATGTCGAAATAGAAGGCGGAGAGTTCGACATTCATGAAGTTTGTTAAGGTGGCGGCCACTTTTTTATAGTCGTAAACTTTGTAAGCCTCGGCCACCGTTTGGCCAGTTTCCCACAAACGGTGCAGAATATAGGCTTCCAGTTCCGGCATGTCTTTGGGATAAACCGTTTCCCAATCATGCAAGCCTTCAAGTGCGCCCAGCAGATAGCGGAAAGTGTTGCGCAGTTTGCGGTAATTTTCGGTGGCGGATTTTAGAATCTCCGGCCCGATGCGCATGTCGTCTGAGTAGTCACAAGTGGCGACCCAGAGACGAAGGATATCTGCGCCTGCGTTCTTGATCACTTCTTGCGGCACGGTGGTGTTGCCCAAAGACTTTGACATTTTGCGGCCATCCTCGGCCAGCGTGAAGCCGTGGGTGATCACCGTGTCGTAAGGAGCTCTGCCGCGCGTGCCGCAGGATTCAAGCAATGATGAATGGAACCAGCCGCGATGTTGGTCTGAGCCTTCGAGATAAACATCGGCTGGCCATTTCAAATCGGGGCGTTCTTCCAGCACGAAAGCGTGGGTGCAGCCAGAGTCAAACCACACGTCGAGAATGTCACGCACTTGTTCGAAGTCTTCGGCTTTGTGTTCGGTGCCTGCCAAATACTTTTCGGTTGCACCTTCTTCATACCAAGCGTCTGCGCCATGTTCACAAAATGAATCATAGATGCGCTGGTTCACTTTGTTATCATTGAGTATTTCACCAGTGACTTTGTTGACGAAAACCGCGATGGGCACGCCCCAAGCGCGCTGGCGCGAGATCACCCAATCGGGGCGATCTTGGATCATGCCGCGCAAACGGTTCTTGCCAGCGGGTGGAAAAAATTGCGTTTGCTCAATGGCGGCCAATGCTTTTTTTCGCAAATCCTGTTTGTCCATGGAAATGAACCACTGTGGCGTGTTGCGGAAGATGATGGGTTTTTTGGAACGCCATGAATGGGGATAAGAAATGGTCTTGCGATTGTGGGCCAGTAACATGCCTGCATTTTTTAACGCTTCGATCACGCGCTTGTTGGCATCGCCCCAGCGACCATGGTGATCGATAACACGAGCACCTTCAAAACCGGGTGCATCTTTGGTGTAAAAACCATTTGCATCAACGGGCGTTGGCACTGAATCATCAATACCACGATCTCGCAGATTTTTCTGATTGGCAATCCAAACATTGTAATCGTCTGCGCCGTGGGATGGAGCGGTGTGGACAAAGCCCGTACCCGCATCGTCGGTGACATGATCACCGTCGAGGAGCGGAACGGGGAATGTGTAGCCAAGCGATTCCAGCGGATGTGCGCATGTGCCCGCCAAAAAATTGTCTTGCACAATATCGAACAAATGAATGATCGTCACTTTTGCTGCCTTGGCCACTTCATCTGCAAGATTGCAAGCAAGAATTACGATCTCTCCAACCTTACCAAAACTGTCATCTTCGACTGCCGAAATTCTAAATGCGCCGTATCGAATCTTTTTAGAAAAACTGATCGCGCGGTTTCCGGGAATGGTCCAAGGTGTTGTTGTCCAGATAACCACTGAAGCTTTCGACATGGCATCGAGCTCTGCATTTATATCTGATCCCCACGCCATGTAGCTGCCGAACGACACCGGAAACTTCACAAAGATCGTATCAACATCAATATCGGCATATTCAACCTCAGCCTCGGCCAGTGCTGTGCCTTCGACCACGCTCCACATCACGGGCTTTGAGCCGCGATAGAGTTGCCCGTCGCCTGCAAACTTCAACAGCTCTCGGGCGATGATGGCTTCGGCTTTGAAGTTCATGGTAAGGTAGGGATTATCCCAATCGCCTTCCACGCCGAGGCGCTTGAATTCTTCGCGTTGGATGTTCACCCAATTGGTGGCAAACTCGCGGCATTCTTTGCGGAATTCATTAATTGGAATATCGTCTTTGTTTTTGCCCTTGGCGCGGTATTGCTCTTCGATTTTCCATTCAATCGGCAGGCCGTGGCAATCCCAACCGGGCACATAATTCGAATCTTTGCCGCTCATCTGGCTCCCACGCACCACCAAATCTTTCAGAATTTTATTTAAGGCATGGCCGATGTGGATGTTGCCGTTGGCATAGGGCGGGCCATCATGTAACACGAATTTTTCTTTGCCTTTGGATTGCTCGCGCAGCAGCTTGAACAAATCCATATCCGCCCAACGCTTTAAAAGCTCTGGCT
>JAYTUV010000027.1:0-2531 GCA_043744395.1 Aestuariivirga sp.
GGCCAAATTGCTCCAAGCAGAATTCAGTTTTGCCGCGCGCGTTTCGCCTGTGCCAAACTGCTCGAGATATTCAATTGCCCCCAAACATCCCGCCATGCCTTCGTGGCTCAGCGTGCCCGTCTCAAATTTATGCGGCAGTTCATTGCCCACGGCGCGAACTTTATAGCCAAAAGTTTCGAGCAGTAATTCCTTGCGGCCCCAGAGAATGCCCATATGCGGCCCGAACCATTTATAAGCTGAGGATACAACAAAATCCGCATTCAGCGCTTGCACATCAATTGCATAATGCGGCGCATATTGAACGGCATCGAGATAAACCAGAGCCCCGGCAGCTTTCGCTTCTTTGGCAAATTGTGCAACATCATGAACAGTGCCCGTGCAATTTGAAGCCATGCCCATGGCCAGCAGTTTCGTTTTAGAACTGAGAACCTTAGTGAGAGCATCAGCGGGAAATTCATAAGTCTCGGTATCAAACTCCATCCACCGAACAACCAGCCCCAAATCATCTGCTAACAATAGCCACGGCGCAACATTGGCATCATGGTCCATGCGACTGAGCACAATTTCGTCGCCCTTCGAGAACCGTTTACCCAAGCAGCGCGACATATGGAGCGTGAGCGTGGTCATGTTCTGGCCGAAGATGATTTCCTCAACCGACGCGGCATTGTAAAAATCGGCGCAAGCTTGATGTGCCTCGTCCACCATGGCCGAAGCGTCCATTGTGGTTTTGAAGTAGCCACCTAAATTTGCGTTATGGTGAATTAAAGTATCAACCGTGCGGTTGATCACTTGTTGCGGAACCTGAGTTCCCGCCGGGTTATCAAAATAAACCCTCGATTTTCCGGCATCTTTGAGAACAAGCGAAGGAAATTGGGCTCTGACGGCCGCGATATCTAACGTGTGGTGCAATTTGGAATCTCCGATTGAACCATCAATAGCGGGCTTAAAGCCTTGTCTCAACAGTCGGTTTCAGGCAAGTGCATGTCGTGCAAGTGCGGAGATTTTTAACCAAGCGCTTGTATCTTTAGACACCAAGCAGATATTTGGAGTGCTGTGATGAGCGACGAAGGTGAACTTGATCTGAATTCCCTCAACGACGAGGAACTGGTTCAGCAAATCCACGATGATCTTTATGATGGCCTCAAAGAAGAAGTGGAGCTGGGGGTAAATATTCTCCTCGGACGGAACTGGACTCCCTACAAAACTTTGACCGAAGGCCTCGTTGAAGGCATGCGCATTGTGGGTATTGATTTCCGAGATGGCATTTTGTTTGTGCCAGAAGTTTTGCTTGCTGCCAATTCCATGAAAGCCGGCATGGCGATTTTGCGTCCATTGCTGATCGCCACTGGCGCACCTCGTCTTGGCAAGATGGTGATCGGAACCGTGAAGGGTGACATTCACGATATTGGTAAGAATTTGGTAGGCATGATGATGGAAGGCGCAGGCTTTGAAGTCATCAACCTCGGCATCAATAATCCCGTTGAGAATTATTTAAAGGCGATTGATGAACACCAGCCAGACATCATTGGCATGTCAGCGCTCCTCACAACAACGATGCCCTATATGAAAGTCGTGATCGATACGATGAAGGAAAAAGGCATTCGTGATGATTACATCGTTTTGGTTGGTGGTGCGCCTCTGAACGAAGAATTTGCAAAGGCTGTGGGGGCTGATGCTTATTGCCGCGACGCCGCTGTGGCTGTGGAAACTGCGAAGAGCTTTATGGCAAGAAAACATAATCAATTGCCAGCCTGATAAATAGCGAAGCTGATGCGTCGTTAGTTGAAGCTGGTATCTATTTTGACTGCTACGTTGGTAAACTTGCCCGTAACGGCGTTTGAGATAAATGGCATGGCAGCGAGAAGGGCAACAGCCATTGCAGTGCCAATGAGACAATACTCAATGGCAGTAGCGCCGTTTTCATTTTTTAAGAATGCTCTCATCAAATTTTACCTTGCCTAGTAGCTGAACTGTATAACCTAAGGCGACCTTAGGTTTATTTCTAATGTGCAGAGCTTAAGGATGACTAAATTATTGCAACCACTTTTAAAGTAATGAAAAAATTTAGAGTATAAAGCAAAAAAGACGCTGCAAAGCAGCGTCTTTCTCCGATAAATAAGAGGCGGAGAATAATCTCCGCATCACTATTATTGAGCAGTCAATTTTGCACCGATGTTGGTGAACTTGCCTGTGATAGCGTTAGAAAGGAAAGGCATAGCAATCAAAAGGCAAGTGGCCATTGCAGCAGCGATCAAGCCGTATTCGATAGCAGTTGCGCCTGATTCGTCTTTAATGAACTTCTTCATAATTTAATTCTCCAATTGTTATATTCAGCACCTATCCCCAGTCCTTGCGAATGCTTGGTTGCCAGTGGATATGTATGCAAACTAGGCGACACGTATTAACGCCAATTAAAATCGATCGGTCGAATTGCATCTATCTCTAAAATTTTGCAGTTCACGCGAAAACATGGTTAACATCTGGCAAATGGAATTGCATTCATGACAACCCTCGATCTTGGCCCATCCGAC
>JAYTUV010000028.1:0-9786 GCA_043744395.1 Aestuariivirga sp.
GTGATGGACCGCGACCAAGGCAATGACGAAGACCGCGTGAACATCATGACGCTTCACTCCGCCAAAGGCCTCGAATTTCAAACCGTGTTCCTGCCCGGCTGGGAAGAAGGCTTATTCCCTTCCAAACGTTCCCTCGATGAAAAAGGCCGCAGCGGCTTGGAGGAAGAACGGCGCTTGGCCTATGTCGGCATCACGCGGGCCAAACTTCGCGCCACCATAACCTTCGCCCAGAACCGCCAAACCCATGGCCTCTGGCAAACCGGCTTGCCCAGCCGCTTCATCGACGAACTCCCCGAAAAACACGTCGAGGTCGCCGCCATGAGCAACTCTTACGGCGGCCACGATTTAGGCGCTTTCGGCAACAGCCGTTTCGACCAAGCCGCAACATTCGGCCAAGGCAGCTATTCAACCCCCGGCTGGAAACGCGCCCAACAGCGCAAAGATTCAGGCGGTTCCACGCGCACATCCCAACGCTTCATCGAAGGCGAACTCACCGCCAGCAGCGCCAAACCATCCGCCTTCGTTGAAGGCGACCGCGTGTTCCACCAAAAATTCGGCTATGGCGCGATTGTGAACGTGGAAGGCAATAAGCTGACGGTGGATTTTGAGAAGGCTGGTGAGAAACGGGTAATTGATAGCTTTGTGGAGCGGGGGTGAAATGACCAAAAGAGTATTTTTTAGTTTTCATTACCAAGATATCATTGATTTCCGGGCAAACGTAGTCCGAAATCACTGGATTGCCAAACCAGACAGAGACTCAGCAGGCTACTTTGATGCTTCGATTTGGGAGAACGCGAAGAAACTAGGCGAAACAGCGATCAAGCGGCTAATCAATGACAACCTTTACAATACAACAAACACTTGTGTCCTAGTGGGCTCTGAAACTTATTTAAGACCTTGGGTAAGGTATGAAATACTAAAGAGCTTCAAAAATGGAAACCATATTTTCGCTGTTCACATCAATTCGATTAAATCCAAATATCAAACGACATTGTCTTTAGGCCCCAACCCATTGAACTATGTTGGAGTTACAGTTTCAAATGACGGGAAAACAGCTACTCTACATGAGTTAATCCAAGGCAAATGGGAATTATTTGAAAAAATCGATGGTTCCGCCAATTATTCAGTAAATTGGAGTTCCGAATTTTGGGGAAAGGGGTATAATCTTGGACAATTCTACAATATCTACGATTGGAATGCCGACGACGGATTCAATAGTTTTGCAAATTGGGTAAAATGATGTCAGATCAGAAATCCAAAATCAGGCTAAATGAATCACAGTCGTCGGTTCAGACTCATCTAAATATCTACCAAAACATAATACAAAGAATGGCCAATAATAGTTCGTCTTGCAAGACTTGGTGCGTTACAACTGTTTCTGCAGTTATGGTACTTGCAGCAGACAAACAGAAACCAACAATTATGTTTGTATCATTAGTTCCACTTGTCACTTTCCTAGTTCTCGACGCCTATTATCTCGCGCTCGAAAAATCTTTTCGCCAATCATACAATGATTTCGTTCGCAAAGTTCATTCAAATGAAGCAACAAGCGAAGATTTGTATTTGGTATCTGCGCATGGAAATTGGAACACCATGCAGTTGCAGGCAATAGCCTCCTTTTCAGTTTGGGGTTTTTATTTGTTACTGGTCCTGATGGTTGTTTTGGCCTTCAAATTTACAACATAGAAATTTAGGCACTATTTTATGGTATCAACGCACTATTCGCGCTCGACACTATCTGACAAACGATAAATCAACCACTATTCCACCGCCACCAACCTACTCCGCGGCTGCCTCTTCGCCGGAGCCGCTTTAAAACCCAGCGTCTTCGTCACAATTTTCGGATTAGCTTCCAGCAACTCCACCAGCCGCGCCGCCGCACCGGATGGCGAGCGTTCGCCACTCTCCCATTTGCGAATTGTTCCCAATGATGTGCCCAGCAAATCCGCGAACTGCGCTTGTGTTAAACCTTCGCGCAGGCGAAGTGCGGCAATTTCATTGGGCTTGACGTGATGAACCTTCAACCCAGCAACGCGTGCACCCTGTGCATAAGAGCGCGCCTCGTTCAAACCCTTAAGGATTTTTTCAAAAGCTTTCGAACTCATTTCCCAACTCCCCCATAACCCGCTCCCACTCCGCCTCCACTGTCGCCGCCCGTTTCCCGCCAACCCTGCGATACCAATAAGCCGCATTCGCATCATCGCCCTCAATCCAATGAGCCAGCGCATGCACGATGTCATAGTCTGGATTGCATTCATCCTGCTGGCAAATGGCGTGGGCCTCTTCCCACTCAGAACCCATCACCAACCCACCCTTCTTCAACCACCAGAGCGCTTGCAGTGGCGGCGATAAGTCATCAGGCGGGGTTGCCGTGGATAATGAATTGGGATCAAGCTTTGCCATATCGGCAAGTTAGCAGAAAAATTGATGCTGTGAATGGTAGTCAAAAAGGGCCCTCTCCCATCCTCCTTTGCTAAAGCTAGGGCCGACGGGAGAAGGCGATAATCGTTAAGCCGTCGCCGCCACAAACTTGAACGACACACCGTTCATACAATAGCGCAAACCGGTTGGCTTTGGGCCATCGTCGAACACATGCCCGAAATGCCCACCACAGCGGCGGCAATGCACTTCAGTGCGGGCGGCGAACAATGTGTTGTCTTCTTTCTTTTCAACAGCGTTAGGCATCGTATCAAAAAAACTGGGCCAGCCAGTGCCACTGTCAAATTTCATATCAGACGAAAACGCAGCCAAATCACATCCTGCACAATTGAACGTGCCCTTGCGGTGTTCGTCTAAAAGCTTGGATGTGAAAGGCCGTTCAGTGGATTCTTGACGAAGCACCGCAAAAGCCTCAGGCGACAGTATTTTTTTCCAATCTTCATCACTCTTGGTAACCTCATAAGTCGCAGCACCGGCATTACGTGCAGCAAAGCCAAATGCACCAAGCGAAATTCCAGCCAAACTTAAAAATCGACGATTCATGTTTATTCTCCTCTATTGCTCAATAGATACGCTCTCTGGTGTTTTTGGACTATTCACAAGAGGCCCACAAGTAATCAAACAAATGTGAGGTGATCACCCCGCCGCATGACCCGACAGATTAGCCCCTGCCTGAGCGGGAAGCCGCGCATAGAAAAAAATCGAAATTAACCCTATGGCCGCCACCACAAAAAACGCCACTGCAAAATCAGCACTCATTAAATTTTCGCCGCCCCGCACGAACTGCGAAGCCTCCAAAGTTAGCGCCGCCACCGCCACACCCAGCGCCATCGAGAGCTGCTGCGCCACGGTGTAGAGGCCATTGGCCCGGCCCACATCCTCCGAAGTGATGTCAGCATAAGCAATTGAATTAAGACTTGTGAACTGCATCGAGCGCAATAGACCCGCCAACCACAGGATCACCACCATCAGAAGAAACGGCATTGCCGGATAAAACAACCCGTTCACCGCCATCATAACGCTGGCTGCAATGCCGTTGACCACGAGCAGTTGCCTATAACCCCAACGCTTCAAACTTTGCGCCGCAAAGAGTTTCATCATCGCCGCACCAAGGGCCGACGCGCATGTGATGCAGCCAGACTGAAATGCCGTAAAGCCAAAACCAAGTTGCAACATCAAAGGCAAGAGGAACGGAACGGCGCTGGCCGACACACGAAAAAACATGCCCCCCAGAATGCTGACGCGCAACGTCTGTACACGGAGCATTGAAAGATCAAGAATTGGGTAAGCAACGATTTGGGCATGGCGAACATAAGCCCAAATCAAAAGCGCACCTGCTGCAATCATCGCAAAAATAATCTGTACGGGAAATATACCCTGCCCAAGCTCCGTCATACCAAACACTGTGAGAGACAAACCCAAACCGGAAAGCACAAAACCTTTGACATCTAGCGGCGCAACATTTTCATCTTTCATATTGGGCATCAACCACGTAGCCAACGCAATTCCCAAAATGCCAAATGGCAAATTCATGAGGAATATCCAGCGCCAATGAAAATACGTTGTAATAAATCCACCAATCGGTGGCCCCAGCAATGGCCCGATCAAGGCCGGCACAGTCAACCAAGCCATCGCATTCACATATTCAGATTTGGGTACAGTGCGCAGCATCACAATGCGGCCAACGGGGACCATTAAAGCCCCACCAAATCCCTGCACCGCCCGCGCAACCACTAAATATTCGAGCGACCGAGCTAGCCCGCAGGCCAAAGATGCTAAAGTAAAAATAGCAACAGCAGCCCGAAAAATCGTCCGCGCCCCAAACCGATCCGCCATCCAAGACGATATTGGCAAAAACACAGTGAGGCTTAAAAGATATGTCGTGAAAGCCAATTTCAGCGCCACCGGGTTTGTTCCCAAATCTGCAGCAATCGCCGGAAGCGATGTTGCAATCACCGTCGAGTCCATATTTTCCATGAACAGCGCTGAAGCAAATACGAGGGGCAGAATCCGGTTAGGAGAAATCATAGGGCTCGCATTAGCATGTGGCACAAATGCCGCATCTCAAATTTTAAGAAATGCCATGCTTCCAAAGCAGCGCAACATTGCAATATACGAGAGGGCTGTGCTGCTATTTTGCGCCTGCACCGATTCTGATGCGCCGGGTTTTGCGCGTCAATGTGTGAAATTCATGATCAATTGGTTTTTCAGCTGGCTTGAACGCTGCGTAGACAGTTTCCCTTTGGATGATCCGCAAATGCCGGATCCATCGACTTGGGGATTTATCCGCCATTATACAAAACCGTTTTTGCCATTGCTTATCGTTGGCTTCTTTTTGTCGGTCATCATTGCCGTCATCGAAGTGCGCGTGTTCGCTTATTTGGGAACACTGGTTGACACGCTGAACATCGCTAACCGCGAAACTTTCTGGCAGGACAACAAATGGCAGCTACTGGCTTATGGCGGTGTGGCGATGTTGATCAAGCCAATGCTCAATTTCCTGGCTGACTCAATTGAAAACCAAGGCTTGCGAGGCAATTATGCCATGCGCATCCGTTGGATGGCCCATCGTTACATGCTGCGTCAGTCGATGGAGTTTTTCCATAATGAATTTGCGGGTCGCGTTGCCACAAAAGTGATGCAAGCGGCATTGGGGGTGCGCGATGTGGTGATGAAGCTCACCCAAGTGATCGCCTGGGTCGTGGTGTTCTTCCTCACAGCGGTTGCATCATTTGCAGCAAATGATTTGAGGCTCACCATACCCTTGCTTGTTTGGTTGGTGCTCTATCTTATGACGCTGACATATTTTGTGCCTCGCCTTGGTAAAATGGCAGAAGCCCAAGCCGATGCCCGCTCTGTCGTCACAGGTCGTATTGTTGACACCTACACCAACATGCAAACTGTGAAGCTCTTTGCCCACACATCGCGCGAAGATGGATATGCAAAACAAAGCATGCAGGTGATGTTGCAAACGGTATTCAATTCCATGCGCTCATCGACCGCGATGAATTTAGTGTTAGAAATAATCAATGCATTCCTGCTTGCGTCCACTGCCGCAATGGCCACTTGGCTTTGGTATCAAAGCGCCATTTCAGTGGGTGCCATCGCCTTCTCGGTTGGTCTGGTTTACCGCATGCTGGGCATGGCGCATTGGATGATCTGGGAAACCGCTGGTCTCTTTGAAGATTTCGGCGTTGTCAAAGACGGCGTAGAAG
The DNA here is from genome assembly GCA_043744395.1 of Aestuariivirga sp. GTDB lineage: Bacteria > Pseudomonadota > Alphaproteobacteria > Rhizobiales > Aestuariivirgaceae > Aestuariivirga. The sequence goes on from JAYTUV010000028.1 coordinate 5,655, forward strand.
TGATTTCGAGGCAACATGCTGTGAAGGATATTCCGACTTCCAAACCGCTCGTCGTCACCAAGGGCGACGTGGTTTTTGATCATCTGCGCTTCAACTATGGTCAATCAATCTCTAAGCGTGGCCATGATGTGATTGATGGGTTCAACCTCACAATCAAACGCGGTGAAAAAGTTGGCCTTGTCGGAAGGTCGGGTGCGGGCAAATCCACACTCGCAAATTTGTTGCTGCGTTTTTATGATGTGGGTTCCGGTTCCATCACCATTGACGGCCAAAACATTGCAGAAGTTCAACAGGAAACTTTGCGCGCCGCCATTGGAGTGGTGACCCAAGATACGTCCCTGCTCCATCGTTCTGTTCGCGATAACATCGCCTACGGAAAACCTGAAGCGACGATCGAACAGGTGATGGCCGCAGCGAAGAAAGCTCATGCAGAGGAGTTCATCGATAATCTAATCGATCCGAATGGCCGCAAGGGTTTGGAAGCCCATGTGGGTGAGCGAGGTGTCAAACTATCGGGCGGCCAACGCCAACGCATCGCAATTGCCCGCGTACTTTTGAAGAATGCACCGATCCTGATTTTGGATGAAGCGACATCAGCGCTCGACTCTGAAGTTGAAGCAGCCATTCAAGAAAACCTCTACACCTTGATGGAAGGCAAAACCGTAATCGCCGTGGCCCACCGCCTTTCGACCATCGCAGCCATGGACCGCCTGATCATTATGGATAAAGGCCAAATCGTTGAAGAAGGCAGCCATCAGGAATTGCTCAATAAAAAGAATGGTCTTTATGCCAGCCTTTGGAAACGGCAATCAGGTGGGTTCTTGGTGGAAGAAACCATGCCTGAGGCAGCTGAATAAAAAACAAATTTTCGCCACAACTGGGCATCAAAGCACTAGTCTTCGAGGGGGCTATTTATGAAATCAGTTTTAATTGCTATCACGGCTATGTCTTTGCTTTTGACGGCTTGCACCACAAATCCTTTTACGGGTGATCTGCAACCTTCCAAAACAGCATTGGGTGCGGCCACGGGCGCCATCGTCGGCGGCGTAATTGGCATGGCGACTGCGGGGTCACGCAAAGCCGCTTTGATTGGCGCCGGCATCGGCGCTCTCGCCGGCGGGGGTATTGGTTCTTATATGGATGCCCAAGAATCGCAGTTGCGCTCGCAGCTCGAAAATACGGGCGTTTCCGTGGCGCGTGTAGGTGATAGCATTGTTTTGAACATGCCGTCCAACATCACGTTTGATTCTGACCGAGCAGAATTGAAACCTCAATTCTATAAAACACTGATTTCTGTCGCCGCCGTGTTCAAAGAATACAAACAAACCCTGATCGACGTGGTTGGCCACACAGACTCGTCTGGCAATCCGGAATACAATTATGATCTATCTCGCCGCCGAGCCGCCGCTGTTGCTCAATATCTTGCATCGCAGCAGCTCGGAGCAGACCGCTTTTCGGTTGAAGGACATGGCGATAAAGACCCCGTTGCGTCGAACGCAACAAAATCTGGCAAAGCCATGAACCGCCGCGTTGAGATTACGATTTTACCGCTGACATAATCTCCCGCTTGAGCTAACACGCAGCAATGTCCTTAGCCCGCGTCACACTTACTATCGGCAATCTTAGTCACGAAGCAGCCCATGTGCTGTCCGAACAAATCGAAAATGATTTTCGGCTTGATCCTTTGGCTGTTACTATAAACGAAACCGATGAAGCCAAAGCGCTATGGGAAACTGTGGCATGGTTTGAATCTCATGAACTAGCTGTTGAAGCCGGTATTGTGTTGAGCAAGCCCAATGCCATAATAGCTACTGTGCCTGATCTTGATTGGGTGAAGCGCTCGCTTGAAGGTTTGGCACCTGTTTCGGCTGGTCGCTTTTTTCTGCACGGGTCACATGATCGGCACGTGCGCCGTGCTGGTGGCATTTCCTTGGAGATTGATGCTGGCACTGCGTTTGGCACTGGCCATCATGGAACCACGTCAGGTTGCCTTGAGGCTTTAGACGATATTCTGAAGCGTCATCGCCCACGACGGATTTTGGATTTGGGTTGCGGCACAGGCGTTTTGGCAATTGCGGCATCACAAGCACTCAAAACAAAATCATTGGCAACTGATATTGATCAAGAGGCGGTTCGCGTGACCATGAATAACGCGGCGCTCAATGGTGTGAAGCCGCTGCTCCATGGCCAGACGGCCGCAGGTTTGCACCATACAAGCATCCGCCAGAGCGCGCCCTATGATTTAATTTTTGCAAACATCTTGGCCAGACCCTTGGCAATGCTGGCCCCTGGCTTGTGCAATATTTTAGCGCCGGGTGGGCATTTGATATTGTCGGGGCTGACTTTTGATCAAAAGCGCTGGATTGCGGCTTGCTATCAAAATCGCGGGCTGACTATTGCTAAAACCATTCGCAAAGAAAACTGGATGGCCATCGTCATGACCAAGCCATGAATGTCAAACGCCCCGCGCGGATAGCGCAGAGCGGGATTTTGTTAATTTCTAATATCCCAATTGGGAAAAAGCTTAGTTGCCCCAAACGCGGGCGGTAATTTCGCCGCGTGTAACACCAATGTCGGACAACAGGCGGTCATCCAGCTGATGCAATTGGCGTTCGGCGCGGCTACGGGACAAAAAGCCCTTAACCTTGCCCATAAGTCCGTTGTGGCTTCCAGAAACATGCATTGTTTCGCGGTTTGGTGAAATCATCGTCATTTTTTACTCTCCTACACAAAGCCAGCGGCCTTGAAATTAAAACATTGTGCGGCGCACAAATTTATCGCACTTCCAATCAAAACCAACTCAAATCTAAAAAATCTATGCGTTATTAGCATGACTTATTTTTGGGTTTGTACTCGACTGAAGAAATTCAATAACCATTGGATAGTCATGAATTGTGTCAATTTCTTAACAGAAATGCATTTTTTCTAAATAAAAACTTGCCACCAACTTGATCGTCGACCTCTCATAAAGATGTAAATGATTGGTTAAAATCCAATTTGTCATGCATTTTTTGCATGAATACTTTACCGCGTCGCACAAAAACGCATGACTCGCTCCTAAATTTCAAAATTGAGGGTCGTGGGTCAGTTTCAACTTTGAAGCTGAGTCAGCGCCGCCGCCTTGCAGTGTCTGCAATCCTCTGAATGGCAGACGCAAAATCCCAACGAAAAAACCATCGCTAAGGGCCAAAAGCTGAACAGGCCTAACTTATCACCGGGGTCATTCCAGGGTGCAGGTCAAGAGAGTTGCCATGCCTTGGCAAACTGTTGAACCGTGCACTATGATAGGTACCTTAAAAGGGCAGGGGGCAAATGATAAGATTCATACAGACCACCACCGGTCTCGATTTTGAGTACCAAGCGGACTTCGGCAACAACAATTGGGTCTGGGAGCAGCTGAAGACCTCGGGATCGAGCAACGTTTCCAGCGTATTCTATTTCGACCGTGCGGACCTAACGAACCCGCCCGCAGGAACTGATAGCGTTCCCGACGACTACCACTACCGTTTTGCGTTCGGCAAATTCGAGGACGAGTACGTGCGAATCTCGGGGCGTATCCTAGGCATTGACAACGATGTGCTGCTTCCGAAAGACACCAAATTTAAGCGCACTCTGTTCGCCGCCGAACGGAACATCTCTATCTTCGGCCGCATCGCGAACTTGGTCGATCACAACAACCCCATCGTCGTCGGCGGCACTCGCAAGGACGATATTCCATTCTCTGTATTTGAAGAGCTGCTGGACAAATTCCCAAACTCTTACGAAATGGACCGCTATGCCGGAGCTCGAGTCCACACAGTGCTATCGGCCTACCTGGAAGAGATGATGGACGCACGTGGGCGCTATGAAGACTACCTTAACAAAAAGATGAAGGGTAGCACGCCCAAGCTCGATCTCGATTTCCTGAAGAAGCTGGAAGTCGAGAAGTACATTCTCATCCACGACCTCATTAAACACGCGTTGGACACGAAGGCCGACCTGTCTGAGGGCGAATGGCAGTCGTTGATGATGTCATTCCTGCTGCTGCTGTTCCCGAAGTGGTCTTGCCACGGATTGGTTCCGCATCCTTGAATAGTTTAACAAACATCAAGGAGAAGAACGATGGGACGAATACACAATGAAGAGTTCAAGC
>JAYTUV010000029.1:0-9739 GCA_043744395.1 Aestuariivirga sp.
CTCGATCGTGTCTGGATGATCGTGGTCAAACCTGATTTCAACGTCTAAAGCGCTGCTTGTGGCCTTAACGCCTTGTTGCCGCAGCGCCATTAAAAAGAAAGCCGCCGTGTCGCTGGCCAAACTGGGCACATCAAGTTCGTCATCTTCGTCCAAAGCTGTGGAAATGCGGCATGCGGCTTGTTGAACTAGATCATCCAACTTGGCGCGGCCCAAAGCACAGGTTTCTTGCCAGCTTTCGAGAAGATCAGAGCGCCTCAGCTCGATCACCATTTTCCCTTGAAGAACGAGGGCCAGATTGCCGCGCTCTCGAATTTGCGTGATGGGCGAATTGGCCGACGCCAAGGCCGGGCAAGCTACTTTAAAATCACATCCAGCTAAAAACGAATTACGCATGATACACCTCAGACTGACTAAGTTTGAAGTGTGCGCTCAGGGTCTTGAAAAACCGTTAACCGTGTTTTGTCAGGGTTAGATCAATCTGACTTTTGACGAAATCGTCAAAAGTCAGAAAAATTGATCGAAAATAAAACTTAGGCGCTTTTGATGTTTCCATGAAATATCAAAACGCTCAAGGCATCAGCCATTGATGTTCAGGCGCATTGTGGAATTTCCAGACGCGCTTGGGGCCTGCCATCACATTGAGATAGTAGAGGTCATAACCATGCACCGTGGCGCAAGGGTGATAACCTTTTGGCACCAGAACCACATCTCCATCTTCCACAGCCAAAGCTTCATCCAGTTTTCGGTCATCGGTATAGACACGCTGGAAGGCAAAACCCTGAGGTGGGTTAAGGCGGTGATAATAGGTTTCTTCTAAATACGATTCCTTTGGCAGATTGTCTTTGTCGTGTTTATGCGGCGGATAAGATGAGGTGTTGCCATTGGGCGTAATCACTTCGACCACGAGTAGGCTTTCGGCGCGCGGATCAGTTTCGGGCAATATGTTGGTGACATGGCGGGTGTTAGACCCTTTGCCCCGCACTTCTTGGCCCAGCGTTTCGGGGGCGATCACCTGCGCCTCCAGCTTGCCTTTCGCTGGGGCTGTGCAAACGCCGATCACGCAGTCAGTTGTCGCCTCAATTTTCCATTTGGATTTGGGTGGCACATAGACTGACCATGGCTTTCCCTCGAAGGGCGACATGCGCTCACCCACTTGGCCAAAATCTTTACCACCAACAGTCACTTTGCCTTTGCCGGAAATGAACACGAGGCAGGTTTCACGTTTGTCATCACTGCCCTTAGCCACTTTACCTTTCGAGGTTTTCCAAAGATCAAACCCCACATACTTCCACTTGGCAGATTTGGGCGTGACGCTAATCACGAGGCCCGTTTTCTTTTTTGGTTTAACCAAAAGTTTTGACATTGCTAATTTCCCAGCTTTTGCTTGGCGCGGCCTTTTTCATGTTTTGCATGGGCAGTTAAAACTGTGGGGCGCACCGAGATTTCGGGCACTCCAACATCCCACCAAGATCCACCAGCATCCGTTGACATCATTGGATCAGTGTTGATCACGATCACCGTGGTGCGGGTGTTTGACTTCGAGTCTTTCAAAGCCTGCTCAAGTTCCGCCAGCGATTTCACTTTTGAAGCAATTGCACCTTGTGATGCGGCGTGTGCTGCAAAATCAATGTCAGGCGAAACCACTTGCTTCATGTTATAATCATAAAGATTGTTAAAACGCTCTCCGCCTGTGCCGTGTTGCAAACGGTTGATGCAACCGAAGCCGCGATTATCAAGCAGAACGACGGTGATTTTTTGTCCCAACATGACCGATGTCGAAAGCTCTGAGTTCATCATCATATATGAACCATCGCCGATCATCACAATAACGTCTTTTTCTGGAGTCGCCAGCTTAATACCAAGGCCACCTGCAATTTCATAACCCATGCAAGAGAAGCCATATTCCATATGATATGAGCCGGGGTAGCTGGCTTGCCACATTTTATGAAGTTCACCCGGCAGACCGCCAGCAGCACCCATCACCGTAATGTCGCGGCCAAGTGCGCGTTGCACCGCGCCCACCACTTGAGCGTCGGATGGGCGTTCTTGATTGCCAGCCTTGGTATAAGTATCGGCAATTTTCATCCATTCTTTGAAACCCGTTTTGGCCTTTGCTGTCCATTCGGCGGGCGCTTTCCATTTTCCAAGATCGGTAGAGAGTTCTTCAAGGCCGACCTTCGCATCGCACACGAGAGGTAAACTTCGATGTTTATGGGCGTCGAAACTTTGCGTGTTCAAACCAATTATTTTTGCAGCCGCGTTTTGGAATAATGTCCACGACCCCGTAGTGAAATCTTGGAGCCTTGTGCCGATGGCCAAAACCAAATCCGCTTCATTGCAGACATCATTCGCGGCAGATGTTCCAGAAACGCCCACAGCGCCCATGTTCATGGAATGAGTGAACGGCAATGATGATTTACCAGCCTGGGTTTCAACAACAGGAATACCGTGTGCCTCAGCAAAAGCACTGAGCGCTGCATTGGCCTCAGAAAAATTAACACCGCCACCTGCAACGATGACGGGCTTCTTTGATGCTTTGAGAGCTGTTATGGCGCGCGACAGTTCATCTTCATCGGGGCGTGGACGACGGAAGTTCCACACCTGTTCTTCAAACATATGGGCGGGATAATCATAGGCCTCGGCTTGCGTATCTTGGCAAAGTGAAAGAGTTACAGGGCCGCATTCAGCAGGATCAGTCAGAACAGCCATGGTGCGGGCCAGTGCGGGGATCAATTGCTCAGGGCGCATGATGCGGTCGAAATAGCGCGACACTGGTTTGAAGCAATCATTGACCGACATTGTGCCATCGCCGAAATCTTCGATCTGTTGCAAAACTGGATCAGGCTTGCGGTTTGCAAATACATCACCGGGCAACAGAAGAAGTGGAATGCGGTTCACATGTGCAACGGCTGCGGCTGTCACCATATTGAGTGCGCCGGGGCCTATTGATGTGGTGGCGGCCATAACACGTTTGCGGTTTGAGGCTTTGGCAAATGCTATTGCTGCAAGAGCCATGCTCTGTTCGTTTTGGCCGCGATAAGTTGGAAGTTGATCGCGCACTTCAAACAGCGCTTCCCCCATGCCCACCACATTGCCATGGCCAAAAATCGCCCATATGCCAGCAAATATTGGCGTCTTCTTGTCATTGATTATGGTCATCTGGCTCGTGAGAAATTTCACGAGGGCTTGGGCTGTGGTGAGACGGATGGTGGTGGTCATTTTATTTTCCTTGAGCGTCATTCCAAATATGCACGAGCTTGGCAAATTTGTCAGCCATCATGTTTACAGCTTCGTCGTCGGTCATTTTTCCGGCCAGCCAATGTTGTGCTGCTTCGCTAAAAATCGTGCGGCCCACAGCAAAGCCTTTAACATATTTTTTTCCAGCCACTGCTTTAAAGCCCTTGGCCAACTCTTCTTCTGGGGTCTCAAGGCCAAGCAACACAATGCCCCGACAAAGCGGATCATGCGCGTCAATGACTTCTGCAATTTCATCCCAAGCTTGAGGATCAGCCTGCGGTTCGAGCTTCCACCAATCAGGCTTAATGCCTAAAACATAAAGCTCAGTCATGGCTCTGGCGATGGTGGATTTATCCATGGGGCCATTTTTACTGGCGATGATTTCCACCAATAATTCGCGGCCCACTTTTCGTGCGGTGGTATAGAGATCGCGAAGTTTGGCAGATTGTTCGTCTTTCAGTTCTTGTGGATCATCAGGATGATAGAAGGCTAGGCACTTGATGGTGTGAGTGACTGGCCAATCAACGAGGCGTGCGCCGACATCTTGCGTAAACTCGAACCGCAGCGGCCGCGATCCTGGTTGTTCGAGTGGCCTGCCAATCCACAATCCTAGTTTGGCGGCGTCAAACATGGCTTCGCGGCCATAGGTGTCATCAAGCAATGTTCCAAAGCCAGGTTTACCGCCAGACACTTTCCCGATGGCTTGCATGGCAAGGCGTTTGAACGGGGCAATTTTCTCGCGCGATGCGCCAAGTTTATCGGCCATGTCTTCGAGTTGTTTGCGGTGATCAATGGCAAAGGCCAGAATTTGATCTGGTTGTTTGCGGCGCGTGGTGGCCCAGTGGATGTGGTTAATGTCTTCGTCCTTGCGCAAGGCCAAATGTTTGGAGCCGTGTTTCAAGAAATATTGCAGCTCTTCAAAAGTTGCATATTCAGGCGAACACAACAGGCGCGATACGGCGAAGGCTCCGCAAGCATTGGCGTAAGTGGCGCAGGTTTCATAAGGTTCGCCGCGCAGCCAGCCGCGCAGAAAGCCCGACATGAAAGCATCGCCAGCACCGAGCACATTATAAACTTCAATCGGGAAACCCTTGCCGATAATACCACCTTCTAATGAAGTGGGAATTGCATCTGGATAGACCACGCAACCCATTGGCCCGCGCTTTAAAACGATCACGCCCTTTGAGTATGAGCGGATAATGCGCAATGCCTCCAGCGTGTCTTCGGTGCCGCCAGCAATGTGGACTTCCTCTTCGGTGCCGATGATCAAATCACAATCGGCCAGAATGGTTTGGAGATGAGCCGTGACCTTGTCTGATTTGATATAGCGTTCTTCGCCTGCGGCATGGCCAGCGAGGCCCCAAAGATTTGGGCGGTAATCAATATCGATGATAATTTTGCGTTTGTTGGCTTTGGCAATGGCCATGGCTTTGCGTTGGGCGGCATCAGTGTTGGCTTTGGCAAAATGAGTTCCGGTGACGAGCAAGGATTTGGCCGAGAGGATGAATGCTTCATCAACATCGTTTGCTTCAAGTGCGGAGTCAGCACAGTTATCACGGTAGAAAATCAGCGGGAAGGTTTTATCGTTTTCAACGCTCAGCAGAACCAATGCCGTGAGGCGCGTTTTATCTGTGGCAACGCCTTGGGTGGCCACACCTTCGCGGGCCAATTGCTCCAAAATAAAGCGTCCCATCTGTTCATCACCCACTCTGGTGATGAGACCCGATTTGAGGCCAAGCCGCGATGTGCCGATGGCAATGTTGGTGGGCGAACCACCGACTGATTTGGCGAAGGATGCAATGTCCTCAAGGCGCGAGCCAATTTGCTGGCCATAAAGATCAACCGAGCACCGGCCCATGGTGATGACGTCTAATTGTTCGTTGCTCAAACTCATCTCCATATCTTTCGTTCGTCATTCCGGCGAAGGCCGCAATCCAATAACCGCCAGCGAACTTGTGGAAAGTCTGGGTCCCGACCTTCGTCGGGATGACGGTTGATAGTATTGAAACAATAATTCCAATATAAAGTCAATATAGAATATTTATTCTATTATTTCTTGCGGCGCTCGGCAACGGCAACTGTCAAGGTCATGGCCAATGAAAGTGTGGCCGCCATGGAGCGGAAGCCTTCAAAATTGGCTTCCTGCACTTCGAACCAAGGTTTTGAAATTGGAACCAAAGGCGAGAAAGGCGAATCTGTGATGGCAATGATAGGCACATTTCGAGCTGCCGTATCTTGAACTAGCTTTATGGTTTCGGAGGCATAGGGTGTGAAGCTGATGGCTAATACCACATCGCTTTTTGAGACAAAACTGACATCCTCTGCGGCCAAGCCGCCAGTTGCGCCAATTAAGTTGTTGCGTATGCCCAGTTTGCCGAAAGCATAAGACATATATGATGAGATGGGGAATGAACGCCTGAGGCCGATCAGAAAAATCGTATCGGCCTTAGCCAGCATTTCAACCGCCTCTTCGAGTTTGGCAGGGTCGAGCTTTTCGCGCAAATCACTCAAAGATTTTGTTGAAGCATCGCTAAAGCCAGAAAAGATGACCGATGCTTTTGACGCAGTAATGGCATGTTCGCGCATGTGTTCAATGCGCTCTTCATAATTCATGATGCGCTCGCGCAAACGCGAACGGAACACGACTTGAAGATCAGAAAACCCGTTGTAGCCTAAGCTTTGAGAAAACCGCACCAATGCAGATGGTTGAACCTCGGAGGCCAAAGCAATGGTTGCCACTGTGCCGAATGCGATTTCATCAGGGTGTTCTAGGGCATAGGTGGCCACCTGAGCGAGGCGACGCGGCAATTTTGGGGCGCGTTCGATGATGCGGGCTTTGAGTGATTCATAATCGCGGTGTATATCCATTGATTGACACAAGCACGGAAAATGGAATTTGCCAAGCCGGATGGAATGGATGTTCCACAGATTTTAGTGCATTTTAAAACCTATAGTAGTAATAAATTATAAGGGGGCTGGGAGGCCCGTACAGCGATTTTTAGGGTTAGCCGCTAAGGGGGGTAGCAGGGCCGCCTGCAATGTCGCTTCACGCCTCTTAAAATGCGATTAAACATCTATTTGCGGACTACAAAGACAATTTCCTTCTGACTTGATCAATTGACCCTGCGCTGGCATGACGATTTTACGATGAACGTCAAACCCCAAAGCCCAACTTCATGTTAAGCTCCATTCTTGCCGGATTTGCCTTAGGTGGCGGCCTGATTGTGGCGATTGGCGCTCAAAATGCTTATGTCATCCGCCAAGGCGTATTGAATGCCCATATTTTTTGGATTTGCATGTTCTGCGCCGTCAGTGATGCCATTTTGATTTGGGCGGGCGTTTACGGCATGGGCGTTGTGGTGCAAACCTTGCCTTGGTTCATTCCGGTGTTGACATATGGTGGGGCGGCTTTTCTCATTTGGTATGGCATCAAAGCGTTTCGCCGGGTTTTAAAGCCTCAGGCTTTGAGCGAAGAAGGCCGCACCTCTTCCAATCTGTTTATGGCTTTGGCCACTTGTGCCGCCTTCACGTGGCTCAACCCGCATGTTTATCTGGATACTTTAATTCTCGTGGGAACGATTGCCAATGCAAGGCCCATTGGTGAACACGCGCCTTTCGCATTGGGGGCTACATTGGCATCCTTTGCATGGTTTTTTGCAATTGGGTATGGCGCAAAGGCTTTGCGCGGGCCGCTTTCGAAGCCGATGGTTTGGCGCGGCATTGATTTGTTCATTGCGTTCATCATGTTTTATCTCGCTTACAAATTGCTTGTCGGTTAAACCAAGGCAATGTTACTGCCGTTGCATGATGATACGCCGCTGAAAGTTATTCGCTTTCAATTCGTCACTGTGACGATCATTATTTTGAATGTACTTATCTTTCTTTACACAGGCCCGTTTGGCGGCGATGCTGTTTTAGCAAACGTCGAAGGCAATTTTGGTCTTGTGCCATTGGAGTTGCTGTATCCACAATCAGCAAGTGGAGCAATTGCTGAACCCCTGACCTTAATCACCTATCTGTTTTTTCATGCGGGATGGATGCATCTCATTGGCAATTTGCTTTTTTTATGGGTGTTCGCTGACAATATTGAAGACGCCTATGGCTATGCGGGTTTTGCTGTCTTCTTCTTGCTGTGCGGAATTGTGGGCGGAATGACCCATGTTTTCATGATGCCCAATTCAGCAAACCCTTTGATTGGAGCATCAGGTGCTGTGTCTGGGATACTCGCCGCTTATCTGGTGCTCTATCCGCGTGCGCGCGTTTGGGTTTTATTGTTTCTTCGTATTCCGGTTCCGCTGCCTGCCATTGTGGTTTTAGGGGGCTGGTTTTTGCTGCAAGTTTTCAGTGTCTTTACGGCAAAACCAGGCGAGGACATTGCGTGGTGGGCGCATATCGGCGGATTTGGAGCGGGATTGATTTTAACTTTGGTTTTGCGTTCATGGCTTTTGGGTCAGCCAAATGGTCGCATTTGAATAGCGAGCGCCGTTCCTAGAATTGACTATGGATGCCTCGCTGACTAGTGTCCGCTCAAATTTTGCATCAAGAGGGTCTCATGAAAGTTGTTGTCGCTGTGAAGCGCGTGGTTGATTACAACGTGAAAATTCGCGTCAAGGCGGATGGTTCAGGCGTTGAGTTGGCGAACGTTAAAATGTCGATGAACCCGTTTGATGAAATCGGTGTTGAAGAAGCCATTCGCCTCAAGGAAAAAGGTATTGCCTCGGAAATCATCGTGGTTTCAATTGGGCCGCAACAATCTCAAGAAACGTTGCGCACGGCGCTCGCGATGGGGGCCGACCGCGCCATTTTGGTGAAGCATGATGAATATGTGGAACCGCTGGGTGTTGCAAAAATTTTGAAGGGCGTCATTGAAGCTGAAAAGCCAGAGCTGGTTATTTTGGGCAAGCAGGCCATTGATGATGATTGCAATCAAACCGGCCAGATGCTGGCCGCACTTCTCGGTTGGCCACAAGCGACTGCTTGTTCAAAGCTGGAACCAGGCCAAGGTGAAGCGACCATTACGCGCGAGATTGATGGTGGCTTACAAACATTGAAAGTGAAGATGCCGCTGATCATCACGACAGATTTGCGCCTCAATCAACCGCGCTATGCGAGCTTGCCCAACATCATGAAGGCCAAGAAAAAGCCGCTGGAAGAAAAGACACCAGCGGACTATGGCGCAGATGTGAAGCCGCGCCTCAAAATGATCAAAACCGAAGAGCCGCCAAAACGCGCCAGCGGTATTAAAGTGAAATCCGTTGCCGAGCTTGTTGGCGCGCTTAAAACTGCAGGAGCAATCTAATGGCTGTTCTTCTGATTGCTGAGCATGATAATCATGTTGTTAAAGATGCGACGCACAAAGCTTTGACAGCCGCCGTTCAAATAGGTAGCGACGTGCATGTTTTGGTTGCTGGCAATAGTGCTGGCGCTGCGGCCAAACATGCTGCGAAATTAGCTGGTGTGAAAAAAGTGCTTCACGTTGAATCGAAAGCCTTGGAGCGCCCGTTAGCTGAACCGATGGCGGCAACCATTGTGGCCTTGGCCCCGGCTTATGATCATATCGTAGCGGCTGCCACCACCAACGGCAAAAATTTCATGCCGCGTGTGGCTGCACTTTTAGATGTGATGCAAATTTCTGATATTTCGGAAGTGAAAACTGCTGATACATTTGTGCGTTTGATTTATGCAGGCAATGCCGTGCAAACGGTGCAATCACTAGACGCTAAGAAAATTATCACGGTGCGCACTGCGTCATTTGCTGCGGCTGGGGAAACTGGTTCGGCTGTAATTGAAAATGCTAATGCTGCGGCTGATCCCGCGCTTTCATCTTATGTCAGCGAAAATCTCACCCAATCAGATCGCCCTGAACTGACCTCGGCCAAAGTTATCGTATCAGGTGGTCGCGGCATGCAATCGGGCGAAAATTTTGTCATGCTCGAAAAAGTGGCCAAGAAGCTCAATGCCGCCGTTGGCGCATCACGCGCGGCGGTGGATGCAGGTTATGTGCCCAATGATTATCAAGTGGGCCAAACCGGAAAAGTGGTTGCCCCTAATCTTTATATTGCGGTTGGTATTTCGGGTGCCATTCAACATCTCGCAGGCATGAAAGATTCCAAAATCATTGTCGCCATAAATAAAGATGACGAAGCACCAATATTCCAAGTGGCTGATTATGGCTTGGTGGCGGATTTGTTTACGGCTGTGCCAGAGTTTGAAGCTGAGCTTGGAAAGTTGGGGAAATAGCCGACATGAAAATTGCAAAGGTGGGTATCATTGGCGCTGGTCAGATGGGTTGCGGCATTGCGCAAGTTGTGGCAGCGGCGGGTTATCATGTAGGGGTTTATGATGCGGTGGCTGAACGGATTACAGCGGGGATTGCTGGGATTGATGCGGGCCTTTCGCGCCGCGTTAAATCTGGCAAGCTTTCGGAAGATGCGAAGGCTGCAACATTGGCACACATTGCGCCGATTGCCAGTTTTGAAGGGTTTGCAGATTTTGATCTGGT
>JAYTUV010000030.1:0-34027 GCA_043744395.1 Aestuariivirga sp.
GATACAGGGGTTCATGCATTGGCCCAAGTGGCGCATGTGGATTTGCCGCGCGTGTGGGACACATTTGAACTCATCAATGCAATCAACGGCAATGTGCGACCGCATTTGGTTTCGGTGATTGCGGCTGAGGAAGTGACCACGGAATTTCATGCGCGGTTTTCGGCCGTTGGGCGGGACTATATGTTTCGTATTCTTAATCGTCGTGCACCGCCCAGCATTGATAAAAACAAAGTTTGGCATATTCCGACTAAGTTGAATGTGGATGCCATGCACGAAGCCGCGCAACATTTGGTTGGCACGCATGATTTCACAACTTTTCGCGCCGCCGAATGTCAGGCCAATTCACCTGTGAAAACGTTGGAACGATTTGATGTATCGCGGTATGGCGATGAGATTGAGATTGTGGCCGAGGCGCGCTCATTCCTGCATCATCAGGTTCGGAGCATGGCGGGATCACTTCGCTCGGTAGGTGAGGGCAAGTGGAAGCCGAATGATATGAAGCGCGCTTTAGAAGCTAAAGATCGCACGGCTTGCGGCCCTGTTGCCCCGCCCTCGGGGCTTTATCTCGTCAACGTTCGGTATTGAAATAGCTTTCAATAATCCGCTTATAAATTCGCGTTGTCGCTTTTAATTCTTCCACATCAATGCGCTCATCCACTTGATGGATCGTGGCGTTGGTGGGGCCAAATTCTAAGACGGGGCAATAGTCTTTGATGAAGCGGGCGTCGGACGTTCCACCTGTCGTGGAGAGTTTTGGCAGTAAGCCGGTTTCTTGTTCGACTGCATCTTGTACCATTCCGACGAATGCGCCTGGTTCCGTGATGAAGGCTTCTGCCCCTTCGTTCGACGAAACAATCCAGTGTCCGCCCAGTTCATTTTTCACATCTGAAACATGTCCGTCAACCCAACTGCGGAGCGTATCGTATGTGTGAACCGTAGAATAGCGGATGTTGAATTTTGCAGTGGCTCTTGCGGGCACAACGTTGGTGGCTTTGTTGTCCACGTCAAATGTGGTGACGGCCAAGGTGGATGGGCCGAATTGGTTGTTGCCGTTGTCAAGTTTGGCAGAAGAAATGCGGTCAACGAAACGCGACAGTTTATGAACCGGATTATCGGTTTTTTCTGGGTAGGCCACATGGCCTTGCTTTCCCTCTACCGTAACCGTGAAGCTGAGCGAGCCACGACGGCCAATCTTTATGGTGTCGCCCAGTGCATCCACACAACTTGGCTCACCCACCAAGCAATGATCCGGCACATGGCCAAATTTTTTCATCCATTCGAGAACTTTCACCGTGCCATTGATGGCGGGGCCTTCTTCATCGCCTGTGATCAAGAAAGAAATGCTTCCGGCATCTGAACCCTGCTCATTCACATAGTCCATGGCGGCAGCGGCAAAGGCAGCAACGGAGCCTTTCATATCGGTAGCACCACGACCATAGATTTGGCCTTTGTGAATTTCGGCGGCAAAGGGTGGATGCTTCCAATCTTTTGCGTCACCCACTGGAACAACATCAGTATGGCCAGCAAAACACAAATGCGGGCCTGTGTTGCCGATGCGGGCAAAAAGATTATCAATGTCGGGTGTGCCTTCTTGTTTGAACACAAGGCGGTGGCAGGTGAAGCAGGATTTCGTCAGCAGTGTTTCGAGAACGCCCAAAGCGCCTTCGTCAAATGGTGTGACGGATGGGCAGAGGATCAAGTCTTGCAGGATTTCGACGGGGTCGGTGGCGGCGTTTTTCATATCTGCAATATATATGAAAACCAATTTTTTGAAACTTGAACTTTCAACTCATCGTCACCCCAGCGAAAGCTGGGGCCCAACTTTATTTGGTTAAAAAAGCGGGGTGCCAGCTTTCGCTGGCATGACGATCATGTGAGAGAATTATCTAATCAACCCAATGGATCATTGCCGAAACGGTTTGGCCCATCGGTGCCGCGCAAAAATCCGCATTCAATCAAAAACCAAAATGCGCCGATGATCGGCACTAATATAATTAAAGTCCACCAACCTGACTTATCGCGGTCATGCCAGCGTTTTGTATATACTGCCAATGCTGGATACAAGAACAACAACGAAACGATCCAAATTGGGAGCATTGCTGACATCATCATCGATGCTGCCGCTTCAGGTGGAATATTTGGATCGACAACTGGCATCAACGAAACGCCCAGCAGCATCGCAACAATAAACATCACAATCCATTGTACAATAAGTAAAGCCAACAACCCCAGCCAAAATGGTTGACGGTTGGTGCGTCCTTGAAAACTTAAATAGAGATTTTTCCAATCCATAATATTCTCCCGACTTTTTGTTTATGCCCCTGAATCGATTATCGCCGAGAATCAATCCCGCAACAACTCATTAATTGCAGTCTTGCTGCGGGTTTGGGCATCCACGGTTTTCACGATTACTGCGCAGTAAGTTGATGGCCCCCAGTTTTGGCCTGGCATGGGTTTGCCGGGGAGGTTGCCGGAAACGACAACGGAATAAGGCGGAACATAGCCTGTGTGGATTTCGCCCGTCATACGATTGATGACTTTGGTTGACGCACTGATGAAAACACCCATGGCGATGACCGAGCCTTCGCCAACAATAACGCCTTCAACAACTTCCGAACGCGCACCGATGAAGCAATTGTCTTCAATGATTGTGGGGCCTGCCTGCATCGGCTCTAACACGCCGCCAATACCAACACCGCCAGAGAGATGCACGTTCTTGCCAATTTGGGCGCATGAGCCGACGGTGACCCAGGTATCAACCATGGTGCCTGTATCAACATAGGCGCCGAGGTTCACAAAGCTAGGCATGAGGATCGCGCCCGGAGCGATGTAAGCGGATTTTCGCACCACGCAATTGGGCACAGCGCGAAAGCCACCGGCGCGGAAATCTTTGGCTGTCCAGCCTTCAAATTTAGATGGCACTTTATCCCACCATTTTGAGGTGCCGGGGCCGCCTTTAACGAGTTCCATATCATTCAAACGGAACGACAGGAGCACGGCTTTTTTAAGCCACTGATGGGTGACCCAAGTTCCGGTTTCTTTAGACGCAACGCGTAACTTTCCGGCATCGAGTTGATTCAAAGCAAACTCAACGGCTTTGCGGATGTTGCCCTTGGTTTTCAAATTTACGGTGTCGCGGTTTTCCCATGCGTCTTCGATGATGGCAGTTACGTTCTTCATAGTTTTACTCCGTGTATTGAATTGACGATGCTGCTTAAAAACTGCGGCAGATCATGGGTTGAATGGTGGATGTGAACTAAACGATCTGCGGCATTGCCTTGATCGGAATGGCGCACATCTGAAGTGATTAAAACAGTGGTCATGCCCATGGCGTGTGGGGCAGACAAATTCTCGGGTAGATCTTCGAAAAATGCTGTGCGATTGCCGTCAACGGCGTGGAGGCCAGCGAATTTATCATAAGGGCCACGGGCCGGTTTCGGGATGTAATCGGAGTCCACAATATCAAACACCGCTTCAAATTGATCTTCAACACCTAAGCGTTTCATCACGCGGCCCGCATGGCCTGTGGTGCCATTGGTGAAAACCAGTTTACGTCCCGGAAGTTTTGCCAAAGCGTTTTGCAATATCTTGTCATTGGCTACGGCGGTGTAGTCAATATCGTGGACATAATCGAGGAAGTCGGTGGGTTCCATGTTGTGTTCAAGCATAAGCCCACGCAAAGTTGTGCCGTGTTTTAAATAGTATTCGCGGCGTAGGCGAAGAGCTTCGGTTTGATCAACGTTCAAACGTTCTTTGATAAAGTCAGACATGCGCACATGCATTTGGTCAAACAATTTGCACGAGGCAGGATAGAGCGTGTTGTCGAGATCAAACACCCATGTGTTGATGTGGTCAAACCCTCTCATACGCCATCCCGCGAAACACGTGTGCCAACGCCATGAGGGGTTAACAATTCGAGCAACACTGAATGCGGCACGCGGCCATCCAAAATAATCACACCTTCAACTCCACTTTCAACGACCGATGCGGCGCTTTCAATTTTGGGAATCATGCCTGCGGTGATGGTGCCATCATCAATCAGGCCTTGGACTTCAGCGAGTTTTAATTCGCTGATCAATTGTTTGCTTTTGTTCAGAACACCCGCCACATCGGTCAACATCAGCAAGCGCTTGGCATTGAGGGCGACGGCGATCGCACCTGCAGCCGTATCAGCATTCACATTATAGGTGTCGCCGTCCCAGCCCACGCCGATGGGGGCGATCACTGGGATGGCGTCGCTCTTCATGATGGTGTGAAGGATTTCAACGTTGACGCGCGCGGGCTCGCCCACTTGGCCAAAATCCATGATGGTGACTTCGCCTGTGACAGGATCAGTCTTCTTTTTTGTATAGCGTTCAGCAATCAGCAAGCTGCCATCTTTGCCGGAAATACCCACGGCTCGGCCGCCTGCCTGTTGGATCGAGGCGACGATCGACTTGTTGATCGAGCCAGACAGCACCATCTCCACCACTTCCATGGTGTCATGATCAGTTACGCGCAGGCCATCGCGGAATTCAGGCTTAACTGCCAGCTTATCCAACATGCGATTGATCTGCGGGCCGCCGCCATGCACGACCACGGGATTGAGGCCACACACTTTCAGCATCACCATATCGCGCGCAAATTGGCCAGCGAGTTTGGGATCAACCATGGCATGGCCACCAAACTTCACGACAATAACTTGATCGTCATAGCGCTGCAGAAACGGCAGCGCTTCGGACAGGATGCGCGCGGTATCGGAAACGTCAGTCTGGCTCATAACGATTCAACCCTCAATTTGATCGATGCCTTATAGGGGAAATGTTCAAGTTTAAAAGGGTGTTTTGGGAAAGGACACGGCTGTGCGTTAAGTGAAACGGTAATGCCGTTTCTGGATAGAAAGAAGTGAAGGGTTGCGCGGGCGCAAACAAACACGAATATGCCGGTGGAGTGGTCCGGCTATGGGAGTGCTTGGGAGCACCCGCGCTTTTGTGGCGATTTTTGCTGCTGGTGAACACGGCGCCTCCGGAACAATGAGGATATTTCGATCCTGGAGTGTTAATCAGAGTCACCTGCCCACTAGGGCTTTCAGGGTCGTAGTGCCCTGAATTTTTCAATCAACAGCTCTCGAGAGTTTGAGATACGTTATCCCAACCCCGCAAGCGCCACATCTGTCCCAATTAAAGTTACCGTCGCGAACGTTAACCCCTTCGAGGGAAGATGGAACATAGCTAGAACAGAAGTAAATGCCTGTCAAGTATTAATTCATATATTTATCATTATTTCTTATTTTTGTATGTTTCGAAGGCCTCCCTCTGAATCCGTCATCCCATGCAAGGGCCTTTGCCTTTCGCGGCTCTTCCGCGAAAGGTTTGCCCGCGACATGGGATGACGGTATGAGGGGAGTTGCGCGATGGCGGTAGGATGAGAGTTCTGGGATTACGGTAGGAGGAATTGTGGGATGACGGAATAATTGAATGACGGAGTTATGGAGTGGGATCACTGGTAAGTGACGGGTATTTTGGAAACCCCTATCTCACAAATGTCTCAACCAGCGTCGATAAATCTGCCATTTTGTCAAAGATGGCTTCGGCGCCGATGTCTTTTAGTTTTATGCCGTGAGATTTTTGGTCTTCGTAGGTGCCGGTGAAGCCTAAAGTCCAACAGCCTGCATCAACAGCGGCGGTAACACCAGCGATGCTATCTTCCACCACAAGGCAATTATCAGCTTTGGTTCCGGCGTTTTTAGCAGCAAGCAAATACATATCAGGCGCTGGTTTACCTTGGGGTACGTCTTCATAAGTGACGATGGCGTTTTTGAAATAGGGCAAGAGACCTGTGAGTTGCAGGGCCAGCTTCACGCGGTCCTTTGGGCCGTTCGATGCAATTGACATTGAAAGGCCCATGTTGCGGATGTCTTCCAAAGCATCGCGCACGCCGCGCACAAGCTTTAGCTCGGTGCGGTACATGTCATTCATACGGGCGTTTTTGAGGTCTGATAAGTTTTCAGGCAGTTTTGTGCCGTGTTCTTTTTCAAGCGCCTTGATCATGTCTTGAAAGGTTGTGCCGACAAAGCGTCTGTGGGCTTCGGCTTCGGTGATTTTGATGCCAGCGCGAGTTAAGATTTCAACATCGGCGCGCATCGACAAGGGTTCACTGTCCACCAACACGCCGTCGCAATCAAAAATGATGTGGGAAATGCTCATATTAAACCCCTCAAGCGCCCAAATGCCGGAAAGCGGCTATGACGTCAACATAGACTTCGCGTTTAAACGGAATAATAATGTCCAACATTTCATCCATTTTAACCCAGCGCCACTCATCAAATTCTTGTTTGTGGCCAGGTGGCTTCAGGTTGATTTCACTGTCTTTGCCCGTGAATTTGAGAGCAAACCATTTTTGCTTCTGGCCGCGATATTTGCCATTCCAGCTTTTGCCGATCAAATGTTCGGGCAGGTCATATTGATACCAGCGCGGCGCTTCGGCAATAATGTGGGCGGATGTGACAGCGGTTTCCTCGTGAAGTTCGCGCATCACGGCTTTTGCTGGATCTTCGCCTTCGTCGATGCCGCCTTGGGGCATTTGCCACCACTTGCCAACACCATCATCATTTTGTTTTTCAAATCGACGCCCGACCCAGACGAGGCCTTGGGCGTTGATCAGCATGACACCCACGCAAGGACGATACGCCACGATTTCAGGTTTCACACGTTCGCTCATCCGAGCCTGCCTTTGAACGCGGCTGAGGCCGGCATGATGACAACGCCGCGATCACCAGCAGTTTTGGCCCATTCGTTCACAGCATCAATGGTGATTTGAAGGCCCGTGCCTGTGCCAATTGCGATGCCGTTGGTCTTGGCTTCTTCTTCTAACAGATTAAGGGCGGCTGAAATGGACACGGGATTGGCATCCAGATCAATAACGGAGTTGGCATGGCGAACTTGCATATTCATCGATTTGGCAACACCATCTGTGGCCGACAAGGGAAGCGAGCCATCTTCCATAAAAAGGATCCCGCGTTTGCGCAGCTCGGAGAGCATGGGCTTTATGGCTGGGGCTGAAGACAGGAACCTGCCGCCCATATAATTGACCACGCCAGTGTAGCCTATGAAGCGGCTCATATGCCATTGCAGGGATTCTTGGTTGGTTTCGTCTGGGCCATCAGCCAGCAAAGTTTTTGGGCCGGGGTTGGTGGCTGGATAACCCACAGGTTCTAATGGCAGCTGAAGCAGAACTTCGTGGCCATTGGCGCGGGCTCTATCTACTTGAGCTTGTAAATTATCGCCGTAAGGTGCGAAGGCTAACGTGATGTCGCCGGGCAAGTCTTTAGACGCGGCAGTGCTGAGCTTTTCGTTCAGACCCATGCCACCCAGAATGATCACAATTTTAGGTGCTTCGGAATGGATGAGGCCCATGGGCACGGGCCTTGCGTAAATATCGGATGGCTTTTTGCCGCTTTGGGTGATGCGGGGCAATGGCCCCATGGAAGCGGCTTCAACTGCACCTTGAGCCGGGGCTTTGGCCAATGGTTGCCTTGAGCTGACATAGATCGTGGCATCTTGCTGGAAGTTTTGTTGTTCGATTGGTGCTACGATTTTTGCAGATGGTTTTATGGGCGCAACATCAGGCTCGATTGTTTCTTCGGTTGCTGCTTCAGGCAAAGGTTCAACACTTGCGGTTTTGATTTCTTCGGCAGGCGGAACATTTAAAGTGATGACGGGTTCGCCCGCAAAGGGCATGGGTTGTTTGGTCAGCCAGTAGCCACCGCCTAAAAATCCGGCCAACACCATGACATAAGCCGTGCTCAACGCACGCGGCCGCCTTTCCCAAATCCTTTGGGATAAGCGGCGCTGATGCAGCGGCTGTTTTAATTCATCACGGGGCATTGAAGCTCTTCGATTCGTCTTTAGCCACTGTGCTGGGCAAGGCTTAAGGGATTATTAACCGTAATCAAAAAAGGGGCGGAAACATTATGTTCCGCCCGGTTTTGGTTCAAAAATCAATTCGATTGTTTGGTTGCATCGGCTGGTTTTACAACTGGTGGCACAACATTAGTGACGACCTTTTCGCCATGTAGGAAGTCAATAGCCGCCTTGAGCTGAACATCCTTGGTGCGATCTTCCGGCACGTAAGCTGCCGATCCACCGCCTTCATCGCCACCGTTTGGATTGGCCAAATGGCCGGGAAGCGAATCTTCACCTTCAACTGAAACATTCTTGCCCATCAACTCTGGCGGTAAAGGTTGTTCGATGATGATATCAGCGTGAATGCCCTTGGCTTGGATCGAGCGGCCTGACGGTGTGTAATAGCGCTGTGTGGTCAGGCGCATGGCCCCTTCGTTGCCGAGTGGAATGATGGTTTGAACTGAGCCTTTGCCGAAGGATGTTGTGCCGATAATTGTAGCAC
Source organism: Aestuariivirga sp. (assembly GCA_043744395.1). Classification (GTDB taxonomy): domain Bacteria; phylum Pseudomonadota; class Alphaproteobacteria; order Rhizobiales; family Aestuariivirgaceae; genus Aestuariivirga. Next base: position 8,386 of record JAYTUV010000030.1, read on the forward strand.
GCTTTTGGTCTTGAAGAGCACCCGCGACGATTTCAGAAGCAGATGCTGAACCACCATTGATCAAAACCACCAGCTTCTTACCGTTGGTCAGGTCACCCTTTTGGGCTGTGTAGCGTTCAACTTGATCGGCATTGCGGCCGCGGGTTGAAACCACTTCGCCTTTTTCCATGAACACATCGCTGACCGCGATGGCTTGTTGCAACAGACCACCCGGATTGTTGCGCAAATCCAAGATGAAGCCTTTCTCTTTGCCGCCCATTTTGGCGTCAAGATCATTGATGGCCTTTTGCAAGCCGTCGTCTGCCTGTTCGTTGAATGTTGAAATGCGCACATAACCCACATCATTGGCTTCGATTGAGGATTTAACCGATTCAATCTTGATGATGTCGCGCACCAGTTTCACATCAAAGGGATCACGCTTGTCGCGCACGATTGTGAGAACGATTGGTGCACCTACAACGCCGCGCATTTTTTCGACGGCTTCATTCAAGGTAATGCCTTGAACTTGCTTGCCATCAATTTTTACAATGAGGTCATTGGCCAGAATTCCCGCTTTGGCAGCTGGTGTGCCGTCATAGGGTGACATGACTTTGACAACGCCATTCTCCATGGTGACCTCTATGCCAAGGCCGCCGAATTCCCCCTTGGTTTTGACGTTCATATCGGCAAATTCTTTGGCATTCATGTAACTGGAATGGGGATCAAGCGAGGTCAGCAGGCCATTGATCGCTGCTTCCATCATCTTTTTCTCATCAGGCTTTTCGACATAATCTGAGCGCACCCGGTCATAGACATCGCCAAAGAGATTTAGAAGTTTATAAGTTTCAGCATTGGTCGCTGCGGTTGCATGATTGAAGGCTTGCATGATGGCCACGGCCGACACCGCACCAATCAGAACCAGTCCGAAATTACGCATTTGGGTATTCAACTTCATTTCATCGCCTCTTTTCTGCGTCCAATCCACCAGGGTGATGGATCAACCGGATCATTGTTTTTTCGAAATTCAACATAAAGCACAGGACGTGCATTATTTGTCTCATTGCCGATTAGTGCCATGGAGGATGGGCCCTGACCCATGCTTCCTAACGGTTCGCCAGCCCTCACGGATTGCCCGATTTCAGCTGAAATCTGATTCATGCCTGCCAAGAGTACGAGATAGCCCTCTCCGGCGTTCAAGATCAAGAGCTGACCGTAAGAACGGAAGGGACCGGCAAATTCTATCTTTGCATCAACAGGGGAAATGACACTGGCATTGGCTTGAGTGACAAGTGCCAGTCCGTCCAAATTTGTGCCGAGGCCATTGTCTTCGCCAAATTGTTTTAATATGTCTCCCTGAGCGGGATAATTCAGTTTGCCTTTGCTTTGACTGAAAACCATAAGCGGGTTTGCTTTTAGACTTTCAGCTTCTTCGCGGGCTTTGGCTTCTGCTGTCTTGAGTGCTTCGGCGCGTTTTTTTTCTTCTTCAATAGCGGCCAAGAGTTGTTTGAGATTTTTTGCTTCGCTTGCCAAATCAGCATAGCGCTGTTTTTCGGCTTCGAGATCCTTGGCCGAAGTGGCGGCCAAAGCTTTCTTTTCGATCTGAAGTTTTTCGAGTTCGGCTTGTGATGTTTTCAGAGCGGCCAAGGCATCGCCTAGCGATTTCTTTGAATCTTCGGTTTCAGTCTTTATAGCGTCGAGGCGCTTGAGATTGGTTTGCAGCTCTAATGCTTGGTCGCGCATTTCGGGAACCACGGCACCAAACATCATGGCACCACGCAAGGCTTCTAAAATATTGGCAGGCTCAACTACCAAGGCGGGGGGAGGGTTTTGTTCAAGGCGTTGAAGGCCTGCAAGAAGTTCTGAAAGATGATCTTGTTTTTCGGCAAGAGAACTTCGGATGATAATTGATTCAGCTGTTAGTTGCTGAATTTTTGCATCAGCTAGGTGCGCTGCGGCTTGCTGGCTTTCCAAGGTTTTGGCCAGAGCGATCAACTTATCAGAAATTTCAGTCTGGGCTTTTACGGCAGATTCAATATCCGCTGTGAGCATGGACTGATGCAATTCAGAATCTTTGAGACTTTGCTCAACTTGACCGAGCTTTAAAGAGGGGTCTGCCTCTTGAGCAAATACCTGCGAGCCTGCCAATGACAAAGCTAGGACAAGACCGCAGTTTCGCAAAATTGAATTTTTCATATGAGTTGCGAAAATGCCTTTTACACATGTCGAAAATGCGGCGGTTTAATGCGTTTTGACTTTTCTTCGAAAAGTCAAAATCGCCTTAACTCAATTTTCGATCAACTTATCTGAACTTTGACGAAGTGGTCAAAGTTCAGGTTGATCTACTGCCTGTGATACGGATGATTAACCATAATTGTGAGCGAACGGTAAATTTGTTCGAGCAACATGATGCGAACCAATCTGTGGGGCCAAGTCATGGCCCCTAAGGCAATGAGATGATTAGCTTTTGTACGGGTTGATGGATCGTGGCCATCTGGGCCACCAATCAGAAAACAAATGTCATTTGCACCTTGATCAGCGTGCTTTCGAATCAAACCTGAAAAGTCTTCACTCGAATGTGATTTGCCGCGCTCGTCTAATACAAATGTAACTGCACCCTGTGGAACAGTCGACAGAAGAATTTTGGCCTCTTCTTCCATGCGCGATTTTACGTTTGGGTTTTGCGATTCAGACCACTCGCTGATTTTAAGCGACGTTACACCCGCTTTGCGCCCAAAGGTTTCAATGCGACCGGCATAGTCATTGGCCAGCATTTTTTCTGGCCCGGTTTTGAGTTTGCCGATCGCTGAAATGTGGAGGCGCAAAGTTTACTCCGCGTCGCGGCTTTCCATTGTGCCTTGTTCGATCGGCGAATGTTCCGACCAAAGTTTTTCTAAATTGTAGAAACTGCGCACTTCAGGGCGGAAGATGTGAACGATCACATTACCGGCATCGACTAAAACCCAATCACTTTGATCAAGGCCTTCGACACGAATGTCTTTTTGACCCATTGCTTTCAACTTGGTCACCAGTTGGTCAGCGATGGCTGCGACGTGGCGATTTGCACGACCTGAAGCAATGACCATTCCGTCGGCCATGGATGAACGGCCAATAAGATTGATGGCAATTACCTGCTCGGCTTTAGAATCGTCCATCGAATCCAAAATCACATTCATCAAAGGCCAATCAGGGCCAACATAACGTGGTGCTGGTGGAGCTGAAACTTTGACGACTGCTAGTTTCTTTGTTTTGGCAACGACCTTTTTTGGAGAAGCTTTTTTAACGGCTGTCTTTTTAGCGGCGACTTTTTTGGGCGTGACTTTTTTTGCCACGGACTTTTTTGCGGGGAGCTTTTTGACAGCAACTTTCTTCGCAACCTTTTTAGGTGCTGCTTTTTTTACAATCTTCTTAGGCGCTTCTTTTACTGCCTTCTTCGGTGCTGCTTTTTTAGGGGCAGATTTAACAGACTTCTTCACAAGCTTCTTAACTGCCGCTTTAGGCGCTACCTTTTTAGGAGCGGCTTTAACGATTTTTTTTGGCGCAGCCTTTTTGACAAGCGTCTTTTTAGGCGCGACTTTTGCGGCTTTTTTAGGCGCGACTTTCTTGGTGGCTTTCTTCGCAACAGCCTTGGTGGCTGGCTTTTTTGCGGTCACTTTTTTGACGGCTTTCTTTGCGGTCTTCTTCACAGGTTTCTTGCTCAGGGTCTTATTCCTTGTTTTGATGGGAAACCCATACCAAATAATTGTTCAATGTGAAACCGATTTGACAGCTTGGCGAATGGCCGTCGAACTTTCGGGACGCAGCGGCATGGAGATGAAAACCCAGGCTGGTGCACGGCGTTTGGCTAGTAGGCCTGCCTGATCATTGCTCAGACGGTATTTTCTGTAACGCAAGGCCGGTTGGCCGCTTAAGGCACGCACTGAATAGCCGGGCCTTGCCAGCACTGCGATGGGCAGTGTTTCGACAATCTGCGTCCAGTTATGCCAGCGATCCAAATCCGCAAAACTATCAGCCCCCATGATCCACACGAAGTGGGCTTTTGTCATGGCCAGTTTTAAGGCGCTCAAAGTTTGTGATGTGTTGCGGCTGTGGATTTGTTTTTCAAGATCTGTGACCTTAAAGTTTGGGTGTCTGGCGATCTGCTTGGTGTTGGCAAAGCGGGCCGAATATTCCCCGGTTTCTTTTGTGTCTTTGAGGGGGTTTTGCGGGCTAACCAGCCACCACACGCAATCAAGCTGCAAACGTTTCAAAGCATAAAGTGCAACCATGCGGTGACCGACATGAGCGGGGTTAAAGGAACCGCCGAAAAGGCCGATGCGCTGTCCTTGGCCGAAAGGTGGGAGTTTTAACATTTCCCAGCTTCGCCCACCGCAAGCGCGGAACCAAAGCTGGATTCCGTGTCGCGGGCAAACCTTTCGCGCAAGTGCCGCGAAAGGCGAGGCCCTTGCACGGAATGACGGATGTCGTGAGATGGCGATTGAAAAAGTGAAAAACGCAATTCAAGCATCAGATCTTACGGCCTGATCTGGCCGTTCCCTCTGATTTGATATTTGAAAGTTGTGAGTTGGTTGACGCCCACTGGCCCGCGAGCATGCATTTTTCCGGTGGCGATCCCGATTTCAGCGCCAAAGCCAAATTCACCGCCATCTGCAAATTGAGTGGAAGCGTTATGGAGGACAATGGCACTGTCGAGGGTTTTCAGGAAATGATCTGCTGTGGCTTGGTCATCGGTCACGATTGCATCGGTGTGTTGCGAGCCATATTTTTCGATGTGGGCGATGGCCGCATCAACGCCGTCTACGACTTTAATTGACACAATGGAGTCGAGATATTCGGTTGACCAATCTTCTTCTGAAGCGGGTTTGACGGCTGAATTTGCGGATATGGTATCAGCGTCGCCACGCACTTCGCAACCCGCATTTATCAGTGTACTGATGATTGGTTCGAGGTTTGAGAGTTTTGCACGGTCGATCAAAATGGTTTCGGCAGAACCGCAAACCCCGGTGCGGCGCATTTTGGAATTGAGCACGATTGATTTTGCCATTTCAAGATCGGCTGCCATATCGACATAAACATGGCAGATACCTTCGAGGTGGCTGAACACGGGAACACGGGCGTTTTCCTGCACGCGGGCCACGAGGCTTTTGCCGCCACGAGGGATGATCAAATCAATTGTGCCATTGAGGCCCGACAGCATTTCGCCCACGGCATCGCGGCTGGTGGTTTGCACCATTTGGATTGCGTTGGGATCAAGCCCTGAATCCACAAGGCCTTGTTGAAGGGCTGAGACAATGATTTGTGATGTGGCAAAGCCGTCTGAGCCGCCGCGCAAGATGGCAGCGTTGCCGGATTTCAAACAGAGCCCGCCTGCATCTGCGGTAACGTTGGGGCGGCTTTCATAGATGATGCCGATGACACCGATAGGAACGGAGACGCGCGAGATTTCCATGCCGTTTGGTCTTGTCCATTTTTCTTGGGTTTTGCCTACGGGATCATCAAGGGCTGCAATGTCTTCAAGGCCTTGCGCCATGGCTTCGATGCGCGCTTGGTTGAGGGTGAGGCGGTCGATGAAGGATGATTTTAGGTCTTTGGTTTTTGCGGCTGTGATGTCTTTATCGTTGGCCGATTGGATGGCTGCTGCTTGAGCGCGGATGTGTTTGGCCATGGCCTTTAGAGCTGCGTTTTTTTGCGAGGTTGACGCAAGGGCAATGCGGCGCGCGGCGGTGCGGGCTTGCTTGCCGATGTTTAAAGTCACGTCGTTCATTGCCTATCCATCATCACCAGGTCATCGCGGTGGATCATTTCATCGCGGTCGCCTGCGCCTAAAAGTTTTTGCACATCTGCCGATTTAAGACCAATGATTTGTTGGGCCTCACTCGCATCATACGCCACAAGACCGCGGGCCAGTTCTGGGCCGTCGATCAATACAATGCTGACGGTGTCGCCCCGCGCGAAGCTGCCCTCAACTTTTTTAACGCCAGCAGGCAGCAGGCTTTTGCCTTTGAGCAATGCGGTTTTTGCACCCTCATCGACAAAGAGTTTGCCTGTGGGTTGTAAGGTTCCGGCGATCCAACGTTTTCTGGATTGCATGGCGGAAGCTTCCGCCACAAACCATGTGCAGCGTGCGTTTTCAGAAATGCGTTTGAGCGGGTGCATTTCATGGCCTGATGCAATGACCATGTTGCAGCCTGCGGAAAGCGCAATCTTTGCCGCTTCGATTTTGGTGATCATGCCACCGGAACCAACGCCGGAAATGGGTTTCCCCGCCATGGCTTCAACTTCTGGCGTGATCTCACGCAGTTCTGGAATAAAGGTGGCACCTTTTTGATTTGGTGGTGCAGAATAAAGACCGTCAATATCAGACAGCAGAACCAGCACATCACCCGACATCATCGATGCAACGCGAGCCGCCAAGCGGTCATTATCGCCGTAGCGAATTTCGGAGGTGGCGACGGTGTCGTTTTCATTGATCACGGGGACAGCGCCTTGGGACAGCAGAGTTGAGAGTGTGGCTCTGGCATTGAGGTAGCGGCGGCGCTCTTCCGTGTCAGTTAGGGTGACCAGAATTTGTGCGGCGACGATGTTTTTGGTGCGGAGCGCTTCTGACCATGCTTGAGCAAGCGCAATCTGGCCCACAGCGGCGGCGGCTTGGCTTTGATCGAGTTTCAGTTTGCCTTTGGGCAGGCCCAATGTGCGACGGCCAAGTGCTATGGCACCAGATGAAACGAGGATGACATCAGCACCTGCGATTTTAAGATCCGCCACATCATCAACCAATGAAGACAGCCAAGAGGCTTTGATGGTTCCCGTCTTTTGATCGACGAGTAATGCTGAACCTACTTTGACGATGATGCGTTTGGCCTTGGACAGGCGGGACATCACGGTTTCCAGCTTTCCGTTGTGACCCCCACAGGATCGGGAATACGGGACGCTTTGCGGTCACCGCTGATCACTGCATAAAGATCAAACATGGCTTGTTCAGTGTTTTTCTGAGTGGCGGCTGACATCAGCATGGGCGTCTTTTTGATTTTGGTTTCGAAGGTTTTGAGCTTCTTTTCGAGTTCTTTTGGTTCTACCGCATCGATTTTGTTGAAGGCGATGATCTCTGGTTTTTTTGCCAAGATGGGGCTGTAGGCTTTTAACTCAGCGCGGATCACTTTGTATGAATCAACGAGGTCATCGGCGGTGGCGTCGATCATGTGAATGAGAACAGCGCAACGCTCGACGTGACCGAGAAAGCGCGTGCCCAAACCTGCGCCGTCGGAAGCGCCTTCGATGAGGCCTGGAATATCGGCCAGTACAAATGAATTGGCAGCCACTTTCACGACGCCGAGCTGTGGATGAAGTGTTGTGAAAGGATAGTCGGCGATTTTTGGGCGCGCTGCAGAGACGACCGAGAGCAAAGTGGATTTTCCAGCATTGGGTAGGCCGACGATTCCAGCGTCAGCGATCAGTTTCAGGCGCAGCCATATCCAACGTTCCTCGCCTTGCTGGCCGGGGTTGGCATTATAAGGACTGCGATTGGTGGCGGATTTGAAATAATGATTGCCGAAGCCGCCATTGCCGCCTTTGGCGATGCGCACACGTTCACCCGGCTTTTGCAAATCGGCGATGAGGGTTTCTTGATCATCTTCATAGATCTCAGTTCCAGTGGGAACTTTGAGTACGATGTCTTCAGTTGAATTGCCCGCACGAAGCCTGCCCATGCCATGGCCTGCGGTACGAACTTTGAAATGTTGCTGGTAGCGATAGTCAATCAGCGTGTTGAGATCATTGTGAGCTTCAACCCATACGTCGCCGCCAGTGCCACCGTCGCCACCGTCGGGGCCGCCAAATTCAATAAATTTTTCACGGCGAAACGACACGGCACCGGCGCCACCATCGCCAGCGCGGACATAGATTTTGCATTCATCAAGAAATTTCATGGGCCTTCAATAGAGAATAACGCGGCGATATTGAAATGAATTGTGAAGGCGTGACACGCTTCGGATTAGATTCCAAAAGCTAGACGTTAAATGCTTTTAGTAGGAGCAGACTCAGGTCAAAATTGGTGCGTTGCAAAAATACCACAACACTTGGTTGATTTTTCGTTAACGTTGACTCGTTGTTCGAGACCTTAGTATCGCCATATTTAGCCATTCTACAGCCCTTCTCCCTCAGACATCGGCGGTCTTGTGGTTTTTGGCTTTCAACTTTGTTGGAAGCTTCGTATGGCCGTTCGAGTAGCGTAAAGGAATATAAATATGCGTTTTAAATTACTAGTAACACTTTCGGCCGCGGTTGTTTCCGTTGCCTTGCTGAGCACCACAGCCCAAGCCGCAAAGCGGCATCACGGCTTCCACCACATCAAACATAAGGTTGCGCATGTGGGCCGGTCGAATTTTCCAAAGGTCACGGCAGCAACACGCGCAAATGTGCAAGCCATGATTAAGTCGCAAGCGCCGCACTACGGCGTGCCAACTTGGTTTGCGTTGCGCATTGCCAAAATTGAATCTGGGTTTAATCCGCTGGTTACGGGTGGCGTTGGTGAAATTGGTGTTTATCAGCTGAAATGCCAGACCGCGCGCGGCATTGGCTATTCGGGTTCTTGCTCGGGGCTTTATAATGCCTCTACCAATATTCGCTATGGGTTGAAGTATCTTTCGATGGCGGTGAAATCTTCGCATGGGAACATGCGACTTGCCGCTTCAAAGCATAATGGTGGATTGGGCCGCAAGAGTTTGGTTCCGCGTTATGTGGCGATGGTATTCTAAAATAGTGACGGATTGAATTTGAAAGAGGCGGCTTTTGGGCTGCCTTTTTTGTTGGCTTGCCAGCAACATAAAGTTAGGCCAATTTGAATGGACGATTTGAGGGGCCTTATGCGGTTTGTTGCTTTTCTAACTTTGGTATTGTGTTCTACGTGGAATTTGGAGGCGTTTGCCGCAAAGCCACAACGGAAAATGCCGATTGTAAAATCCCAAGTCATGAGTTTTGAAATCATGCGGGCCAACAAGCCTGAATGTGAGCCAAACTGTCCTGAATGGATTTATGCGAGTGGCGAAATTGTACCAGGCACGTCAACACAATTTAATCAGATTTTGCGAGCGGCAGGTAAAGCGCCGTTGCTTCTGGTCATTCAATCCGGCGGTGGTGATGTTCGGGCTGCGATGGCCATGGGTCGCTTAATTCGGGCTCGTAAAATGAATGTGGCCGTGGGCTATGCATTTGCGCTGACCTGCAACAGCAAAGATGTTTTCTGCAATGAAACTTTAAAACCCAAACAGATTTCACGGGGATTTCTTTCAACGCAACCAAGCTATTGCGCTTCCGCATGCACTTTGGTTTTGGCAGCGGGGATGGAGCGGATTGCAATTCCGTCAAGCGTCATTGGCACCCACCAAATTCTCAACAAGCCAATTTTTGAGCGAATTTACTACCGTGAAAAATATTTGCTGATCAAGGGTAAGAAGAAAATTATCAGTAAAACCATCACCAAACGCGAAATCATTAATGGCAAGCCGACAACAAAAATGTCGGCACGTTTTGACGCTGAGTTGGACCGTTATGTGAAGGTGATGGGTGTTGGTTCTGGTTTTCTGGATTATTATGCCAAAGCACCGCCCAGTGGAATTTATAAGATGACGCCGGAGGAGCGTTTAGCTACAAAGATCATCACCTCGCAATTGAACCCTGAGGTTTATTCGAGGCCAGAAATCTGTATGGGCGGTCTTGCGGCGAAGAATTGTGTTTTGATCAAGAAATAGATTTCTTATGGTTTAGAAACCGGCCTCGGGTCAGGCTCAGCTTGGTGGAAAGCACTTCAACATCTTGAGCTTTTGAATAGTGCATTTCTTGGCGAACTTCTACGAAACCAAGTCCTAATAAAATCTTCGCTGAAGCTGGGTTGTTGTTGTGGAATGCGGACGTTAGGCGCTCAATTTTTTTGATTTCAAATGCGTGACGAAGAACAGCCAAAGCTGCTTCTTTGCCATAACCATTGCCCCAGAATTTTTCTGCATACCAATAGCCGAATTCTGCGACGCCTGTCGCCTCATCAAAATCATATGAGATAACGCCGATGAGGTTTTGCGTATCTGATTTTAGAGCCACGCCGCAGACCAATGATCTGTCGTCGAAACTTTTGATCCAATCGAGGAAATCGAGTGCGTCACTCAGATGATAGGGATGTGGGACACGGGCGAGGTTTTTGCTGACATTGTAATTGCCGATTTCACGCGTGATGAATTCTGCATCATCATCAATTAAGGGGCGCAGACGTAATCGTGATGTTTCAATGATCGTCATCGCTATCTATCTCTTATGACCCCCACCCCGGCCCTCCCCACTAGAGCATTTTGATGTTTCAAGGAAACATCAAAAGCGCCTGCAGTTTCCATTTCAGATCAATTTGTCTGACTTTTTACGGTTCCGTCAAAAGTCAGATTGATCTAGGGGGAGGGAGAAGGGTGATGAAAAGAAAAGGGAGATGGTTGCCCATCTCCCTTTGAAATCAAAGTTAATTGATGGATGCTTATTCAGCGGCCTTCATTGGAAGGACGGACACAAGCTGCCGATTTAACTTGGTGGCGCGGAAGGCCACGGTGCCAGGGATCTTCGCAAAAATTGTGTGGTCGCGGCCAATTCCAACGCCTGTGCCTGGATGCCACTGGGTGCCGCGTTGACGCAGAATGATATTGCCTGCAACAACCGATTCACCGCCGAAGCATTTAACGCCCAAACGTTTACCAGCTGAGTCACGACCGTTGCGGGACGAGCCGCCTGCTTTTTTATGTGCCATGGTTTGCTCCTATCTCTTTCAAATTACGAACGGGCTTTGTCGGTTTTAGCACGTGGTGCTTGGCCTGCCATTAATTCTTTGGCTTGCTCAATCCATTCTTCGCGCGCAACGCGGCCCTTTTGCTTGATTTCGCTTTCGATGCGTTCAACATCGTCTGGTGTCCATGCGGCCACTTGAGCAAATGTTGAGATGCCCATATCAGTCAAAGCCTTGTAGATCTTTGGACCAATGCCGCCGATCAAGGAAATGTCGTCAGCGCCTGATGTTGCAGCCAATGCAACGGGAGCTGGAGCTGCTACTTTCTTTTCAGCTTTTTTGCCTGTTGGCTTTGCGCCACCAACCAGAATTTCAGTGATGATCACCGAGGTCAAATCTTGACGGTGACCATTGCGGCGGCGATAATGCTTACGACGACGCTTCTTGAAAATAATCAAATGCGGCCCGCGGGCCTGCTTTTCGATTTCGCCCACAACTGTCGCACCAGCAACCAGCGGTGCGCCAACTTGAACATCGGCACCAGCACCGACCATCAAAACGTGGTCAAAGTGAATGTGGTCTCCGGCAGAGCCTTCGAGCTTTTCGATCAGAATTTTATCGTTTGCGGCAACGCGATATTGCTTGCCGCCTGTCTTGATGACTGCGTACATGTTTTTTCCATTCTACTTCGCGCCCTTTGGCGTCCTTTCCTAACCCATTGAAGGAAAAGCACTTTTGCAAAAGATTTCGAAAAATCTTCGGGGTTGCCGGGGGCAGCGCATGATTAACCAGCAGGCTTTTGGCCTTTTGGATTGGCGACTTCTAGGCAAGGAGATGCAAAAAGTCAAGTTTTGTGTGACACGGAGAGGCCATTGATGACCCGGTTGACTTCGCCGCCAAAGATTAATGCCAGAGCTGAGAGATATACAAAAAACATAGCCGCAAACAACCCAGAAAGAGAAGCATAGGCTGAGGCGAAGGAGTTGAAGTTGACCAGATAGGCCGAGAAGGCGGTTGAGAGAGCGACCCAGACCAGAACTGTTAAGACGACACCGGGGAACACATATCGCATGGACAAGTTTTGAGCGGGCAAAATGTGGTGGGCCAGTTGAAGGCCAATTGTGAGTAGAAGCATGGCCAATGGATAGCGCAATTGATCAAGCGTGGCGTATTTGGCGATTTCAGATGGGGCGTATTGTGCCACAGCGTTTTTGACGACGGGGAAGATGACGAGAAGTATTGCAACTGCCAGCAACAATCCTGCTGCCCCAATGATGAACACGATATTTTGGGCATAGAGAAACCAGATGGAGCGTTGGTCTTTCAGATCATAGGCACGGTTCAGGGCCACACGAACAGAGTCCACACCAGCCATGGCGCTCCAAATGGTAAGGGCCGCTGAGAGGCTGAGCAAGCCTGTTCTTGGCACAGTTAGAATCGATTGGATTTCGGGACCTAGGGGTTTGACCAATTGTTCAGGGGCCACACTGAGCAGATATTCGATCATTTGAGCCGCCAATTTTTCACTCCCGAAAAAACCTGCCAATGAAGTCAGAAAAATTAGAAATGGAAAAATTGAAAAAATGGTGCGGAAGGCAATGTTGCCTGCAAGGGGAATGGCTTCGTCGGCAAACAGGCGCTTGAGAGCATCTCTAAACAATGCCAAGACGATGCGGACTGAATCATTCATGGTTCTTTTCTAGCGAGATTTTTAGAAAGTTCATATGGCCTCCAAATCTTCCAATGCTTTGCTGATTGCTATTGCGCCCGCTTTGTTTGTGCTGCTCTGGGCCACTGGATTTGTGGTGGCAAAACTTTCCGCAGGGCATGTGGCACCCATATGGTTTTTGGGACTGCGCTTTCCGATTGCTTGTTTGTTTATGTTTTTTGTGGCGTTTTATCAGCGCGCGGCTTGGCCCGATGCCACACATGCCCTTCACGCCTCTGTTGCCGGGGCCTTTATGCATGGTGGATATTTAGCGCCAATTTATTGGGCGGTGGCGCATGGGTTGCCTGCTGGTGTTTCCGCACTCATTGTAGGGCTGCAACCATTGCTCACGGCATTTTTGGCAGCTTGGATTTTGGGCGAGCGAATTTACCGGCGGCATTGGTTTGGGCTTTTGGTAGGGTTGATTGGGATCGCTTTGGTGATTTCACCCAAACTTCATTTTCAAGGTGTTGAAGGAATTACGCCGCTGACTGTTGGCTTGTCGCTGTTTGGGGCTTTATGCATTTCATTTGGCACAGTTTATCAAAAGCGCTTTGCCACAGGCATTGCCTTGGCCACCGGTGGCACGTGGCAATATGTGGGAGCCAGTTTGGTGGTGTTAATCAGCGCTCATTTTGTGGAAGATTTCTTTTTCGATAATTCGCATCAAGCTTGGCTGGCACTGGGCTGGGCGGTGATTGTGCTGTCGGTTATTGCCATTACCCTGATGATGATTTTGATCCGCGAGGGTGCCGTTTCAAAAGTTTCGAGTTTGATTTTTCTGGTGCCTGCTGTTGTTGCCTTGATGACTTATGTTCTGTTTGGTGAGACTTTAAATTGGATCCAAATTTTGGGCATGGCGGTTTGTGCGGCGGCGGTGTTGATTGTTAATAATAAGTGAGGGCGCTTTTGATGTTTCTATAAAACATCAAAACGCTTTAATGGCGTGACCACCACAGGCCGAGCATTAGAAAAATAACGGCGATGAATTGAAGCCCCACGCGCCAGCGCATGAATTGTTGAGATTTATTGGATGAACCTCCGCGCATCATGTTGAAGAGGCCAAGGCACAGCACGATGAAAACTGCGCCCATCATTATGGGGCCGAGGCTATTTACGAAATTCATTGGTCAGACATCCTGTTTACAAATCTATCCATCAGGCCTTGGGACATGATGCGCCGGGCGAGGCCCATAATGTGGGTCGGCGTAGTGACATAGTAGTGCGCCTTTGGAAGAGTTGATTCAATGGCGTGGAGCAGCTTTTCAAGCACAGCTTCCGGCGGCAATTTGAAGCGGTTGGAGCCACCTTTGCCAAAGCGTTCGCGCTGATCTGCATAAGCTGACTTGTAATGTGAATTTTCTTGATCAATGTTAGCTTCGAATTTTTTGATGGCGGTTTCTACAAATTTGCTGGTGATGGGGCCAGGCTCAATGGTTGACACAAAAATGCCAGAACCTCGTAGCTCCAAGCGCATGGTGTCGGTCAAACCTTCAACCGCGAATTTCATGGCGTTGTAAGCGCCGCGCCACTTCATGGCGACAAGGCCGAGGACAGAGGAGCAGTTGATGATGCGGCCGCCGCCATTAGCTCTGAGCATGGGCAAGCAAAGTATTGTCAATTGATGCCAACCAAAAAAGCCAGATGCAAATTGAGCTTCGAGCACTTCACGTGTGAGATCTTCGACTGCACCGGGTTGGCCGTGGGCCCCATTGTTAAACAGCGCATAAAGCTTGCCACCTGTCAGCTTCGAGACTTCGGCTGCACAAGCTTCCACGGAGTTTCGGTCGGAATAATCAAGCATTATCGTCTCAAGACCCATGGCCTCGAGACGTGTTGCATCTGCCGCATTGCGCACCGTGGCAAAGACGCGGTAGGCTTTTGCTTTCAAACCTAATGCGCATGCGTAACCAATGCCAGATGAGCAGCCTGTAACCAGAATGGATTTGTCGTTCATATTGTTAACCTTTAGCGCCCTAATTGGGCCTGATTTTTACGGTCTAGAGCAAATGTTGGTTTTCGCAACTTGTTAAGATTTGCGGTTTTAAAGATGGCGGCATGAAATTTATCCGATTGAGCTTTTTGACGTTAGGCTTGGGTCTTGCTTTGAGTGGAACAGCACGCGCAGGCGACCCCGTTTCCATTGGCACATTTGATGATTGGGAAAGCTTTACCTATCAAGACCAGGGCAAGCCAGTTTGTTATGTCTATTCGACGCCTAAGAAAACTGAGTCTGCTAAAAAAGTGAAACGCGATCCGGTTTATTTTTTGGTGACGCATTATCCGGGCCGCAAGGTGAAGGGGCAGGTTTCGACGATCATCGGTTATCCGTTCAAGGAATCATCGACGGTGACTGTGAAAGTGGATGATGCAGCATTCGAGCTCTATACCAACGGTGATGCGGCATGGGCGGCGGCACCTGAAACCGAAGCAGCAATTGTGAAGGCGATGAAGACTGGTACAGTATTGTCAGTGACGGGCACATCTTGGAAGGGTACTGAGACGACCGACAGCTATTCACTGGCTGGAATTTCCAAGGCGATGGATAAAATTGACGCGGCTTGTAAATAAATTTGGTGTTATTGGGGTTGCATTGTGGGCCATGAATTCGACTGCTCAGGCTGAATGCAAGCCTCTGAGTTATTCTGGTCATGCTTATACTGTGTGTGGGTTTGACCCCAAGACCGAGCATATTGAACTTTTTAATCTCGATGATAATGATATTCCGCTTGGCAATTTTCGCAGGCTTTCTGACAAACTGAAGGCCGATGGCAAGACGCTTTCTTTCGCCATGAATGCGGGCATGTATGACACCAATCTGCGACCCATCGGACTGTATGTTGAAAATGGTGTCGAGGCCAAAAAACTGAACCGCAGAAGTGGTTCGGGCAATTTTCATTTGAAGCCAAATGGTGTGTTTTATATTGTGGGTGAAAAAGCCGGCGTGCTCGACACAGAGGCCTATGCCAAGTCTGGGATTAAGCCAGATTTTGCCACGCAGTCTGGGCCGATGTTGGTGATTAATAATAAAATTCACCCGAAGTTTTCTCCTAATGGAACATCACTCAAAACTCGCAATGGCGTGGGTGTGCTGGATGATCACACGGCAATGTTTGTGATCTCGAATGATCCGGTTGGGTTTTATGAATTTGCGAGCTTGTTTAAAGAACAACTGGGCTGCAAAAATGCGCTGTTTCTGGATGGGTCAATTTCCAGTCTTTATAGCTCGGACACCAGCAGCATTGGCGGCTATCTTCCGCTGGGGCCGATGGTTGGGGTTTATACGCAACCTTGAGGCTTCAATTCTACATGGAAGTGTTCTAAGAGCCCCGCCATGACCACTCTTTTACAAACCGCTATTCCGCTGGCCGCCAGCTACATTCCCAATGATTTACGCCCAACTTTGGTGGGGCTTTCGCGTGAAGACTTGGCGGCAATTTTGGAACGCATTCACGTTCCTGAAAAGCAGCGCAAGATGCGCATGCGCCAGCTTTGGCATTGGATTTATCAGCGCGGTAAAACTGATTTTACTTTGATGACCGATATTTCCAAAGAAGTGCGGGCCAAACTGGAAGAGGCTTTTGTTTTGACGCGGCCTGAGATTGTGACTGAGCAAGTTTCAACCGACGGCACAAGGAAATGGCTGCTGCGGCTGGCCCCTGATGCGACGGGTGCGCGGCATGAGATTGAAACAGTTTATATTCCGGAAGAAGATCGCGGTACGCTTTGCATTTCTTCGCAAGTGGGCTGCACGCTCACTTGCAGCTTCTGTCACACGGGCACGCAAAAGCTGGTGCGCAATTTGACTGCTGGCGAAATTGCCGGGCAGATTATGTTGGCGCGTGACCAAATAAAAGATTGGCCCGATGATCTGGAGGTTAACCCCAAGCCGCCTTCTTCAGGACGCTACATCACCAATGTTGTTCTGATGGGCATGGGCGAGCCGCTTTATAATTTTGATAATGTGAAGACGGCCATCAACATTGCCTCCGATGGTGAGGGGCTTTCTTTGTCGAAGCGCCGCATTACGCTTTCCACGTCTGGCGTGGTGCCGGAGATCGTGCGGGCGGGGCATGAGATTGGGTCGTCGTTGGCGATTTCGCTGCATGGCACGACGGATGAAATTCGTGACAAGCTGGTGCCGCTCAATAAAAAATATCCGATCGCGGAATTGATGGACGCCTGCACCAAATATCCGGGTTCGTCGAACGCACGGCGCATTACGTTTGAATATGTGATGTTGAAGGGTGTGAATGACTCAGTGGCCGATGCGCGGCGGTTGGTGAAACTGCTGGCGGGCATTCCAGCCAAAGTAAATTTGATCCCGTTTAATCCTTGGCCGGGTACGGCGTATGAATGCTCGGAATGGGATGTGATTGAGGTGTTTGCTGAGATTTTGAACAATGCCGGCTATGCATCGCCAGTGCGCACCCCCAGAGGCCGCGATATTATGGCGGCGTGTGGGCAGTTGAAGAGTGAGAGCATGAAGGTGCGGGCAAGTGAGCGGGTTTAGTTTGCTTAAAAGTTTTTTGCACCAGACGCGCCATCGATGACCGACAGCAATTGTTTAGCCAACATTCCTGTAAGCAACTTTTCCATTGAACCTACGTCTACCTCGCCGCTTGCCAGCCACGCCGCATCTGCATCTTCCAATGATTTGAAATATCCGGAGCGGTCTCCTTGGATTTGCTCTGGGATGGTCGGGCTGCCTGGCAATACATAGCCAACACAAAGTGATAATACGATATATGATAAAACTCTGCTTGTTCTTCCGTTTCCATCTTCGAATGGATGAATCCAGTTGTGCCTCCACATTACGTATGCTGCTAAATAAAATGCTGTTTTCGTGTGTCTATTGTCATTCACATAGTCGCACATTTCCCTCACGAGATTTTCGACCAAATGTGCGACAGGTGGTTGGTGCGCACTTTTCTCGATTTGAACCACAGTACGCCTCCACTGGCCAGGATTTGCAACAAGGCCCTCTACGGCAATCTGCTGCAACTCCAATATGAGACCGGGCCGCAAAGCGAAAGGTCGGTTTGGTTCCAAATAATATTTAATTATCTCAATGCCTTGAGCGATCTGACGAAAGCCGTTTTCAGTCTCCAATCTAGCAACTTCGTGCTCTTCCATATGACCTCACTAAAAAGCCGCACTTCAAAGAGCACGGCTTTATAATTTTATAGTTTCATCGCTTTTTCAAGCTCGCAGTTTTTCTGCGATCTCGTCAACGAGTTTGCGCGAAATCTGCGGATTTTCGAACGCAGTATTCCCGTAAACGAACGAACGACGTTGCTCTTCATTCTGTGCTTCTGTAGGCTTGACCGCCTTTGCCATTTCGATCAACCTCGATATATTTTGCTCCATGCAGTTGTCTCCCTCATCTGCTTCGTTTTCACCTTACTTTGTACTTTTAGAATCTCATGTCAATCGTAAACAATTGCTTAACTTCATGTCAAATTTGCAATGCTAATAAAGGGCTGGGCTTGCGATAGCGGCTTCAAGCGTGATAGGTCGCTTTTCAACATACCATCCCGTCCGTTACCCCTGCCTTCGCAGGGATGGGGGAATTAAGTGGGGTCATTTTATAATATAGCGATTTAAGAAGAGATTTTCATGAGCACCGAATCCAAAATCAAAAAAGTTGTCCTCGCTTATTCAGGTGGGCTTGATACCTCCATCATCTTGAAATGGCTTCAAACCGAATATCAGGCAGAGGTCGTAACCTTCACGGCCGATCTGGGCCAAGGCGGTGAACTTGAGCCGGCGCGCAGAAAAGCCGAGTTGATGGGCATCAAGTCTATCTATGTGGAAGATGTGCGCGAGGAATTTGTGCGGGATTTTGTGTTTCCGATGTTCCGCGCCAATGCTTTGTATGAAGGTGTTTATATGTTGGGCACATCAATTGCGCGGCCTTTGATTGCCAAGCGCTTGATTGAGATTGCTGCTGAAACTGGTGCTGATGCCATTGCGCATGGGGCCACGGGCAAGGGCAATGACCAAGTTCGGTTTGAGCTCACGGCCTATGCGCTGAACCCTGATATTAAAGTGATTGCCCCTTGGCGCGAATGGGAATTTAAAAGCCGCACGGATTTGATTAGCTTTGCGGAACAACACCAAATTCCCGTGGCCATGGATAAGCGCGGCGATGCGCCATTTTCTGTGGATGCGAATTTGTTGCACTCATCATCTGAAGGTAAAGTGCTGGAAGACCCTTGGGAAGAAGCGCCGCCTTATGTGTATCAACGCACCATTGCACCCGAAGATGCACCAGATAAACCGACCTATATTGAAGTTGAATTCAAACATGGTGATCCCGTTGCAATCAACGGCAAGGCGATGTCTCCTGCTACCTTGCTCACAGCGCTCAACCAATATGGCCACGACAATGGCATTGGGCGTTTAGATCTCGTTGAGAACCGTTTTGTCGGCATGAAATCTCGCGGTGTTTATGAAACGCCGGGCGGTTCAATTTTGTTGGTGGCACATAGGGCGATGGAGTCTCTGACACTTGACCGTGAAGCCGCGCATTTGAAAGATTCAATCATGCCGCGCTATGCCGAGCTGATTTATTATGGCTTCTGGTTTGCGCCCGAGCGTGAGATGTTGCAGACGATGATTGATAAATCTCAAGAGCATGTGGAAGGCACGGTTCGCTTGAAGCTTTATAGGGGCAATGTGATTGTAGTGGGGCGCAAGTCTGTGAAGTCGCTTTATAAGAATGATCTGGTGACGTTCGAAGATGACCGGGGCGCTTATGACCAAAAGGACGCGGCTGGATTTATTCGGTTGAACGCACTGAGGTTGCGGACGTTGGCAGCGCGGAAGCGGAATACTTAAAACACATAAGGCCAGAAGGTGAGGGCGCCGATCACCACTGCGCCTATGCCTGCCATTAAAACAGCGCCTGCTGCTGCGTCTTTGGCTATGCCAATCATGGGATGGTGTTCGGGGTGCAAGGCATCGCAGACGGATTCAACTGCGGTGTTCATGATTTCGGTTGTCCAGACCAAGGCTATGGCCAGCGCGATCCAGCGCCAATCAGTGGCTGTGATTTGGAGATAAAATCCCACTGCAATTACACAAGCGGCGATGGCGCTTTGAAGCCAAATTGCATGCGCAGTTTTGAAAACATGGCCGAGGCCCGCAAAGGCATAACCAAACGCCTTCGTGCGCCCGGCAATGCTGAAACGGCCCCCGTCAATCATGCCAGCGCCTGCAGTTCTTTCAAAATCGCATCGCCCATCTGCGTGGTGTTGGTATTGGCGGGCACATCGCCTGCAATGTCTTTGGTGCGGAGGCCCTTGGCCAAAACGGCGGAAATGGCATGATCTAATTTATCAGCCCATTCGCCCATGTTGAAAGAATAGCGTAAGCACATCCCAAACGAGGCGATCATGGCGATAGGGTTGGCGGCGCCAGTTCCTGCAATGTCAGGGGCAGACCCATGCACTGGTTCATAAAGCGCTTTGCGGCGCTTGGTTTTGAGATCGGGTGCGCCCAATGAGGCTGATGGCAACATGCCGAGCGAGCCTGTGAGCATGGCGGCCACATCAGACAACACATCACCGAACAGATTGTCGGTGACGATCACATCATATTGCTTGGGCCAGCGCACAAGCTGCATGGCGCAATTATCGGCCAGCACATGTTCGAGCGCTGCTTCGGGATATTCAATGGCGTGAATGCGGGTGACAATCTCATGCCAGAGCACGCCGGTCTTCATCACATTGCGCTTTTCAGCTGATGACACTTTGTTCTTGCGCGTCTTGGCTAACTCAAATGCCACGCGGGTGATGCGCTCGATTTCGAATGTGTCATAAACTTGCGTGTCGATGCCGCGCTTTTGGCCATTGCCCAGATCAGTTATAGTTTTGGGTTCGCCGAAATAAACGCCGCCTGTGAGTTCGCGCACGATCAAGATGTCCAGGCCTTCGACCACGTTACGCTTTAAGGATGAAGCATCGGCCAAGGCTGGATAGCAAATGGCGGGGCGCAAATTTGCGAAGAGGCCGAGGTCTTTGCGCAAACGCAGAAGGCCAGCTTCCGGGCGCACGTCATAAGGCACCTTATCCCATTTCGGGCCGCCCACCGCACCGAAGAGAACAGCATCAGCGGCTTGTGCTTTCACCATATCGTCTTCTGAAATGGCTTTACCATGCGCATCATAGGCTGATCCGCCAACCAAACCACGATCGGTATTAAAAGTAGCAATGCCTTTGGCTGTGAACCAAGCCAAGATCTTCTCAACCTCAGCCATCACTTCAGGGCCAATGCCATCACCGGGGAGGAGGAAAAGATTGTAGGAGGTCATTTGGGTTTCTCGCGTGTTTGATTTGTGAGAGAACTAGCGAAACGAGCGGACTCTTGCAAGTTCGGTTCGAATTTCAAGCTGTGACAGCAGAAACAAATTGGCATCATCCAATCGGATGAATTTGGATAATAAGATTATGTAGATATTTTAATCTGTTGCTGTCTCACCCTCAACCAACAGAGACTATAAAAATTCATTTCAATTCTTCGATATGTTTTACTTGATAGGGCCCTAATTCGTCGCCTTCTTTCACGGAAACATGTTCGCCGAACTTGAATCCGTGATCGCTAAAGCGATAGTCTGTTTCATCGTCTTCGGTGTCTATTTTTCCGTTGGACTTCAAAGGTGCAGTGAACTCACAACCAGTGTCGCGCGAACCTTCGGAAAAGTCTTTGGTGCGAGCCAGCTCTAATCTAATTTTACTCAGCATAATGCACCTCAGTGCGACATGAAGACAGGTCGATCTAGATTTTGGAGCACATATTGTGTGGCACCGCCAAAGATCCATTCCGTCAAGCGCGTATGACCGTAAGCGCCTAAAACCAAAAGCCCGGCCCCATGATCCCGCGCCGCGAGCAGCAGGGTTTCGCCTGGGTTCTTGCCACCCGATGCCACATTCGTCACTTCGCATTTCACACCGTCGCGATCTAAGGTTTCAGCAATATTGGCACCGGCGATTGGTTCGCCGGGGGAAACGTCGACTGTTACAATCTTCGTGCGCTTTGAGTGTTTCAGAAATGGCAATGCATCAAATGCGGCGCGAGCTGCTTCGCGGCTGTCGTTCCAGCCGAGCATGACATCTCCGAATTTGATTTCGGCATTTCCCTTGAATGGCAAGATCAATACCGGGCGTCCTGCAGCAAGTACCACTTGCTCAACAAAATCAGATTCAACGCTATTGCCTTTTTCGCGATTGGTGGAAGAGAGAACTATGAGATCCACATTGCGGCTGTTTTCGATGACATCGGTTGCAATGTTTGACTGGCTTGAATCTACTACGTGGAGATCAAATGTCAGGCTATCGGCTTTCATTGCCGCTTCAAAGTCTGTTCGGATTTTTGGTAGTTGCTTAAGAAAGTAGTTTCGGGTGCCGTCAAAAACGCCAGCACTCATACCTAAGCCATCTGAAGGATAAACTTGAACTCCTGGAATGACGTAAAGTCCAGCGATATGTGCTTTAAAATTTACGCCCAGTTGGCGGGCGGCTGCGATAAGTTGGGGGACGCGCTCAACTTCATTCAGACACAGCAGAATGGTTCTGTAGGCCATGGTCGCACTCCATTATTTAAAGTCAGATTACTGAGTTATATATGGGGTTAATTTGATGCGGATCAAGCTGAGAAACAAATATGTCGCAGGTCTATTCCGCCGCTTTTACACTCATCGGATTGTTTGGATGTTGTGTCCAATTGGCGTAATCATTGCTGATTTTCTTGCCCGTGCGAGCATCAACACCTGAGGTCTGCTGAACCATGGTGATGCAGTTTTGGACGGGGCAGACTTCGACACAGAGGTTACACGCCACACATTCATCATCCATCACTTCGAAGTGGCGAACACCGTCTTTCATGTTTGAAATAGCTTGGTGCGAGGTGTCTTCGCAGGCGGCGTAACAGCGACCGCATTTGATGCAGGCGTCTTGGTCGATTTTGGCTTTGGCGATGTAGTTTAAATTGAGGTATTGCCAATCGGTGACATTGGGCACGGCGCGGCTACGGAAATCTTCGATTGTTGCGTAACCTTTTTCGTCCATCCAACGGCTAAGGCCTGAAGCCATTTCTTCGACGATTTTGAATCCATAGGTCATCGCAGCGGTGCAGACTTGCACATTACCTGCCGACATGGAGATGAATTCAGCTGCATCGCGCCATGTGGTGATGCCGCCGATGGCGGAAATGGGTTTGCCTTTGGTTTCTTTATCGCGGGCAATTTCAGATACCATGCTGAGTGCAATGGGTTTGACTGCCGGGCCGCAATAGCCGCCGTGGCTGCCCTTGCCGTCGATGGAAGGCATGGGGGAGAAACTATCGAGATCGACATGGGTGATTGAATTGATGGTGTTGATCAGCGAGACCGCATCAGCACCACCCCTGAAAGCGGCGCGCGCTGGGTGACGCACATCAGTGATGTTGGGTGTCAGCTTCACGATGACTGGCAGCCTCGAATGCTGTTTGCACCAGCGAGCGACCATTTCGATGTATTCAGGCACTTGGCCCACGGCAGCGCCCATGCCGCGTTCTGACATGCCGTGCGGGCAACCGAAGTTCAGTTCAACGCCGTCACATTCAGTGTCTTCAACTTCCTTCAAAATCTTTTTCCACGGTGCTTCTTCGCACGGCACCATGAGGGATACGACCATGGCGCGGTCGGGCCATTCGCGTTTTACTTTTTTGATTTCCCGCAGATTGATTTCCAATGGTCGGTCGGTGATCAGCTCTATATTGTTAAGGCCCAGCAAACGACGATCCGCACCATGGATGGCACCATAACGCGGGCCATTGACATTGACGACAGGCGGGCCTTCTTCGCCAAGCGTTTTCCAGACCACCCCGCCCCAACCCGCTTTGAAAGCGCGGACGACGTTGACTTCCTTATCGGTCGGCGGCGCTGATGCCAGCCAAAATGGATTGGGTGATTTGATGCCGATAAAATTTGAGCGAAGGTCTGCCATGGGTCTCTCCTTACGCGGTCAAGAATGTATGAATGGATTCAGCTGCGCGTCTGCCGTCATCAACAGAAGCTACTGTCAAATCTTTGCCGGCTGCAATACAATCACCGCCAGCCCAGATGCCTTTGACGGAGGTTCGTTTTTCGACATCGACTTTAATGCGGCCTTGGTCGAGGGTTATGGCGCCACCTGTGACGTCGATATATGTCTGGCCAATAGCTTTGAAAATCATGTCGGCTTGGATTTCGAACGTTTTGCCTGTGCTGCTATTTTCACATTTAAGGCCAGTCACGCTGCCAGATTTTACCAATAATTTCTTAGGCGCTGTCCAATGCTTGATGTTCACGCCCTTGGTTTGGGCCAGTTCTTGCTCGTAAGGGCTGGCCTTCATGTGTTCAGCACCACGGCGATAAAGCACGGTCACATTTTCCGCACCGAGCAATTTGGACTGCACTGCGATATCAATGGCTGTCATGCCGCCGCCGATCACCACGACGTTGCGGCCAACGTTGAGTTTGGAAACATCCTTGGCTTGGCGGAGGTCTGAGATGTAATCGACTGCATCTTCAATGCCGTCTGCGTCTTCGTTCTTTGCGCCCAAAGCATTTACGCCTGAAAGTCCGAGGCCTAAAAACACCGCGTCGAATTCTTTTTGCAAATTGGCGAGTTTTAATTTTTTTCCAAGCGCCATTCCATTTTCGATTTTTATGCCACCGATGGACAAAACAAAATCAACTTCCTTGGCGGCAAAATCATCAACTGATTTATAGACCGCAATGCCATATTCATTGAGCCCACCAGATTTTTTGCGAGCTTCGAAAACTGTGACGTCGTGGCCGTGCATCGAAAGGCGGTGCGCACAGGCAAGGCCTGCGGGGCCAGCGCCGACAACGGCGACCTTTTTGCCCGATGGTTTTGCGCGGGTGAAAGGATGCTTGTCGCCCATCGCCTGATCTGTGGCATAACGTTGCAGCAAGCCAATTTTTACAGGCTTGCCTTCTGCTGTTTCGCGAACGCAGGCTTCTTCACATAAAGTTTCGGTTGGGCAAACGCGGGCGCACATGCCGCCTAAAATATTTTGATTGAAAATGGTTTTGGCTGCAGATTTTGGGTGACCGGTTTGGATCTCTCGGATGAATAATGGAATATCAATTGAGGTCGGGCAGGCCTTCATGCACGGCGCGTCGTAACAGAAATAGCAGCGGTCTGATTCAACCAGCGCTTCATGATGACCCAGAGGTGGATGCAGGTCGGTAAAATTCGCGGCATATTGCGCTTTGGGCAGTCGCTTTGCTGCAATGTCTGGGTTTTTTGAAGGTGTCATACACGTCTCCCGTCACTGATTGGGTGATGATTACAGATTTTGTTCAAATGGTCAAATTTTGAAAGATGGACGAAACCAGTGGGGCTTGATATGAAATGTATGACAATTGAAATTGAAGGCTTAGCCAATGACCAAAGCTCCCAAGAAAACTCTGAAACTGCGCTCGCAAAACTGGTTTGATAATCCAGATAATGCTGACATGACGGCGCTTTATCTGGAGCGGTATCTCAATTACGGATTTACGCGCGGTGAACTTCAAGGAGCCAAGCCGATTATTGGTATCGCCCAAACGGGTTCTGATTTAAGCCCTTGCAATCGGTCGCATGTGGAATTGGCTAAGCGCGTGCGTGATGGGATTATTGCAGCGGGCGGTATTCCGCTGGAATTTCCAATTCATCCGATTCAAGAAACCGGTAAGCGCCCCACGGCCTCGCTTGACCGTAACCTTGCATATCTTTCCTTAGTTGAGGTGCTCTATGGTTATCCGCTCGATGGCGTGGTGCTGACCATTGGTTGCGATAAAACCACGCCTGCTTGTTTGATGGCGGCGGCGACTGTTGATTTACCTGCTATCGCTTTGTCATCCGGCCCGATGCTCAATGGCGATTACAAAGGTCAACGCACGGGCTCTGGCACGATTGTTTGGATGGCCCGCGAAAAACTGGCTACCGGCGAAATTGATTATGATGGGTTTGTGGAGTTGGTTGCTTCGTCGGCACCTTCAGCTGGCTATTGCAACACCATGGGCACAGCAACGACGATGAATTCACTGGCTGAAGCCTTGGGTATGAGCTTGCCGGGCAATGCCGCCATTCCTGCACCCTATAGAGAGCGCGGGCAGATTGCTTATGAGACAGGAAAACGCATTGTGGAGATGGTGGCAGAGGATTTAA